>JBBRRK010000180.1:0-8302 GCA_038200765.1 Nitrospirales bacterium
ACCACGAGTGAGGAAACATGAGAGGGAGCCGACCCTAGATTCGTAGACCCTCCGTTACCTGCTAACATTTCGGAACCTTCACAACACTAAAAGTGATGGAGCTGGCGAGAGGAATTGAACCTCCAACCTGCGGTTTACAAAACCGCTGCTCTGCCATTGAGCTACGCCAGCCCTGGCGTTATAAATCAATCACTTATGGTTCTTATTCAAAATAGACAGTTTTGATTATGGTAGTTTTCGGTAGTGTGCGCCGATAGACGCTCCCTGATTCATGGCGTCGCGCAGTCCTTCGTCTTGCATCTGCGTATAGATCTCCACCTGACCAAGGTTCGACCAGCTGCCCGCCTTCTGTAATTGCCGCAGGTGCCTCCCTCTCTAAAAATCTGATGGCAAAGGCATGCCTCGTCGAATGGAATTTGAGGCCCTTGCCGGTTAAGCCTGCTTGTGTGAGAGCGGCCTTCAAGCGGTACTTGTACCAGGATCCTGAGTCCTGCGGCAAGTCGAGCTTGGTGGCATGAGGAAAGATCCAGCCGCTCGTGGGTCGACCGGCACCCCACAATTGGCGTCGAAGAATCGCCAGACCTTCCAGGGGGAACGGCAGAACGCGCGCGCGATGCCGTTTGATCGTCGGCAGCGCCAGGGACGCTTGCTGCCAGTAGATGTGCTCCCAGCGGATCCCAAACAGTTGCGCGCGGCACAGGCTGGTGAGCAGGGCGAGACTAACCTTGTCGGCGTCGGCTGGCTTAATGTATTCGAGTGAAACCAGGGAGTTCCCTAGTTCCAAGACGTCAGGTGTTTTGATAAGAATCGGTAGGCGGTAACGAAGCCTGGGAGCAAGAACAGGCAGAGGATTGATGAGGGTTGTTCATGAGGCAACTCTTTGCCAGGCTCAGCACCAGTTTCAAACGGTGGAGGACAATGGGAACGACGCCTCCGACAAGGTGTTCACATGGATCGGACCACAGCGAGGCTCACTAGCATGTGCGAAGCCATTTTTTAGTTAACCTGTGGACAACCCACCATGACCCCAGTAGATATTCACGAGAGGGTGCCCTATTGGGCACCGAGGAGTAAGGGGATGAGTTGCCCCTACTGTTCTTCAGTGGACTGGCACCGGTCCGTGCGGCATGGCACGAGGGACTTCCTCCGTCGACTGTTAGGCCTGTTTCCATGGCGTTGCACTCTGTGCAAGAAGCGATTTTATCTGCGGAAACGGTCCCTTGGATGACGATCGCCTCACAAGGCCCATACGTGAAGCAGGTCCTGTGGGTAGGGAGTCTTCCCATGCCTATCTCCATTTTTGTCTCCGTAGTGCTCGAAGGGTGAGAAGCCGATGCATGAGAAGTGAAGACGGGACTGCGGAGACCATGACTCATTTTGGAGGGAGGCTTCGTAGAAACAGTGCAGAGCTTCGAGACCGCAGTGTAGTGCGCTGAATCGGTTTGAAGAGGATGTGAGGCAGACTCAATTCAAATGGAGTTGGCGCTGAGAATATCTCCGGAGAGATGCGGTACGGTGGAGGAATCAGGCTAAAGCCGGGGTCAATGGCCGTACGAGTAGCGGAAAAGGAGGTCGCGGGCTCTAACGAGAAGCGAGCACTCACCCTACAATACAATGTGTGATTCGTAGATATCTGTTCACGTTGTGGCGGTCAGATGTCGCGCGTCTTCGCTCTTTGTGTATTACATCTCGAAGGGTTTCTGGCCATTCAACGATCTGTGAGGCCGATCCTAGTTGTCATAGTGTCGTCACTCGGCTAGCCGCAATGTCAGTTTAGGGCTGTGCGGATCAGCGACCGCACAGAGTTTTTCGCGATCGATCTTTTGAGTGCGCTCTACTTCGCCATTCAGGTGCGGTGAGGCGGGCTTGATGGGACGGAGTTTGATGCACTGGTCCCTCAACCGCTGTTGGACCGACACTGGGAAGAATTCACGGCCCCGGGCGGTCTGAACCCGCTGTACGGGAAATGGCCTCTCCTCCAACATGCGCTTCAAGAATGCCGGCGTACTGGTCGTCGTGCGCTGATTGGATGGCCGCAAGGGGCGACGACTGCAATTGAGGAGACCGGCCTCCCCCGCCTCATCAAATCGTTGTACTCACTTCCGGAGCGTGGGAGGGGAGATCCCGCACCGCCGATACACCAGCTTCGCATCACGTGTTTGCCGGTAGAGCTGTACGCAGAGACGCCGCTTGCACATCGGAGTTTCTTGCCTTAGTTCGTTGAAGTGATGTGTGCGAATCACACATCTATAACTATTCTTCCTACCATTGTGCGTAGTTCGTCCCCTTCCTATTCATACACCTCCTTGCGGGGCTCCTATCGGTTCTCGAGTCGAGGTTCTCGCTCTCGCCCAAGAAACCTTCAACGTTTCAGTAGACTTGCCCATAACATATGGCTGAGACTGCCTGGCGAGGTTGGATGGATAGTCTGCAGCCGATAAGGAAAGTCTTTGGTGTAGACGCTGATGAGAATGCGCAGCGTGTGTGTAGACCAGAATGGATCACTGTGGAGTCATCGAAAGAAGGCACAGCGTGATTCGAGATTGTAGCCGAGCGTTGAGACCTAACAGAGGGGGGCAGGTCACGGCGCGGTCATGGTTGGCGTCCCCATCGCATATAGGTGGGATTGACCGAGATTGACGATGACCAGGACGACTCGACCGTATAAATCAGACCGGTTGGTAGGCGTGCTCGGCACTCTGCGTGACAGGGCAACTCTATGCGGTTGTTTTTCGAAGGCGCGAGGCTTTATAGTTTACGCCTATTAGGCTCTGTGAGGGCAGGGTGGCATGGTTTCTTCAACAGAATGCGGAGGCGGTTCATGAGGACGATGCTTGTACTCGTTGCGGTGCTTGGGCTTGCGGTTGATCCGGCGATGGCCGCCCCACCCGTCGAGAAGGGAGGGGAGGAATTAGAGACAGGGCAGAAAACGAGTCAGGAGACGCCTGCGGCGGTTAAACCGCCAGAGGGGGCGATGGTGGTGGTGCCGGCGGGAGAGTTCACGATGGGAAGTGCAGCAGGAGATTCAGACGAACAACCGGAGCACAAGGTCCATGTGGATTCGTTTTCCATGGATGTGTATGAAGTGACGGTGGGGCAGTATGCCGCGTTTCTGCAAGCGAAAGGGATCATTCCACCTGATGACTGGAAGACGATGAACCAGCCGGCGAATCAGAAGCGTCCGATTGCGAATGTGGATTCGACAGATGCTTCCGCTTTCTGCAAATGGGCCGGTAAGCGTCTGCCGACAGAGGCGGAGTGGGAGAAGGCGGCGCGGGGGACAGATGGCCGCGTCTATCCGTGGGGCAACGAGGCTCCGACGCCGCTTCATGCGAACTTTGGGAAATCGGAGTGGAATAATCACGCGGTATTGGCGCCGGTGGGCTCGTTCGAAGCGGGCAAGAGTCCCTATGGCATCTATGATATGGCCGGGAATGTCTGGGAATGGGTCAGTGATTTCTACGCGTATAGATATTATAAAGTCAGCCCATCGAAGAATCCGACAGGGCCGTCGACGGGCGGGACCAGGACGATCCGCGGCGGTGCGTGGAAAAGCAATCCTCGGGCCCTGCGTTCTGCGAATCGGAGTCTCATTTCGCCGATGGACCAGGGACTCAACGGGTTCCGGTGCGCGAAAAGTTAATAGTCTCTGGCTGTTGGCTTCTTCGCTCGTATTTTTTCTTCACAATGCGTCATGCGTCGCGATCCCTCTTCCATCGTATGGGGGAGGGGCTCTCATCATGTGGGCTACTTGGGGGAACTCTGGGACCTTACCCGGTTGTTTTTCTGGGGTGCGGGCATTATAGTTCTCGCCCATTGGACTATGCGAGGGGAGGGTGTCATGGTGTCTTCAGTAGAAAGCGGAGGCGGTTCATGAGAACGATACTTGTACTGGTTGCATTGCTTGGGCTCGCGGCATATCCGGCGATGGCCGCGCCACCCGATGCGAAGGGGGCTAAAGAGTCGGTCACCGAGCAAAAACAGAGCCAGGAGAAGCCGATGGTATCGAAACCGCCGTTGGGCTCGATGGTGGTGATACCGGCGGGAGAATTTACGATGGGGAGTCAGGATGGTGATGCAGATGAACAACCAGCGCACAAGGTCCAGGTGAATGCCTTTTCCATCGATGTGTACGAAGTCACGATGGGGCAGTATGAGGAATTTCTGCGGTCAGGAGAAGCCCGCGCGCCGTTGGACTGGAAGAGGATGAACCAATTGACAAATAATAAGCGGCCGGTCTCGAACGTGGATTGGGCGGATGCGGCTGCCTACTGCAAATGGGCCGGCAAACGTTTGCCGACTGAGGCAGAGTGGGAGAAGGCGGCAAGGGGAACTGACGGGCGTCTCTATCCATGGGGTAACGATCCCCCGACGCCGCGCCACGCGAACTATGGGAAAGCGGGGTCGCACAACTATGGAGCATCAACGCCGGTGGGTACGTTTGAAGATGGCAAGAGTCCCTATGGTCTTTATGACATGGCCGGGAATGTCTCGGAGTGGGTCAGCGACTGGTATGACACCGACTATTATAAGAACAGTCCGCAACAGAATCCGGATGGACTGCCAACAGGCGCGTTCAAAGTAATCCGTGGTGGAGCCTGGAATAGCAGTGCGAAAAATCTTCGATCATCGGATCGGTTCTGGGATCCCCCATCGTTCCGTAGTCTCTACTTCCCCGGGTTCCGGTGCGCAAAGAAACCATAGCCTCTGCTGGTCATACGCACGGCTCGCGAAAGATGTGTCACGGGCCAGTACGATGATCAGCGATTGGGGCATGTCGGGGAGGCCCATGTAAGGTGACAACATCTCACCGTATTCTGTTCTTCTCGATTGCTGCATTGATGTGCGTGGTGTTCAGCTCGGCGATGGTGAGGGCTGCAGCGCCATCCATCACCGAGGCTCCAGATAAAAAATCTTTCAACACGGTGCCCTTCGTTCCAAACCCATCAGACACACAACGGCGTGAACTTGAACGTATGGTTGATCTCTGTATCACGACTGTGGGGAGAGAAGTGCTGGGTGGTCACTTCGGTGCGAATGTGACAGGAGGCATCGTCAACACGGTCGGCATAGATAGGGAGAGATTTAAGTTTTGGAAGTGTATGTCGGAGAACGGACAGTCGCTGGCTCCAATCAATAAATGAGGCGACTCGCCCCGCATCATTCACGAAGGCTTCTACTGGAATCGCTGATAGGTCGGTGCGACAAACCTGACCGTCGGCTGACTCGCCGCTTGGTTCATGGCTCCGCACGCCAGTCTCGCGGTTTCTTCACGGCCTCTCGTAAACAACGCAGGCTCGCCCCATCACTTGAAGCGGGTCGAACAGACTCGCGTGTGAGTGCCTGTCCCGCTATGGTTAGCGCTGCGCGTCAATGACAATTCCCGTGCATCTCTGGGATGGCAAGACGCGCACACCTTGTGGTCGGCCTGCAAGATGGTTCGGTCATCGACACGATAGGCTCCCCTAACAGTAGTTAAATCTATTGCAGTGGAATGCTGATCACCAGCCCCCCCATGACATCATTGATCTTGAAGTCCCGTTTAGGGCTATCCGGATGGGAATTATGACATCCGATGCAGGCTTGAGCTACAGCAAGATCCGGATAGACGGCTTGGAAGTAACGAGCTCCGCCTTCCTTCACAAAACCGGTATAGGGTTTGGTCGGATGAGTGAGGATCGTTCCCAAGCCTATCTTCTCAAACTCGCTTGAGGCGCCATTGCGCTTGTTGATCGGCCAAAGGCTGATCAATCGATACCGTATGCCGAGGCCTTTTCTTGCCACGACGCGGCCAGACTCCATCAGGAATTGAGCCGGAAGAGGCAGGGTATTTTTCTCCTCCCAGTTCTCCGAGGCCACAACCACCCCTTTGCTCTCCATCCGTTCAACGACGTGCTTGGTGTACACCTCACGATCCGCTTCAATCAAGGCGTACAAATAGTCCGCCACCGTTTCTACGGGCAGATTAAATGCCGTCTCTTCAGTCGCCGCGCTGCTTGGCCCGACGAAGCCGGTGACGCTCATCCCGAACACCAGCATAAGAGCTCCCCGTCGCAACTTGTTGGGGGATGTCATAGAAACCTCCTTAGTTTCCTCGTGGACACGTCGGCGTCATTCGCCGCGGTTCCATGAAGGGATAAGATGGACTGGATATGACACTGAACAATCATGTCTGTGAACAGGCGGATCAATTCGACCATCATACTCAGGTTTGGAATATAGTCTGGGCAGTGGAGGTCGTGACTTACGCGGGTCGATTGAGTCAGCTGGCCATGAGGATCGCTGGAGTAGGGGAAGAAGGCGGGGTAGTAGGAAAATACCGAAGCCATGGCCTGGTTCTCCCTATCAGTATGATGCAGCGTGACCACCGGATCATATGCCGAATCATCATACTCTTCGGTCCGCAAGCTGTCCAATTGCCTGGCCCAAGGCTGATGTGTTTCAGCGGATGATTCACCGCCTGCTCGATGCCCATCTCGAACATCGCTCACATTGAAGAACGGGGCAAGCCATCGAAGCACGCGCGAAAGTGGCGAGGGGGGCACCGCTTTAGACCAAGCTCTGCCCCGCACAGTCGCACGTGGTGCCTCTTGTCCCTCACCTTCTCCGACCCTTGCAAGCCCATTTTTAGGCACTTATAATGCGCCAGCGCTGTTCAATCGAGCCTTTAACTGTCTGGAGGAATCTCAAAGCCCATGAGTGAACGAACATTAGCCATCATCAAGCCAGATGCGGTGAAGAAGAATGCCATTGGTGATATTATTGCCCGTTATGAAAAAGCCGGTCTGAAGCCAGTGGCCATACGCATGATGCAGTTTTCACAATCGACGGCCGAGGGATTTTATGCGGTTCATAAGGCCCGTCCGTTTTTCGATAGCCTCTGCACGTTCATGGTGTCCGGTCCAGTCGTGGTGCTGGTGCTGCAAGGCGACAATGCGATCAAGAAGAACCGTGAGCTGATGGGTGCGACCGATCCGGCCAAGGCGGAGGCCGGTACGATTCGCAAGGCCCATGGGGCAAACATCGAATTTAATGCCGTGCATGGATCTGATTCGCCGGAGACCGCAAAGTTCGAGATTGGATATTTCTTTCCAGAAATGGAACTGGTCGGATAGGGACGCCTGTCGGCAGGCGTGGACGGCTGTGCCTGTTCCCGTTCATCGTTGGCCGGATGGTGTGAGAGGGATTGCCTCTGGGGTGCGCGACTCTGGCGCCGCGGTTCCCTCCTTCTACGCCTCCTGCCGCGTCGGGTATCGATCCAACACAGGACGCTCAGACGCGGCTTCCTGAGTCCGCCTATCCTGCCATGGTCAGAGTGGCACCGCGATCCACCACGCTCGCTGCCAGCTACGAGTTTCACGCGCTCAATCGACTGGACATCTTTTGTCAAAGTTTCGGCTCATCGTTTCTTGTTGGATGGGCGGGAGATTGCGCTTTGGCTGACGAACGCAGGCAGGCTCACGATTCCTGATGCTGGGCTATGGATGGAGCAACTGGCTGATGCAGGAATATCAGCATTGATTGTCGAGGCGTGATTTCTTCCTTGCGAAACAGTGCAGCCAGGCTCCTCGGGGTGGATTTTGAAACGTCAAAGATCCCAGTCGTGAGGATCTTTTTACGATGATCGTGCCGGCCGCTTATGCAAGACGGATGTCGGTATTGCGTCGCTTATCGGAGAGAGAGTACAGGATTTGTTGCGGACAGATATCGATGGGCTGGTGGTTGGGGCCAGGAGGGCCAAGGATTTTCCGAGGAATGGAGCCCGACGTTGTGACGGACGTTTGATGGGGCCTTTTGGAGGTCATTCGCTAGCCTCGATCGGTCTGTTTCACCAGGCGCATGGCACTGGGTGCGTCGGGTCGCTCATCGCTGATCACCGCCGTGAACGCGGCACACTTGAGGAAAGTCTGTCGCGCTGGGGCGCATCTGCGGCGGATCAACAGGCCTGTGATTCCCGCAATGTTGCCGTAAATATCCGACAGTCCATAGTACCCTATGGACATGCAGACTCTCACACAAATGACGCTGGCCTCTGAGCTCGCCGAACAAGGCCTGAGTCACACGAAGATTGCGGCGCATCTGGGACGACATCGGGAGACCATCGGGCTCTGGCTGAAGGGCATGGTGAGCGATGGGCTCGCGGGCTTTCTCGATCGCCATGCGCAGGCGAAGAAGGGGCCCCGACGGGCGCGCCAGGTCTCGGCGACGATCAAGCGGCTGATTTGGGAGTTACGGGTCCGCGAACACGATTGCTGTGGGCAGAAGATCGCGTATTTTCTGGAGCGGGAATATCATGTCCGAC
>JBBRRK010000181.1:0-8297 GCA_038200765.1 Nitrospirales bacterium
AACCAATAGCCCACACCAAGTCCACCATAGACCTTCGCCCTCGCCGCCATATCCCATACAAACTGGAACGTGCCCCCCATGTTCTGATGTGCAAAGTGGTGTTGGCTGAGGAGTGCGCCTCCCCCTCCGACCTCTATCGAAAGCCACCCGTCTTTCTTCTCGAACACCACCCCTGGAACTACGGTGCTGATGAATGCCGTATCCCCCGCTGCCGTCACAGCACCGACACTCCCCATCAATCGTGTGCCGACGCCCCAGCCCGACTCGGAGTACCAGCCCCAGGGCATTGACCAGTCCGCCATTACGTCATACTCCTGAAAGTATTCTGTCTCCTTCTCTCCGATGGGAGAGCTCCCACTGACTCCCCCACGTACCCCGATGCTGTTCAAGCGAATCTCCTCCGCCTGACTCGGCCAGGGAGCAAGAAGGAATAGACCGAGAGCGACCATGGCAAGCCGCAATTTTATTTGTCCCATCGTGTCATCTTTCTATCTTGCACAGAAGCAGATCTCATCGCACATTTCCTCCCACCCTCTCAAGGAAGGTGCAGCCCGGCTGGCCTGTACTGCGTGCATCGAACGAGCACCGCGTCACCCTGCGCGTTCTGCGAGCAAGCAAGAAGGACAGCTGGCTAGGCCTTTCCATTCCCCCACCGCATTTCTAATTCAGGGAATTTCGCCTTGTAATCCCGATGGCTGGTGCGGATTACCTCCAAGGCTTCCTCACGGCCATAGATACTCGTAATTTCGACTTTATCGTGGATGCTGCCAGGCGCACTCTTATAGGTCAGGAAATAGTGCTGCAAGCGATCGAGGAGGGCCAGCGGAACCTGACTGATATCGGTATAGCCTCCATAGGTCGCATCGTCTTTCATGACGGCAATGATCTTGTCGTCCGCTTCGCCACCGTCCGCCATGCTGAGGCCACCGATGGGCAGGGCCGTGAGAAGAATGTCGCTGTGCGGAATTGTCTTCTCCGTGAGGACACAGATATCGAGTGGATCGCCATCCCCCACGACACCCGTGCGCTTGGCCCGTGCGGAAAACAAGGCCGCAACGCCGTCACCGCAGTGGGTTTGCGGAACCAGTCCGTAATAGACGGGACAATAATTCGAGAATCGCTGCGGGCGATCCACCTTGAGAAAACCGCTTACCTTATCGATTTCGTATTTCACCGTGTCGGTCGGCACGATTTCAATATACGCCGTCACCACCTCAGGGGCCTGGTCTCCGATGGGGACCCCATGCCAAGGATGGGCTCTGAACATCAGGCTCATAAGCCGCAGGACGGAATTGGCTTGGCTGCCGCTTATGACTTCTTCTTCCATTTTCCTCCATGGGATGTGTTAAAAATGGGGACTGATTGCGTAGGATGGATACGCGATGACCCGACAGGAAGAGGATATCGTGGATTGCTACTGACTACTTGTAACAACTGCTTTTCGCCCGTCACCTCCTCCTGATTCAATATTTCACGCAATGGACCATCTGTTCGATCGTCCTTCCAGCCTTCCTTGTTTTTTTCAAAAGAGGTGGCTGATGGTCCCCCACTGCGCGCGTTCCTCACCTGACTCTGAAAGAGGGCGTAGCCAGGCTGCCCTTGACTGCGCGCATCGTAAATGATCCATCCAAGCTCGCTCGTTTTCTTAACAGGAGGTGGCTAATGGTCCCCCACTGCGCGCGTCCAACGAGGGCTTTCTTAAGCCGCGCGTTGCGCGAGCATAGGGGACCGTTAGCTACCTCCCTCCTCTTGGCTGCTCCAGAAACAATCGCACCGCCATCTTCTGTCCTTTGATTCTGGTTCGGCTGAGAGTCTCAATGATCTGCCGAGCCAACACTTCCGGCACTTCCACCAGTGAGAATCGGTCCATGACTTCGACCGCGCCGATCACATTCGAATTGAGTCCGGCCTCGTTGGCAATCGCCCCAACGAGGTCGCCCGGCCTAATCCCTGCCTCTCGGCCTGCACCGATATAGACCTGCGCCATCCCCGCCGTTCGCCCGCCACGACCAGTCTGGTTGAACGGTCTGCCCTGTCCCTCTCTCGGCATCGCGCCACTCGCCCTCCCACGAGGATCTCCCATGGGACGGCGCGCCATCGATGGTCGCTCCGGCTGCCTGCTTGACACCGAAGGAATATCAATTTCCTTCCGCTCCCCACCCTGCATGCGAAAGACCAGTTTCATGGCTGCCGCTGCCACCTCCAGGGGATCTCCCTGATCAGCAAGTCCCGCTGTCACGGCCCGAAACAGATCCAGGTCGCCGGCCGCGAGCACCTCTTCAATCGCGCCCTTGGTTCGTGCAAGCCGCTTCGTGCGAAGATCGGCGACGGTCGGCACCGGCGTCACGACAATTTTAGCTTTTGTCAGCTGCTCGATGTTCCACAACAGCCGCTGCTCGCGCGGGTCGATGACGGTGATCGCCGCCCCCTCACGTCCGGCCCGCCCGGTCCGTCCGATCCGGTGGACATAGCCTTCCGGAGACGTTGGTAAATCGTAGTTCACCACATGCGACACGGAAGGAATATCCAATCCACGTGCCGCCACATCTGTGGCCACGAGCAGTTCTGTCTGTCCACCTCGGAACGAATTCATCACGCGATCGCGCTGAGGTTGATTCATCCCGCCATGGATCGCCTCGGCCTTGTGCCCACGGCCTATCAACATCGCGGTCAGTTCATCGACTTCGATGCGCGTACGGCAGAACACGAGGGCCGACTTCGGCGCTTCCATATCCAAAATACGAGCCAGTGCCGCCTCTTTGTGCGGCCTCGCGACGATGTAGGCCGTTTGGTGCACACGCGGCGCGGCGCCCGCCTTGAGCGGCTCCTTGGCAATCTTGATTTCGACCGGATCCTTCAGATGACGTTTGGCAATGGCGGCGATCCGGATCGGCATGGTGGCGGAGAACAATGCCGTCTGCCGCTCTTTGGGTGTCTGTTCCAGAATGGCGTCCAGGTCTTCGGCAAACCCCATGTCGAGCATCTCATCGGCTTCGTCCAGCACGACCATTTGAATCGTCTTGAGCTGCAGGGTTTTTCGGCGGATATGGTCCAGCGCCCGTCCAGGTGTTGCCACGATGACATCGACACCGCGCCTGAGTGCATGGAGCTGTGGACCGATGGCCTGTCCTCCATAAATCGGAAGGACGGAGATTTTCAATTCTTTGCCATAGCGCGTGACAGCTTCGCCGACCTGTATGGCCAACTCTCTGGTCGGCACCAGGATCAGCGCGGAGGGACAGCGCCGCGCTGAGTGGGCGATGCGCTGGAGTAGCGGAAGCGTGAAGGCTGCGGTCTTGCCGGTCCCGGTTGCCGCTTGGCCCAAGAGATCGCGGCCCGCCAACAACGGAGGGATCGCCTCCCGCTGGATCGGCGTGGGCTCTTCATAGCCCAGCGTGTCGAGCGTGGTCAGCAGGGCCGCTTCAAGGCCCAGCGCTGCGAAACCCGGAGAAAATCCCTTCACCGGCCTGTCCGCCGATGGGTGAGTCGGATCATGTTTCATAGAATGCCTCGATGGCCTTTGTGAAATGAATGTGCGTACCTGCTAATCGGACTGTCCCTGAACCATCATCATCGTACGGTACTCTTACTGAGAAGAGATGGCGTCCGGGGAACAGTTTCTCTCAGTCGGCCCTGCGTCCATTTTCTTTTCTCACGTACCGCAAGTCTGCTAAAGTTCCATACGTATGACCCTCGACCCTATCATGTCCAGGCTCCCAATAGAAGACGTGTTACCAACTCTTCGTCGTACGCTGACGGAGGGACGGAATGCGCTGCTGACTGCTGCGCCTGGCGCGGGAAAAACGACGTTGGTGCCGCCGGCCTTGCTCGATGCACCGTGGCTCGAAGGAAAGAGGCTGCTCATGTTAGAGCCGCGGCGTCTCGCCACGCGCGCTGCGGCCCATCGCATGGCCTTCATGCTGGGTGAATCGGTCGGCGAAACAGTCGGCTATCGTATGAAACTCGATACCAAGGTGGGACCCAAGACCAGAATCGAAGTGGTCACAGAAGGGATTCTCAGCCGCCTGCTCCAGCACGATCCTGCACTCAGCGCCTATGCGATCGTCCTCTTCGATGAGTTTCACGAACGAAGCCTGCAGGCCGATACAGGCTTGGCCCTCTGTCTCGAAGCGCAACGGATTTTTCGCCCGGATCTCCGCCTCCTCGTGATGTCGGCGACGTTGGATTGTGGGCCGGTCTCGAATCTCCTGGGCCATGCACCCGTCATTACCTCCGAAGGCAAGATGTTTCCGGTAGAGACCCGGTATCTTGAGCAGCCGCTCTCCGGCCATCTCGATGTCGCAGTCGTTCAATCAATCAGGCGGTCGCTTGCGCAGGACCAAGGCAGTCTCTTGGTCTTTCTGCCAGGCATGGCAGAAATCCGCCGCGTTGAACGAAAACTTCTCGATCTCAACTTGGGCTCGCACATCCTCGTCGCACCCCTCCACGGCGACCTGCCGCAAGAGGCGCAAGACCGCGCGATCGCACCCGCTCAGCCTGGCACAAGAAAGATCGTGCTCGCCACCTCGATTGCCGAAACCAGTTTGACCATTGACGGAATTCGCGTCGTCATCGATGCCGGCTTGCTGCGCGTGCCTCGCTTCGATCCACGATCGGGGCTCACGAGACTGGAGACCATTCGCGTCACCCAGGATTCTGCCGAGCAACGTCGTGGCCGGGCCGGTCGGCTCGAACCGGGTGTCTGTGCTCGCCTCTGGACCTCTGCAGAGCACCAGTCGCTCGCCCCTCGTCGCCCGCCTGAAATGCTCGATGCCGACCTGGCGCCACTGCTGCTCGAATTGGCTCTCTGGGGCACAGCCGATCCAACCGAATTGTCCTGGCTCACTCCCCCACCGCCCGGAGCCGTGGCCCAGGCGAGGGAATTACTCGTAGGCCTCGGTGCACTCACTGCAGAGGGACAGATCACCGTTCATGGAACACAAATGGCCGAACTGCCGCTGCATCCACGTCTTGCGCACATGCTGCTGAAGGCTGTGCCATGGCAACTCACCAGCTTGGCCTGTGAACTGGCAGCCCTGCTCAGCGAGCGAGATATTCTGCGCGGCCCCTCCGGCTGGCGCAATGCCGATCTACGACTGCGTGTGGATGTCTTGCATGGACAGCACGATCATACCGCCGGCGCGACCGTCGACCGGGCGGCCTGTCAGCGAGTGACGCGCACCGCCGACCTCTGGCAACGACAACTTCCACGATCAGCTCGTTCCGATCGGCAAGACCGCCTCGACGAAGTCGGGCTCTTGCTCGCACTCGCCTATCCAGATCGCATCGCCCAACGTCAACGTGGAAATGACGCACGCTACCTCATGGCCAACGGCCGTGGCGCCCTCTTTGCGAACCCCGATCCGCTCGGCTCACAAGACTATCTGGTCATTGCCGATCTGGACGGCGGCCAGCAATGGGCCAGAATCGATTTGGCAGCCCCGGTACAGCTTCGAGACATTGAAACCCTCTATGCCGACCAGATTCGAGTCGTGGATGACGTCTCATGGGATGACACAGCACAGGCAGTTCGTGCGACAAGACAGCGCCGATTGGGTTCGCTTATTGTGTCCGAGCAGGGACTCTCGAAACCAGACCCTTCGATGATGTCGACGGCCTTGTTACAGGGGATTCGTCGGGCAGGACTCGACAGGCTGGCTTGGACCATGGAGCTTCGTGAATGGCGGGCGAGAGTGATCTTCCTCCGCCGAATTGAAGGGCAAGCATCACGATGGCCCGATCTGTCCGATGAGGCATTACTACAAACGCTCGACGACTGGCTAGGCCCCTATCTCTCAGGGCTCACGACGCTCGACCGCGTCACGCGGCTCGATCTCGCCCAGCCATTGCACGCGCTGCTCTCCTGGGAACAATCACGCCAACTCGAACGATGGGCTCCTACCCATATGACCGTCGCTAGCGGGTCGAACGTCCGCGTAGAATATGACACGCCTGATCTGCCCATCCTCGCTGTGCGGTTACAAGAAATGTTCGGGTGCAAGGAGACGCCTCGTCTCGTGAATGGAACAATTCCGGTCATGCTCCATCTCCTGTCGCCGGCGCGCAAACCCGTCCAGATCACGAAGGATCTCTCCAGCTTCTGGGCCCACGCCTACCAAGAGGTGCGCAAAGAACTTCGCGGCCGCTACCCCAAACACTCCTGGCCCGACGATCCCCTCACCGCCCCACCGACGGCCAAAGCGAAACGGCGACCGTCTTGACGCATACCCCGCATGGCTCATAATCGTTCGTGGCAACATGGCGCAATAGCCAGGCATTGCCTTGGCCAGATATACGTGCGAACCCTTGCGGGTCCTTCATACTCTTGCAAAGTTTACGTACATCTCTCCCGCACTCTGGTATGCTGCGGCTCATTGTCCTACCTGCGAGGTTCATATGGAATATCCAATCGTCCTGGAACAAGATCCCGAAGCCGGGGGATATGTGGTGTATTGCCCAACCTTGAAGGGCTGCATCTCCCAAGGCGACACGGAAGAAGAAGCCTTGGACAACATTAAAGACGCCATTAAGACGTATCTCGAAAGCATCGAGGATCTCAAACGGTTGAAGAAACTGAGGACCGTTGAAGTCAACGTATGACCAAGCTGCCTCAGGTCTCTATTGATCCCGACCACTTCAAGGATTTTCTCTGAAGAACTTGCCCCTCTCGTCCTCCTCCCCATACCTCATGGATCATCCGCCGCCACAAACTGGACGACAACCACAACAGTCGCTCAATGAGGGAGTATCGCCGTAGGGTTCAATCCTCGCCCGAGACCGAGCTTCAGTCAGCCGGCCGACGCGAGTCTTTTGGGGTGAGTCTCAAACTGAAAATCCATGAGGTTCACTGGATGTGGTCGTTTTGAAAGATAGAGCACCTCAATGCCGACGACTTGATTGGCCTTGTCATAATCCACTATCACTCCAGGCGCCACCTCTTCAGACTCTTCCACCGGCACATCGACCAATTGGAGATGCAACGCATCCGCCTCTTCATCGACTCTGAGTCTCATAACTGCCTCCTCATCTTACGATCGAAGTAACACGTGACAATCCGCAAAGGATTGGTGGTTTTCTTGACGATCACGCGCAACACGCGCCCGTCATACTCTGGAATTCGTCCAAGCCGATGCTCCAGTTCTGCATCGACAGTGTCAGGCTCCACACGCTCAGGCTGTTGCAAAACCCGCTCGATCCACTCCAGAAGGATGGTGGGACGCTTTCGTAGACTTTCGCGGGCATGGTCAGTCAGATCGTAAGTCATGCGCTCATCTGTAGCAAGTCAGATCCATATCCTGCTGCTCCATCGAAATCGAAGCCTTGGGCAAATTTTCGCCCTTCATGTCTGAGATGCCACTCGTCGGCGCATCGTCACACAGATCCGCATGTCATCAATTGTTGGGCATTCTACACAGGTTGAGGGAATGAAGGAATAGATGACACAGAGACACGAAGGGTGAGTCCGACTGTCAACGAGGCGGTAGCCTTCGATAGAGCCACAGGTAAATCCTCGCCCGCCCTTTCGAGCGGGCGCTACCAATCGTCCTCACCTCGGACCACGATCTGCCACAGTTTCAATCCTCGCCCGCCCTTTCGAGCGGGCGCGAGGAACGCGACAGGGTTGCAAGACTTGCCTACTCTTTCCCGACTCCTATCTCCCCTTGTGCGTCCATAGAGAGACCGAGCTCCAGTCAGCCGGCCGACGCGAGTCTCTTGGGGTGAGTCTCAAACTGAAAATCCATCAGGTTCACCGGCTGTGGTCGCGTTGAGAGGTACAGTACCTCAATGCCGACGACTTGATTGGACTTGTCATAGTCCACAATCACGCCGGGCGCGACCTCTTCGGACTCTTCCACGGGCACATCGACCAATTGGAGATGCAATGCATCCGCCTCTTCATCGACGCTGAGTCTCATAACTGCCTCCTCATCTTACGATCGAAATAACACGTGACGATCCGCAAAGGAAAGGATTAGTGGCTTTTTTGACGATCAGAAGGGTAAGTCTCGACTGTCAATGAGGCGGGGGCTTGGGTTAGAAACACAGGTGAATCCTCACCCGCTCTTTCTCCAATGTAGGATTACAAGTCTTGACATTTTTATGACCACTGCGGCATTTCTGCCGTGGAAGTTAAAATAGAATATCGTAAAACACTTTATCACTATCCGCTTCAATGGGGCCACGGCATTTCTGCCGTGGAAGTCAGCATCACGCCACCGATCCCTCCCAAAATGATATATGCTTCAATGGGGCCACGGCATTTCTGCCGTGGAAGTCGTAAAACACAATACGGTGAT
>JBBRRK010000182.1:0-8238 GCA_038200765.1 Nitrospirales bacterium
GATGGAAAAGAACCTGAGAGATGTGAGATGGTCCCGGGTCATGCGTACTGGTTTTGGACAGGGAGCGGCCCTCCTGGCACTCTGCGTGTATGTCCTTCTCATAGGTCAGCTCGCGTATCCGATGCTCGTTCAGAGTGGTGAGCGAATCATCCTATCAGCGCAGTCTTCTGCCGATCAGAGCAAAACGGCGGATTCCAAGCCTCCTCCTACTAAGCCACAGAATGACCTCCCTCCCGCCGAGCCGCCTGCTCAGGAATCGAAGCCGGCTCAGCCTAATACGCAGATCTTCAAGAGTGATGAGCCCAAGACGAAAAAAGAGACGGGAGAGGGAGAAGAGGGGGCAGAGAAGGGGAAAGAGGGTACGGGTAGGAAAGCCGTGTCTTCGCTGATTCTCACGGTCAAGCTCGCGTTACTGGGAGATCCCCGCCTCTTTCCGTACGAGATCGAAGTGGAGTCCGCGTCGGACGAGGTCACGCTGCTGGGGAAAGTGTCCACGGATGCCGAAAAGGCCGCGGCAGCGGAAATTGCAAGCACGGTACCGATCGTGAAATCTGTGGCGAACAAGCTGGAGGTGGTCAAAGAATTGTCGGAAGTGATCGCGCACAAACAAGACGACGTCATTACCCGCCATGTCAAAGAGCAATTTGCCAAAAGTGTCACGGTGACGGCCGCCAATTTCGACGTGAAGACTGAACAGGGAGTGGTGTCGCTCAGCGGCACCGTACGATTCCAAGTGATTGTGTTGGAAGCCGTAGAAGCGGCCAGGCAGGTTCCAGGGGTGAAAGCGGTGAAAACGGATAAGGTCAAGATCGAGAGTGATGGGTGAAACCTTGGGCCATCCTCACAACGACTCTCACCTCTACGCCCAACGTCGCACAGGAAAAGGGCTCCGTCGTGATCCGTCGTCCTCTGCTCCTTACGAGAGATTTCGGTTTGATATGGCTCAGTCAGTTGGTGTCTCAAGTTGGCGACGGCATTTCGAACCTTGCCCTCCTCTGGTTCGTGTATTCGATTACCGGCTCGCCGGTGAAAACCACCATCATCGGACTGATTCATACGATTCCACCGATCGTGCTCGGTCCCTTCATCGGCGTCTATGTGGACCGGTTGCCGAAAAAATTCTTCCTCATCGGATCGAACGTATTTCGGGCGGTGCTGATGGGCATCATCCCCTGCGCTGTTGCAACCGACACCTTCACGGTCGACCTCTTGTATGTCCTTGTCCTCTTCGACGCGGTGGCGATGGCGGCGTTCAGTCCGGCGCTAACATCGTCGGTGCCTCTGGTCGTTCCGCGTGCGCAATTTACAGCAGCGAATGCGCTTCTCCAGGGCACGACCAGTCTGGGTATCATTTTCGGTCCAGCAGTGAGCGGAATAGGGATTGCCCTGTTCGGTTCGCAGGAAGTGCTGTGTCTGAACGCAGCCACGTATTTTATGGCAGCCTTATGTCTTGGGTTTGTGCGGCTGGGAGCCATGCAGCCGGCTGCTGGAGAGCCCAAGATATCCGATGGTTCAGCGTGGAAAGATTTTATCGAGGGGCTGGCCTTCGTCGTGACCAAACAACGGATCATCCTGCTGCTGATCATGACCGCGGGGTGCTATGGATTCGGTGCCAGTGCGTTGTCGACGTTGTTTCCTGTCTTCGCGAGAAAGCTGTTGGGTCTGGGGCCGGTCGAGGTGGGCTACCTCTGGTCTTGCCTGGGAATCGGATTGCTCCTCATGTCGCTCATGCTCCTGAGGTATACAGAATGGACTCTCGCCGACCGAGTCAACATCATTTTCTGGACGAGTGCGATGAGTGGGCTCGCGATCGTAGCACTCGTCTGGATTAAAGACCTCTACCTGGTCAGTCTCCTCATGATTGTGATCGGAGGAGGGATGGGAGCGTTTACTCCAATCGCCTGGGGTATGGTGCAAGAATTGACGCCTCGCATGATGGTAGGACGAGTCCTAGGCCTCTATGGCACAGGTGCGATGACGGCCGCCATCAGTGGAATCAGCATATTCGGCCAAGTGACAGAGCGGTTTGGTGAATCGACAGGAATAGCGGGCATTGGCACGATCTTTCTTCTTACGGCCCTCCTCGGAGGCCGGTTGAGCCGGACCATTCGATACCGTGAGGGGGCATCATGAAAAATGTGTATCGTCGGAATGATCACTGTAGCATCGTCATCACCTCTTCCTCATTGACCGATGACCACATTGAGGTGCTGAAGCAGGGTGACACGTTCGGTGTGTTCGATGGAAACGGCGACATTCACTCTCTCAGAACAGGTTCGCAAGGACTCTATCACGGAGGCACGCGCTTTCTGTCCCGTTTCGAGCTGGCCATCGATGGAGAGCGGCCAGTGCTGCTCAGTTCAACCGTTAAAGAAGATAACGTCTTGCTGAGTGTCGATCTCACGAATCCCACCCTGACCCGTGACGGGCAGGTAGAGATCGAGGGCGGTGCACTACACCTGTCTCGGACTCGGTTCTTATGGCAAGGGCTCTGTTTCGAACGCCTTCGAGTCCATAACTATAGCCGCCTTCCCATTCCGGTCCGGCTATCCTTCTCAGTGGAGGCCGATTTTGCCGATCTGTTCGAAGTCCGTGGGACAAAGCGAAGCCGGCGAGGCCGACGGTTGGAGGCGATTACGTTTAAAGATGGAATGTCCCTCGGGTATGAGGGGTTGGATTGTGTGGATCGGTGGGTTACCGTCCGCTGTGCACCAGCTCCGACTGCAGTCCATCCCGGTGAGATCCACTGTGACACACTCTTGCCGGCGGGGAAATCCGCCCAGTGGGAGGTGACGATCTCCTGTGAGATCGACAAGCGAATCAGCAGTAATCTCTCGTATAAGGGCGCATTCGTCGCAGAAGAACGCGCACGCTCCGCTGCGAAAACCGATGATTGCCTCATTGTGACATCGAATGAGCAATTCAACGCCTGGCTGAACCGCTCGTTTGCCGACCTCCACATGATGGTCGCCGATACTCCTGACGGCCCATATCCCTACGCCGGTGTCCCCTGGTTCAGCACCCCATTCGGACGCGACGGCCTCATTACTGCATTCGAGTTCCTATGGGTCAATCCAAGCATCGCCCGTGGTGTATTGGCTTATCTGGCGGCGACCCAGGCGAAGGAGGTTATCCCCGAGCGGGATGCAGAGATCGGGAAAATTTTGCATGAAACACGCAAGGGAGAGATGGCGGCGCTCAACGAGATTCCCTACGGCCGCTACTACGGCAGCGTCGACGCGACGCCGCTGTTCGTCATGTTGGCCGGAGCGTACTATGAACGGACAGGTGATCGGGTCTTCATCAAGCACATCTGGCCAAATATCGAACTGGCGTTGCAGTGGATTGATTGTGTGGGAGATCTCGATGGCGATGGTTTCGTGGAGTACAGCCGCCGATCGAAAGGAGGGCTCATCAATCAAGGATGGAAAGATTCATGGGATGCCGTGTTTCATGCAGATGGCACCTCTGCGGAAGGATCCATCGCACTCTGTGAAGTGCAAGGGTATGTGTTTGCCGCCAAGCGACGCGCGGCTCAATTAGCCCTAGCATTGGGCCATGCGGACCAAGCCCGCCGTCTCCTCAAAGAGGCGACCAGGCTCCATGCTAAGTTCGAGCGAAGTTTCTGGTGCAACGATCTCTCGTCCTATGCCTTGGCCTTGGACGGGCTCAAGCAGCCCTGTAGAGTCAGGACGTCGAATGTCGGCCACTGCCTCTGGACTGGTATTGCCAATCAAGCGCATGGCATGAGAACAGCCAAGACCTTAGTGAGCGAGGATTTTTTTAACGGATGGGGTGTCCGAACCGTTGCCGCCACGGAGGCCCGCTTTAACCCCATGTCGTACCACAACGGATCAGTCTGGCCGCACGATAATGCGCTCATTGCAGCCGGGATGGCCTCCTACGGATTTAAACAAGGCGCGTTGAAGATTCTTAGCGGTCTCTTCGATGCCAGCCGATTTCTCGATCTGCATCGGTTGCCTGAACTGTGGTGCGGATTCTCGCGCCGGCCGGGTGAAGGCCCGACGCTGTACCCGGTGGCCTGTAGTCCTCAGACTTGGTCTTCGGTTGCGGTGTTTCTGCTGCTTCAGTCCTGTCTCGGTTTGCGAATTGAGGCCCCACTGGCCCGCCTGTCGTTTTCGCAACCGGTCTTGCCGCCATTTCTGGAGCATATTGAAATAAAGAATCTCAGGATAGGAGATGCCGCCGTTGACCTCTCACTTGAACGTCGGGCGAAGGGTGTCGGTGTCTACGTACAGCGGCGCGAAGGTCGAGTCAAAATTGTCGTCAAGAAATAATCGAACACGGCGCATTCCTTCATGGTGTAGGGTGATTCCTTCATAGTGTGGGACGAGATGTTCAGTGAAACATCTTGTTCCAGACGGACAAAATGTTTCTTTCCACCCCAATCTCCTTGTGTGACTGGAACGTGTGTTGAACCCGTCACGCAGGTGCATTCAATAAATCTGCTTGTCTGGCGATGTCTCTACCCGTTGATCTGACTCGCGACAACAGACATCCATGTCTATATTCATTGGACGCATTCTGAGTGATCGATGTGAAAATTTCGATTTACTGGAGCGGACTGAGTCTTGCAATTCGTTATAACGTTATGCGCAGCAGCTGAGGTGTGGCTGAAGAGCTTGTCCACATTCGCGTTCAGAAAGTGGGGGTTCATGAAAGAGATGAATCATACACGGTCAGCGAAGTTTCCCGATGTACGGAGAGAACAGAACATTGGAGGTTTGCCAGTCCTGCGCGATCTGGAAGGTCTTCTCTGTCATCATTGCAGGGGCCTTCGATACGTCCTTGTCTTTCGCGTGAGCGGAGATGGCCGGAACGGAACACTTACGGGTCAATGCCGTCGTTGCTACAAACCTCGAGAGTTAACCGCAGGAGAAATCGAACGGGGATGCCATTGAATTGAAGCAACATGACAAGAACAATGGGCGGAGAACGTCTTGACCGAGGGAGCCAGATGCACAGGGGGGCAGGTCATCTCTCTGCCTCGCCGGTCTTAGGCGGGAATCCACTCCGGTCGTTGTTGCCTCCTCAATCAGGCAACCGCCTGGACAAGCCAGCAACTCCACAGGGTAGCGAAGAATCTGCAGAGAGAGACGAGTGAGGTGCTGGGCGACGCCACGACATCAATCGGCAGGTGATCGACCAGGGCGAGAGTCTTGTGGGGTAAGTGGCCACGGTGAGTGCGAAGTAGGATTGTTCGACAGACAGCAGTGGGCTGTGTGGAGGCTCAAGAAGTATGCCTGTTTGGCGTATGGGCTTGGGGCAACAGGGGATTCACATATGAAAGGCATGGTGGAGGAGAGGATGGACCGAGGCGCCCTCTCCGGAGCTAGTGGGCGTATTATCAGGAGGAAAACCTATGCGATGCCAACCGCTAATTCATTGTTCTGCGCCGCGCCACGCAAGTGATGCGCGAACGTTAGCCGGACATGGAGTTCTGGCAGTGCTTGTTCGACAGAGGGGGACTCCCCTCATAGGAGCCACACCATGAAATTTTCGCCGGCCGCCCTTGTAGGAGCACTGCTGTGCAGTGTTGTGGGTGCGGCTCAACAACGCCCTGCCGGCGATCCGGCTCTCGACCCCAAGACGCTGGCCGCCGCGCTGACGGCCAATCCCCAAGGTGCCGAGGCGAAGCGTCTTGCCGATCGCATCCGGAGTGCCTTCGGCGGTCGGGACGAGCTTGTGCGAGGCGCCGCGCCAATGGTCGATGAGTTGAGCGTCGCCTGGGTGCTGGAGCTTGCCGATCCGCTCCCACCCAACGCCGCCGCTCACAGGGTCGTTCACGACACGGGTAACACCAACTATTTGATGGTGCAGGTGGGAACGACCGGAGTCTATGCGCTCGTCAAAACGCTTTCGAGTGGAACGGCTTACACATGGCACTACGAGAGTGGTAATCGCCGCTTCGGCGGATCGCAACTCGAAGTGTGGGAAACGCATCCTGATAGCCGCGAGCAACCCGGTGTGCAGAAAGGGAGCGTCAAACAGATGCCGCCGTGGGAGAGCAAGATTTTCGACGGCACGAAGCGTGATTGGTGGATTTACGTGCCGGCGCAGTATCGCGCGGAGAGTCCTGCGTCCGTTATGGTGTTTCAGGACGGCAACGAGCCGAGAACCTGGGCGCCGACCGTTTTCGACAATCTGATTGCAAAGAAAGACATGCCTGTAACCGTCGGGGTGTTCATCGAACCGGGTGGAATGAAGGTGCCGAGAGACAATCGCAGTTTCGAGTACGACACGTTGTCGGATCAGTACGCCCGGTTCCTACTGGAGGAAATTCTTCCCGAGGTGGAAAAGACGGTGAAGTTGCGCCACGACGCGACAAGCCGGGCTATCGCCGGCTTTAGCAGCGGCGGCATTTGCGCGTTCACCGTCGCGTGGGAGCACCCGACCGAGTTCAGTAAAGTGATCTCGTGGGCCGGCAGCTTTACGAACATCGCCGCAGGCGACAACCTCCGGAGCGGCGGGCACAATTACGAAGCGCTGATTCGACAGGTGCCGAAGAAGCCCATTCGCGTGATCCTCCAGGACGGATCGAACGATCTCGATTTGAGCTTTGGAAACTGGTGGCTGGCGAACCAGACCCTCGCCAGATCGCTGGAGTATGCCGGCTACGACTATAGGTATGGCTGGGGATCCGGCTTCCACAACTACCTGCACGGCCGCGCGATTTTTCCAGATTCGCTGCGGTGGTTGTGGCATGACTATCCGCGCGAATCGCGTACTGAATAGTCTCCAGCATCAATGTTGCGGATTGTACGAAACCTCTTGGCCTGTTGAGTGTGGCACCTATGCGGCTCCAGGCCGCGATGCTGCTGCAAGGCAAGGCTAACCAACGAATGGAGCCGACGTGCCAAGGATCAGGTTCATGCCGTCACGTTAGGCGCGCGGCTCGTTCGTGATCGCGAGGCGAATTGAGCCTGCTGTCTAAATCAACAAGGTATGTAGTTTTATAGCCAGTGAGGTTTGAACTCGTCGGGCGGATCACCAAGATTGAGATCATTACGACCGTTTCAGGAGTGCGCGTCCGACGCTATCTCCGTAAAGCCTTCATCGCAAGCTGCCCCCACAAAGACTGGTCCACCTGAGGGAAATTATGAAGCTTTTCAAAGCGAAGGAATTCATACAGCTCGCTAGGTTGTTGGAAATGTTGGCCATGAAAAGCCTCTTGCCTGCAAACTGGCTTGCGATAAAGCGATCTACAGTAGGCCACCCGAACGAATTAGTAAGCGAGGAGCACAGAACCGGGATGAATGAGTTTCTTTCCGACGGCGGTTTCAAGTTCCAAGTGCAACGGGTGAATGATGACGCAGTTCCGCATAGACTTCCAAGGGCGTGGCAAAGTTCAGACATTTTCGTGGGCGCGTGTTGAGGCGATGCGCGATGGCGTTCAGCTCGTGCTGCGTATACCCCGACAAGTCGGTGCCCTTCGGCAGATACTGACGCAGCAGCCCATGGGTGTTTTCATTGGTCCCGCGTTGCCAGGGGCGGTACGGATCGGCAAAGAAGATTTGGATCGCGAGCCGCTGGGCCAACTGCTCATGCTCGGCCATCTCTTTCCCCCGATCGTACGTCAAGGGTTTGCGCAGCAGGGCGGGCACATGCCGGAGTTTCTTGGCGAAGCCTTGTCGGGCACTCGTCGCATCCGTCCCCTCCATCCTGGCCAGGAGGACCAAGCGTGTGGTCCGCTCCACCAGTGTCCCGACGGCCGACCCATTGCGGGCGGCCTTGATGAGGTCGCCTTCCCAGTGGCCGGGCACCGTGCGGGTGGCCACCTCGGCGGGGCGCTCGACAATCGGCGTCATAGTGGGGATCTGGCCGCGTCGGTCGGTGCCTCGTGCCCGAGGCCGACGCGCCTTGCACGCCTGACGCAACGCGGCCAGCAGCTCGCTCCGCAGTGTGCCACGGGGCAGCACATACAGGCCCACATAGATGGTCTCGGCCGAGAGCTGTTTCCTCATGTCGTCAGGATACGCGCGTAGGAGACGTCCGGCAATCTGCTCGGGCGAGCAGCCCTCGGCCAACTGCGTCCGCACGTACTGCCACAGCCAGGGATCCAGAAGCTTGCGGGGTCGCCGTGGCTGACGAGCTCGGGTGGCCGCTACCGCCTGCGCCGTGCAAGCCCGGGAGGGGCGACCCCGCGCATTGTTGCGGGCCACCTCGCGGCTCACGGTGCTGGGGGCTCGCCCCAACACCCGCCCCAGCGTCCGTAAC
>JBBRRK010000183.1:0-8228 GCA_038200765.1 Nitrospirales bacterium
GGAATCAGCAGCGTGGTTGTGAATCCCGTGAACCAGGTCAGGCGTGAGAACTCCTGTTCTTCCGCATGAGGGTCCGCATGGGGGAAGGCTGGTTCCTGCCGCGCCTTATGGATCACGTTGCCGCAATTCAAGAACACTGTCCCTTTGAACAGGCCGTGGGCGATGAGATGGAAGACCGCCAGCGAAAAGGCGCCCAACCCACATTCCATAATCATGTAGCCCATCTGGCCGATCGTCGAGAAACCGAGCGTCTTCTTGATGTCGTTCTGGGCCAGCATCGTGGTCGCGCCGAGGACCGCTGTGAGCATCCCGACCACGAACGCGATGTGCAGCGTGGTCGAGCTCAAACCGAAGAGCGGGGCCAGGCGATTGATGAGAAACCCGCCGGCATTGATGATCCCTGCGTGCAACAAGGCATGGACAGGCGTCGGGGCGAACAGCGATCCCGGCAGCCAAAAATGTAAAGGAAATTGCGCCGACTTTCCCATCGCTCCGATGAACAGGAGCGACGTGACGGCAGTGGGGGCGCTGATTTCCAACCCCGGCCAGAGCGAGAGGGTGATGGGATTTTCGGCGGCTCGAGCGAAGAGATCGTGGAATTCGAGTGTACCGTAGAGTTGGTACGCGAGAACAATCCCCGCAAGAAACGCGGCGTCGGCAACTCGGAGGAGTGTAAAGGTTTTGAATGCTCCCCTGAGCGTTGCCGCATGTGCATGGTTGTGCGCCAGGAGATAGAGCAGATAGCTCAGGACTTGCCAGAACAGAAACAACATCATGAGATTCGCGCTGGAGACCATGCAGAGCAAGACGAAGTCTGTAAAGCAAATCAGTGCCATATACCGTCGAAAGTGGCGATCCTGGTACATATAGCCTGTCGAGTAGTAGTAGATCACGGTGCTGACACCTGTGATCAGGGTCATCATGACCGCGCTCAACCGATCGATATAGAACCCCATGGGAAAGGCTAGGGAGGCGATTGATGTGAGGTCATAGAATCGGACGGTGATCGGCCCCTCCGTCGCCACAAGCCACAGAATCACAATGGCGCCGACGAACGCGGCGCCGACGGGATAGGCGGCGATCTTCGTGCGTGTGTAGAGAGTGCGGTCGGGTCCAACTACGACAAGGCACGAAGCGAAGAGCAAGAGGAGCGGGACGGCAAGTGCGAGCGACACAAGTACCTCATAGCCCTAGCTGGTTGATCGTCGCTCCGTGGCGTCCGGGAGTCATCGGGACCGGAGGGCATTCCCTCGTCTCCGGCGCAGTCATCATTAATACGCTGCTGAGACTCGCGTCAAGGACTGGACAGAACAGGATTCCCACAACAGACAGATCCTGGCTCGAAGGCCATCCCTCAAACCCTTCACTTTGCGCGCTTGTCGATGCTGAGGACGACGTGCGTGACGCCCCGACCGAGTCGCTCATAGGCCTGGTCCACATAGAGCCGGTTCATGAACAGCACATACAACCGGAGGCGGAGGCCTTCCGCCAATTTCGGCACCCACATCGTCCGACCGTGGGCTCGGGCATAGATATAGAACCACCCGAGAATGATTACCAGGGCCGTTCCGCCGATGAGACCATCAAAGAGCCAATCGGGGAGCGCCGCTGCCTGGAAGTAGGACGCCACCTCTCCCGGATTTGGATAGAGGAAGGCGGTGAAGGACTCGACGGCAAACAGATAGACAAACACGACGAAGAGCAGGATGAGCAGCATCGCCACGGAGACCTTCCATGACGCGACGGCGCGTAGGCGGATGAGCGTTAAGATAGCTTGGGAAGAGGTGACCCAGATAAAAAACAGGAAGATTACGGTCCCTTGCGATTCCAGCAGAGGGATGTGCAGCACGCCGTGGGTCACGAGGAGGATGAGGAGTGGAATCAGCAGCGTGGTGGTGAATCCCGTGAACCAGGTCAGGCGTGAGAACTCCTGTTCTTCTGCATGAGGGTCCGCATGAGGGAAGGTCGGTTCCTGACGAGCCTTATGGATCACGTTTCCGGAATTCAGGAACATCGTGGCCTTGAACAGTCCGTGAGCGATGAGATGGAAGGCGGCCAGCGAGAAGGCGCCCAATCCGCATTCCATAATCATGTAACCCATCTGTCCGATCGTCGAGAAGCCGAGGGTGTTCTTGATGTCGTTCTGGGCCAGCATCATGGTCGCGCCGAGAATCGCTGTGAGCGTGCCGACGACCAACGCCACATGCAACGTGGTCGAGCTCAAACCGAAGAGCGGGGCCAGGCGATTGATGAGAAACCCGCCAGCATTGATGATCCCCGCGTGCAGCAGGGCCGTTGCTGGTGTTGGCGCATAGAGATAGCCGGGGAGCCAGATGAACAGGGGAAATTGGGCGGACTTACTCATAGCTCCAATGAACAGAAGCAGTGTGATCACCGTCGTCCCGCTGATCTCGATACCGGGCCAAGGCGAGAGCATGATCGGCAATTCGGCGGCCTTGGCGAACAACGGTTGGAATTCCAACGTCCCGTACAGCTGATAGGCGAGCACGATGCCGGATAGAAAGGCCACGTCGCCGGCCCGCAAGAGGGTAAAGGTTCTGACCGCCCCTTTGCGCGTCGCCTCATGGGAATGATTGTGGGCGAGCAGATAGAGCAGACAGCTGATGACTTGCCAGAGCAGGAACAGCATCATGAGGTTGACGCTGGATACCATACAGAGCAGCACAGAGATCGTGAGGCCGATGAGCGCAAGAAATCGGCGATCATGGAGATCCTGATACATATGGCCGATCGAGTAGGTGTAGATGACGATGCCGACACCGGAGATCAGCACCATCATGACCGCGCTCAGGCGGTCGATAAAGAGACCCATAGGAAAAGCCAGGGTGGCGAGAGAAGTAGGGTCGTAGAAACGAATGATGATCGGCCCATCCGTCGCCACAGCCCACAAGGTCGCAATGGCGCCGAGAAAGGTGGCGCTGATGGGAAAGGCTGCGATCTTGGCGCGTAGATTCCTCGATCCCTCGTCGCCCACCAGCGCAATGAGCGCTGCGAGGAGAGGGAGCAACGGAACTAGTATGGCAGCGTACACAGGTACCTCGATACGTTCGTTATTGGTCTTTAGCAGGCTGCGGAAAAACTCGGTGTATACACAAGGCGCTGATGGAATCTTCCCTATGGCGCCAATGTCACAATAGTCTCAGGATGCTCAAAAAGGCCGGCCAGCAAGGCCGCAGCGAGCGAAGAGGCGAGGCGTACGCTTCGGTACGTTGAACCTCTGAGCGATGCGAGAACGCCGCTGGTGGACTTTTTCAGCATCCTGCTAGAAAACACAAAAGCCAACCAGGAACCCCTAATAGCTAATTGGGGTAACTCCAGCTGGCTTGTACTACGACCGGCCATTCTTGCGAATTGCCGGTCACCCTACGGCCGTTGACTGTCGAAGTCGGTATCCCCCCTGTCGTTGAGAATTCTCGAGACAAGGAGAGACCGCCGTACTATAAAATCCAGCTCCATCAATAATACGATCCGTAGACCGCCGTCAAGCGCTGGGAGAGAATTGGTTCTCTCAGCCATCACGCAATGGCCAGAAAGACCTACGCCGCGAGATTGGTCGGACAAAGGACTTACAGCCCTTGTTCGGGCAAGCGTGCGCCCCCTATAATCCTGCACCGGGACGAGCTACAGGCCGGAGACCTCGGTCTCACTCAGGATTAGGACACCACATGGAAAACGCCATTCGGAATGCCATCATAAAGTTTGAGCAAGAGTTCATAGGCCGAGGCCCTGACGATGTGCGTGCCTTCATCGTCCGGGATCTTGTGGTGGTCAGGCTCAAGGGGGTGCTGACACCGGCTGAACGTCAACTGGCCAAAACGGTGGACGGTATCGACATGGTGAAGCGATTGCGGCAGAACTTGATTGCCCTGGGTCGCGACAAACTCTGCGAGCAAGTGAGTGATATTACCGGCACCAAAATCCTCGCGCTCTTTACCGATATCGACGTGCAAATCGGCGAACGGGTCTTCGTGTTCACGCTCGACCGCGACATCCAGAACGGGAGTCGATAGAAGGAGACTAGACCTGGTATGTTGAAGTCATGACCAAGCGCCAACTGGAAACCCTCTCCTTCGACAATACCTACGCCCGGCTGCCTGAATCGTTTCATGCGAAGCTCAACCCGACTCCGTTTTCTGAGCCTCCTCATCTCATCAGCTTCAATCCCGCGGCAGCCGAATTGATCGACCTTGATCCCGAGCAAGCGACGCGACCGGAATTTGCCGCAGTGTTCGGCGGGAGCATGCTCATTCCAGGGATGGAGCCGTTGGCGATGCTCTATTCGGGCCATCAATTTGGGGTCTATGTGCCGCAGTTGGGAGACGGGCGTGCGATCCTCCTTGGAGAAGTGCGGAACGAACGGGGCGAGAAGTGGGATCTGCATCTGAAAGGGGCGGGACTGACGCCGTTCTCGCGAGAGGGCGATGGCCGTGCGGTGCTGCGTTCAACCATCCGCGAGTATCTCTGCAGCGAAGCGATGCATGGGCTCGGCATTCCGACCACGCGCGCGCTCTGCATCGTCGGCAGCGGCCATCAAGTATATCGCGAGCAGGTTGAAACCGGCGCGATGGTCGTGCGGATGGCGCCGTCCCATGTGCGCTTCGGCTCGTTCGAGATCCTCTACTATCGGAAGCAACATGAGCAGCTCAAAATCCTGGCCGACTATGTCATCGCGAACCATTTTCCACACCTGTCGGATGCGTCGGACCAGTACGCCCGATTCTTCTCCGAGGTCGTTGAACGCACAGCGAGGATGATCGCGCAATGGCAGGCTGTCGGCTGGGCACACGGCGTCATGAACACCGACAACATGTCGATCCTGGGGGTCACGCTGGACTACGGCCCGTTCGGCTTCATCGACGATTACGATCCCGGATTTATCTGCAACCACTCGGACCACAACGGCCGCTATGCCTTCAATCAACAGCCCTATATCGGTCTCTGGAACCTCAGCTGTCTGGCGCAGGCACTGCTCCCCTTGGCGGAGAAGGAAGACTTGAAGGCCGCACTCGACCGCTACACTCCCCTTTGCGAAGGACGGTACATGGAGTTGATGCGGGCCAAGTTCGGACTCATTGAGACGAAGGAGGAGGATGCGTCGTTGATCCAAGACCTCTTGGCACTGATGCACCTGCACCATGTCGATTACACAAGTTTCTTTCGTACCTTGGGCCTGTTTCAGACCGGGACTGAATCGCTGAATGAACCGCTCCGCGACGTCTTCCTGGATCGGGCATCATTCGACCAGTGGGCTCGTCGGTACAAAGACCGATTGCGCGAGGAGGGGAGTCAGGATGAGGATCGCCTGGTCCGCATGAACCGCGTCAATCCCAAGTATGTGCTGCGTAACTATTTGGCGCAGACTGCCATCGAGAAGGCTGAGAAGAAGGATTACTCAGAGATCGATCGTCTCTTGACCCTGTTGCACAATCCCTACAGCGACCAGCCAGGCATGGAGTCCTACGCCGCCTCCCCACCCAATTGGGGGAAACATCTCAGCGTCAGTTGCTCGTCGTGATGCGATGAAACAAGACAAGATCGGCGGGCTCACGGTCCGTCTCACAGGCGGCACAGATGGAAAGGGTGGAGGCAGCGGTCCTCTTGTCCTGCTCCTGCACGGCTTCGGCGCGCCCGGTGATGACCTTGTGTCGTTGGCCGACGTCTTGACTGTGCCGAACGGGACGAGGTGTGTCTTTCCCGAAGGCCCGCTCTCGTTGAGTTTTGGGTCAAGCGCTGCGCGTGCCTGGTGGCTCATCGACATGGCCCGCGTGGCCCAGGATCAAGCGGCAGGCCGGATCCGCGATGTCTCGAACGAGATTCCCAGAGGCCTCGCTTCGATACGCGAGATCATGCTGGGATTCCTCGAAGAGCTTGAACAGACACTCGGCGCCGATCCGCGCAAGACGGTGCTCGGAGGGTTTTCCCAAGGCGCCATGCTCTCGTGCGACGCGATGCTCCACACGGATCGTCCCTATGCGGGACTGGTGCAGCTCTCCGGTAATTTGTTAGCGCAGCCAGTCTGGAGCCCCCTCATGCCGAAACGGAAGGGCCTGCCGGTCTTTCAAAGCCACGGTGCGCAAGACGAGATCCTGCCCTACGTTGGAGCGGAAAAGCTGCGAGATACCTTGACTCATGCGGGACTGTTGGTCGAATGGCACCGTTTCCGTGGTGGCCATGAGATTCCACGGTCTGTTCTGCAGCAGCTGGGACTTTTCATCACCAAGGTGGTCACACAAATATGAGTAGCACGCACTCGTTCGAACTCGCAGCAGCCGACGGTAAGATGATCCGCGGGGATCGCTCGATGGGGAAGGAACGTCAGATCCTCTTCATCACCGGCTTTCTCTCGAAACGCTGGGGCAACAAGAGCAAGGCGCTCGCGCAGTGGTGTGACGAGAAAGGCTGGGGGTTCTGTTGTTACGATGTGCGAGGCTTCGGGGATTCAGAAGGACGGTTCACCGACTATACCCTCTCAGATTGGATCGCCGACGCGCGAGCAGTACTTGATCTCATCAAGAGCGGACCGCCGATCACCATCGTCGGCAATTCGTTCGGTGGCTGGATCGCCTGGATGATGGCTCAGGAATTCGCGGCAGTGGAGAAGCTTCTGCTCATTGCCCCGGCCTTCGACGCGATCGGCGTTAGAGCCAGGGACATTCCAGCCGAGCGGCGAATCAGATGGCGTGAGAGCGGCTGGATGCCCTGGGATGACGACCCTCTGCACAAAGATTGGCCCCTCTCGTGGAAATGGGTCGAGGAGAGCGAAGCCTATTGGAAGACCAGTTTTGACCGGCTCAGGCCGGTCAGCACCGCTATTCTCCACGGTGAGCAAGACGACGTGATCCTGCCGAGCGGCAGCAGCCAGTTTGTCGAACGGCTGCAGTCCCTGGCTCCTTCGTTTCCCATCGAACTCCATTTGGTTCCAGGCGACCATCGATTGAGCAGTCCCGAACACCTCGATCTGTTTCGGACACTGGTTCAAAGGAGGAGCTGATGCTGACCTTGATTCATAAAGAATGTGGCGGGCCTGCCTTGGACGAATCGCCGATCGGCGAAGTCTGCGCCATCCCCACAGACCGGTTTCCTTTTACCTGTTTCACCTGCCTGGAAGAGATCGACGACGAAACCGAAGTCAGGATCTCCGAAGGGATGGGATTCTAACCAGTTGTGCCAGACCGCCCCGCAGTCATGCGGTGAAGAATATCTGCAAGTCTGCACACACGATTGAACGGGAAGAAGCCGATCGCTATTACGGAACCGTTGTCCCTGTCTGACCGGTCGCGGCCTTTCCCTCCGCGGCCCGGGCCAATGCGTCCTTCAAATCTGCCGACTGAGGATTCGTCACTGCCTGTTTCACAAGAATATCGGTCGGCCTGACCTCTTTGCCGTAGTAGTCTCGATTCCACTCGTCCCTCGTGGCGATGACGGCGCCTTCCAGCGAGATCCCGGCGAATAAGCCCTTCGCCCTGGCAAAGGAGAGCAAGTCAGCACTGAGGTTCATCGCCGTGGAGCCCTCGATACCGGCGCCGACCGGACCGACGGCGACTGAGACGTCGCCGCCGAGCTTGAACGTGCTGGTCAGCAGGGACTCGACGCCGCGCTGCGACATCACCAGCAGCACGACTTCCGAAGCCTGCGCGCCGAATTGAAATCCAAAGCTGCCGGCTCCCATTGTATAAAAAGCCGGGTCGCTCCATTCACCGGTCTTGTTGTCTTTGATCAGGAACACCCCGCTTCCCCCTTCCCCTCCGAAAATGAAAGCGGCCTTGAGCAATTGCGGCACAATGAAGATGCCCCTCGCCTCTTTCATGTGTTCGCGAAACCACCCCATATTCGAATCGGCCAGGAAGCCGTCCAGCGTCATCCGGGATTTTTCCACCAGTTCCTTCTGTTCAGCATCACCGGCGGAGGAGGTCAGAGGCTGTCCCAGGGTCAGGACCATGAACAAGGCGAGCAAAAGGGCAAGGGGTGTGACTGGTTGTGCAAACAGCACCATGATTGATCCTCACAAGTTGAAAGCCGTGCACCTGTGCTGATTCTCGCCCCATTGAGCCCCTTATGCAACCGGGAGTCTTGTCCAATGACACATGAGCCTGAACGGAGCGCCGTGAATCCACGGTGAGATGAGCCTGAAGGGGTGGAAGTTGGGATCATGGAGGCATGATCGTGACAGTACACACCCAAGGATTACACACACTGGAACAGGTGCG
>JBBRRK010000184.1:0-8116 GCA_038200765.1 Nitrospirales bacterium
CCGGCACCCTGATCACCTGGGCGACCGAGATCGCGCATATCCGCACGCTGGTCGAGAAGCCGCGCGGTCTGGACCGCGTTCTGCACCTACACGAGCATTGCGGCGATCTCACGGGCTCGTTCGACACGTCGCCCGTCGACGTGCTGTTCTTGCCGGGGCCACTGAACGAGGTCGCACGGCTGAATCTGCACGAGGACTTCCGCGTGCTGGTGTCTGAGCACCTTCACGCGCAACTTGGCATGCGCCGGGAGTTCCTGAGCACGTACGGCATCATCGAGGAGTGGGGTCGCGCCGATCCGGCGCGCTACGCCCGCGAGGCGCTGCCGCCCCTGCTCGACGCCGGGATTCGCAAGATCGCGCTGGCAAACCTCTTCCAGAACAACATGAACGTCTGGGGTGTCAGTAACATGTGCTGCACGGTGGACTACCGTCTGCCGGGCCCCGAGGACGAAGCAGGCTTGAAGGACCTCTGCGACCGTGCGCACGCTGCCGGTGCCTGCGTCGAAATGTGGGCCAATACGGCAATTTCGACGCTCACCGAAATATTCTCGCGCCGTAACGGAACCAGCGACCGGCTCCGGCAACTCCCGATCAAGGGCACGATCACCGAGGTGCTGGCGCGGTCCTCCGCGCCGTTCGTGCGCACGCCCTCACACGCCATTGAAGCCGACCACTACACCCCCGTCTTCGCCGTCCTGAACCTGCGCGATGACGACATCCGCGCCTATTGGCTTGAACGCTGGGGCGACGCTCGCAACCGGCTCGGCCTCGACGGCTTCTTCCTCGACAGTAGCTTCAATCTGTCGAGCGACAAGTTCCACTGGATACGCAACGCCGACGTCGGCGAGGGCTCCGGCGGCACGGCCGACCAAACACACCTGTTGGGCAAGATTCGGCCCGAACGGCTACCCACGGGCATGATCCTTTCGCAGTACCGGGCGCACCTCGATCTGATGACCGAAATGCAACGGCTTGGCTATGAGTACAACAACGAAGATCTGGGGGTCTTCGGTATCCATCGCCATGGTCCTGGCATCGTCCAACGCCTCGAGTCCCTGCCCCTGTGGAGCGAGTGCATCGCCTGGTTCGACCGATCAGCATTGATCAAGGCGGGTGCCGACCCTGCCGACGTCTTCTTCCGGGGCCTCTCCTACCGCATGGTCTGGGGACTTTCCTGGGACTTCGCCAAACACGCCTTGAGTCTGCGCCAGGAAGGTCTGCGCGACGCAAGCGACCGCCCCGGCGATACCGAACTGACCTTGCTGCGCATCTACGCCACAGTTGAACCGGACATGCACGACCGCCGGATCCTGCCCGAAGCGCGCGGCGTCATCTATGGAACCGAAGCGCGCCGCGTGTTGTGGTCCTTCGCATCGGTCGAAATCGACTTCGAAACCGAGACAGAGGTGGAGGATCTCGTAACTGGTGGAGTCCTGGTCACGCGACGGCTCACGGCTGAACCCGGGCACGTCTATCGGCTGACCGCGCGACCTTGAATCTTTAGCTTCGTCCTGTGTTCCCTCTCAACCTGAATCAGGTTCGCTTTTTCTGAATATAACGGCTAGTCGAGCCGCGCACGACAAGCTCGGTGCGGCAACGGACTTCGCAGTGGCGTCACATCTCAGTCTCAGCGGGATCATCTGTGATTCAAAGGAGGCCTTGACGGACGCCTCGTCGTCAGATTAGAATAGCCCCTTTCAACACAACGCGAAGGGACTGACGATGAGCATCGAAGAGACACATCTTGACACCTTACAGAATCTCGAATATGTCGTTGTACAACGATACCGAGAGCATCCCGAATTAACGGATCGAAATATTCAACGGGTTTACACAGCGGTGATTGATTCCTATGCCGCCGAGCACGTCGGCCGCCAGCCTCGAGACTGGCGCCCTGAGATGTTTGAAGCGGAACTTTATAAAGACGTCGTCGCGATCTGTGAGATCAGGTTGGGTCGCACGAAAATAGGGTCAGGCAAGCAAGCGTTGCATTTCGAGCCCCTTGACAGAGAAACCCTCATCCGTTGCCTTAAGCGCCTTCAGAACTCCGTGCAGAGACAAATCAAGCTTTACGGCGGACGCGGCTACCTGGATCTCATCACTCAGTTCACCCCGTGAAGACAACGGCATGACGAATCAATTGATAACGCGCGAAACAGTGACTGGTGAACACTTAACGCGTGCCGCAATTTCGTCGAGGGTAACACTCAGTACGAGCCGCCCCCGAGCGCTTTGCCACCCAAGTCGGCTAGGTTCTCACCCCGAGCGATGCGTACGGCGGCTTCATCCAGAATGACGGCCGTGGCAGTTGCGCCAATACGTGTAACACCCAACTCGCGGACGCGGATCAGATCCTGCAACGTACGAACGCCACCTGCGGCTTTAATTTGAACAGAGGGCTTCGAGTGAGCTCGCATCAACTTCAAGTGATGCTCGGTCGCACCCCTGTAGTTGTAGTGGCCATTGTCCTGCTTGACAAAACCGTAGCCCGTGGAGGTCTTCACGAAGGCAATGTCGTGTTCACTGCAGATCTCACAAAGGCGGATGATGTGCTCGTCCTGAAGAAAATCGTTTTCAAAAATCACCTTGAGGATGGCTCCTTCGGCTACGACAGCGCGGTTGATTGACTTCAGTTCGTCGCTGACATAGCCCCAATCGCCTCCGAGGACTTTCCCTGTATTGCTGACGATATCAATTTCTCGAGCACCTTCCTTGCACGCACGGACACCTTCGGCGATGATGCTTTCCGTGTGGCTGTTGCCGTGCGGAAAGCCCGCCACTGCGCATACCTTGACATCACTTCCTTTGAGAATGGCCGTAGCAAGAGGAACGGCATACGGCTTGATGCAGACGGTTGCCACATCGTATTTCAAGGCAAGTTCACAGCCTGCCGTTAAAATCGCATCCGTCATGGTTGGATGTAATAGCGAGTGATCTATCATTTTTTTGAGATCATGTACGGACGGGATCATTTGTATTCTCCTAAAAAGTGTAACTCCAGAGCTTGAAGTCATTTGGGTGAGTTTTAACGTTTGTGTCAAGTTCTGCTAACGAGGAAACGGGAAACAGTTTATCTTGGGTGTGATTGCAAATCGTTGCAATCACACCCGGTTGTCGGTTAGGTGTAGGGGACGAATGTCGTGGAGAGTCGCTTGCCATCCATTTCCACCTGTACGCCTTGATCGGTGGGGACGAATTTGAACTGATGGCGGACGCCACGAAAGACGCGCTCAGCCGTGACTACGCCCCATTCCTTGGGCAGGCAAGGGCAGACGTGAAAGCCGTCGTAATCGGGACGAATCCCCAGGAAATATTCCCAGACGGCTCGGAACATCCACGCCGCCGTTCCAGTGATCCAGCCGCTGATCGACGCGCCTGAGCGTCCGTTGCGGGGACCGAGGTATTGATTCGTGAAAGCGTAGGGCTCGCAACCTGAAAGACTGGAAGGATGAACTTTGCTGTCTGGCATGACTTTGCAGAAGCTTGCCCAGGCTTTGTCCGCGCGGTCGGCGCAGCAATCGGATACAATTTTGAAGGCGGTGCCGTGACAATAGGGCGTTCCATTTTCGTACATGCCCGACAGGAGCATCGTCACGCGTCCCACGTTTTCATCAGACCCAGTGTATGGAGGCCAAAGCGTCAGCGAGCCGTGCTCGGACTCGAGAACGCCGTCAATCGCCTTGAGGCAAAGTTTTTTGCGTTCGCCTTGCGCGAGACCTGTCATGACAGCCCAGGTTTGAGGATTCAAGTAGATGCTTCCTTCGCGATTTTTCGACGATCCAACAGGGTTGCCCGCATCGCTGTAGCCCGCGAGGAACCATTTGCCATCCCAACCATGCTTCGTGATGGCATCTTCGATTTTGGCTGCACGTTGATCCATTTCTAGGGCGAGTTTTTCGTCTTTTAAAACGTTACGAGCCAACTCAGCGGTAATGCGCAGGCTGTGGAAAAGCGCCATCGAGGTCCAGACGCTCTCACCCTTGCCGCCTCGTCCCATCCAGTTGAGCGAGTCGTTCCAGTCGCCCTCGTGAGCCAGCACAAGACCGTGCGAGCCTGTGTCGTCACTGAGCCAGCGCAAGCCCTTGAGCAGGTGGCCCAGCACCGTATCGTCACCCTTGTCCAGATAAGGAGCCCGAGCCTCCAGAAACGAGATCTCGCCCGTTTCTTTGATGTAGGCCGTCACCGTTGGCGCAATCCATGTGGGGCCGTCGGAGTAATGGTGTTTCTGGAGCGGCAACCAGCCGCGCACGGCATGGCCGTCTTCCCACTGGTGAGCCAGCGTTTCAAGGATTTTGGCTCGCGCGAGAGGCGCGTTGATCGAAACAATGCCCCAGGCGTCTTGCAGGGTATCACGGAACCCGCGTGCACCGTCACGACCAAACTCGGCGCAGAGCTGCACCTGGTGCTTGCCCCAGATGTTGATCATGCGGTTGAGCTGTTCGTTGGGGGTTTTGACGGTTGAACAGCCGATCACGGTTTCGTTGCGCTTCTTGATTTTCGCTAATGCTTTGGCGCGGTAGGCGACCGGTAGTGTTTTGCGAATGAGGCGGGCGGCCTCCTTGTTCGTATCGAAGGATCCCAACACGACGACCACTTCTTTGCTCTCACCAGCTTTCAGCGTGACATCGATTGCCATCGCACCGGCCAATTCTTCGCACCAGGCTTCTTGGCATGAAAGCTTGCCATCCACCAGTGCCTGTGGATGCACAGGGTTCCCGAACGGGCCCAGAAAATCTCGGCGCCCGCCGCACCATTGTGCAACAGTTCCGTCCGTGGCGACAAAGGCGTTGTAGCGTCCATGCGGTCGTTCGTCTGAAGTATTGAAGCTCAGCACAGCGTTCATTTTTGTGTCAAACGTGCTTCGCAGGTACGAATACGGACTGCTGAACGTGGCATAGCCGCCCAGCATCCATTCGATATAAGGTGAAAGCCAGAGCTTGCGTTTGCGCTGGGTGGTGTTTTGGATACGGAACGTCCATATTTCAACCGGCTCGTCTGGCGCGAGCATGACATGGCTTTCGCAAACAATCCCTTCGCATCGCAGTTGGAACTCCGAATAGCCGAGGCCCACGGTGGTTTCGAGCTTCGCGTTGCGGCCTTCGGCGGGTCTCAGGCCTGTGCTCCAGTATTGCCCGCTTTCCTGGTCGCGAAGATAGAAGAAGCGACGTCCGTCCGCGATGAGGCGCACACGGCCTTCGGGATGATTCAAGGTCAGGGTCTGGTTGTTGAAAACGCCTTCGCCACTGCCGAATTGATTGAGCCCCGAAATCAGCGTATCATTCCAGAGAAAATTAATTTGTGCACGCGGCGGTGCGAGGGGATCGGTTATCGTGAAGGTGTCGCCTGATGGCGAAAACTTGCCAAAGCTCGATGGGCTGTTTGTGAACTTAGCACTGCTCTTTTTTTTAGTTTTCATTGTGTCGTTAAGCGTGTAGGTTGTTTGGATCAGATCATTTCTGCCTTTTAAGAATATACCGGCTGGTCGAGCCGCGCACGACCAGTTCGGTGCGGCAACGGACTTCGCAGTGACGCCACATCTCGGCCTCTACGGGATCAGCCGTGATTCGCAGCATGATATTCGCCGCGCAGGCACCCATCTCCATCGTAGGAACCCGTACCGTAGTGAGGGGTGGCGACATCATGCCGGCAATTTCCATGTCGTCGAATCCCACCACACTCAAGTCCTCCGGCACACGAAGGCCCACATTTTCCGCCGCCTTGATCACGCCGATGGCAAACCAGTCGTTCGCGCAAACGACGGCAGACGGTCGTTTCGGTCCGGAGAGGATTTTGGCGTAATTCTCGACGACATTCTTAATGAGACCCGGCTCGAGAAGACACCAGCTCTTCTCCACCGGAAGCTCTAAACCCGTCATGCCGCCGCAGAAGGCAAGATAGCGGATATGCAGACTCGGATTCTGGTCGTTGCCCGCAAACCCGATGCGCTTATGATCAAGTGAAATCAGGTGTTGAAGCGAAAGCAAGATGCCTCCGAGATTATCGACTGCAACAACGGGAACTCCGGGAACCCCGAGGATGTCGACGAGCACCACAGGGAGCGAACAGCGACGGATGAACTCCAGCTCGCGCTTATCAGGGCTTCCTATCAACAAGACGCCGCGATGGCGAGACCGGTTCAACCTCTTCAGCAACTTTTCATCAAGAATATTCCGGCTGATCTGTTGATTCATCTGCAACCCGGTTCTAGAAAGTTCCTCTGCCACACCCGCAATAATGTTGCGGTAGAAGTCAGTCACCAGCTTAAATCTGGGAGAATTGAACTTATCTGAATACTCCTCCTCGATCGAGGCGATAATTAACCCTCTCTCGGAGTAGGCAACAGGCTCAAAGCCCTCGTTCCTGAAGAGCACCACGTCTACGGTGTCGGACAACGAGACGGATCCACGCGGACGCCCTCTGCGTCGGCCGACCTCCGAGTCATCCTGGGCGGACTCCATCTCCTCCATCGTCGATCGGATGCGCTCAGAGAGTACACTATCGACTCCCGCGGTTCCGTTCATGGCGCGCGAGACGGTGGCGGGCGAACACTTGACGCGTGCCGCGATGTCGTTGAGGGTAACACTCATCGTGAGGAGGCTCCATTGGGAAGGCTGTTTTTCATATCAAGAATTGCTTACTGGATGAGGATATTGCGAGCCCCGTGCGCTCCCTCATACTGCCCTGGCGTCCATTGCGCAATGCGGCGTCAAGAATGCGCGGAATGTTCCAGTTCAAGTCCAGTAGCGAAGGCGAAACACATGCCACCATATATTCGCCTCCGCTACGACACCCGGCGAAAACATCACGAGGCCTGAGCGGCTCGAGAATTGCAGGGTACTGGGCCTTGAGGCACATCGCCTCACGCAACGCTGCGGGCGCGTTTGCGTATTTCTGGTAAGCCTCTGTATAGGCGATGGCCTGTGCAACAAATTTATTCATAGAACCCTTGTAAGAAACTTCATCAGCAATTAATTATGGAGCTGTTGAACGTTTCGGCTCGCCACAGTCTCGCCCTCCAGTATGTTTTGTGCCGTTTTCGGCATGGTCTGGAGGGCGAAGCTGTGCTGAGCCGTCTTCTTAATAGTGTTTGTGCTGCATCATTACTTCAGCATTCTTAATTCGTAATTCTTAATTCTTAATTCTTAATTTCAAAGGCTTCCCTTGTAGAGCCTGATATAGTCCGCAACAAGCTTGTCATCCTCGGGCAAGTTCTTTTCCCAGCCAGATGACGGTCCGGACCAGGGTGCCGCTTCCACGCTCAGTTTGATGTATGCCGGATTACGGCAAGTCCCCTGCGATTGGGTCAAGACTGTTCCGTCTTTCCCCTTCGTTTTGCCAAGACCCATGGCATCCGTTTCAGACACGGCGATGCCGTCAATGAAGAATATGTATCGCACTTCATCCCAGTAGAGTCCGTACGTGTGATACTCCTCGTTAAGAAGCTCCAGATGCGGACCACTCGGGAATCCTCCTGCATTATGGAGGCTGTCGTATCCACCCCAATGCAACGTATGCTTCATGCGACCCATATTCCACATATCGAATGTCTCGATGATATCGACTTCCGTTCCGATCCGGGTATCGGCGTTGCGTCCCGCAACCACGTCTCCGGCCAGTAGCCAGAATCCGGTCCAGTAGTCGGAACGCACATGCTTCGGCAACTTGAGTCTGGCTTCCAGATAGCCGTATTTATAACTGAAGAGATATTTGTCGGGCGTGTAGCCCGTGCTTGTGCGGATGCAGGCACTTTCATAGCGATACTTCGGATCCTGTGTCTTCACGACCTTGATCGTCACCTCACCGTTCGCCACGGAAACATTGCTCGGGTGCCAGCGCGAGGCGCCCTGCCGATCTTGTGTCGGCACGTCCCACTTCATCTTGTCAAGCTCGGTGCCTTCGAATTCGTCCTGCCAGACCAGCTCGAACTTCGTGAGATCAAGCTTTGCGGTGGGGATCGTCCCCACCGGAGCCACCAACTTCTCAAGGATCGGCGTCAGTCCGGCCTTCCAGACGTCATAGCCTTTAGCACCCAAGTGCAGACGATCCTTCGCGAAAAGCTCAAGGTCTTGATTACCGGCCGCATCCATGCAGGCCGCGCTCAAATCAAAGACCACAA
>JBBRRK010000185.1:0-8078 GCA_038200765.1 Nitrospirales bacterium
GACCAAGACATTGAGTGACTCATGAATGACACAGTTGTTGTACACAGGTGGCCCCTCTAGTTAGGTCGAAATGAGGTATCAACCCTCACTATTCATGAGCGCCTCTGCTGCTCCGCTGCTACGCGACGGGTCTTCGATCGGCAAGATCGCGAGATGGCGTAGCGGTCCCGCAACGAGCCGTCATAAATGATGTGGGCTAGTGCGCGTGAAGATGCGTAGGGCGTTTCATTCTTTTTGGAGAGAGCAGCACCGAAATGAAGAAGACCGTTGTGGCGAGAAGGACGATCGCAGGTCCCGAAGGCACATCCCATGTCGCAGAGATCACCACTCCAGCTACAGCCGTAGTCACGCCGATGATGGTGGAATAGAGGGTGAGTGTCATGAGGCTGGAGGTGAGTTGATACGCGGTTGAGGCAGGGATCAGAATCATGGCAAACACGAGAATGGCGCCGACAGTTTTCAAAGAGACGACGACCGTGAGCGCGACCAATGTCAGCAGAAGAAAGAATATCCGTCGCGCTGGGACACCGGAGGCCTCGGCCATCTCTTGATCGAAGGCGATAAAGTAGAGTTCCTTGGAAAATAATATTATGAGACCGAGCACCAGGACGCTCAGGCCGCCTATGATGCGCAACTCTTCGCTTGTAACCGACAGGACGCTGCCGAATAAATAGCCGTATACTTCCGCGTTGTAGCCTTTCATGAGGCCAATGAAGAGAATGGCCAGAGCCATCGTGGTGGTGTAGAGAATGCCGATCGAGACGTCCAATTTCATCCGGCCTTTTTCTTCGACCCAGCCTGTGATCCACACTGTGGCAAGACCGAAGAGAATCGCCAGACCCAGCGGCGGCCAGCCCATGAGGTAGCCCAGCGCCACGCCGGCAAACGCCGCATGTGCCGTGCCTGCTCCGACAAACGCCAACCCTCGCAGCACGACAAACACACCGATGACGGAACAGAGCCCCCCCACCATCGCCGCCGCAAGGAGGGAACGCTGCATGAAGTCATAGGTGAATAGTTCAAGCATCGTATCGTGGGGTCAATGATGGTGGTGATAGTCCTCAACTATGACGAGATCTTTCTCTGTAATCACCAGTTCTTTCCCGTAGACCTCACTGAGAATCTCTGGTTTGAGAACATCGGCGGGAGGCCCAGCAGCGTAGAGGCGGGTCTTGAGGAGCACGAGCCGGTCCACCCGCGAACGGACCATATTGATATCATGGGTGATCAAGACCACGGTGAGTCCAAGTTCATCGTGCAGGTGCTCAACCAGCTCAATCACATTATGCTGAGCGGTAATATCGAGTCCGGTGGTCGGTTCATCGAGCAGGAGAACTTTGGGCTGTTGCGCTAACGCCCTCGCAATGAATACGCGCTGCTGCTGGCCGCCGGAAAGATGGCCCAGAGCCGTGTCCTTGTGTCTCTCCATTCCGACATGAGTGAGAGATTCTATTGCGATTTCCTGATCTTTCTGGCCTGGGCGCTTGAATAACCCCAATGCCCCATAGCGGCCCATCATCACCGTTTCAAGGACCGTGACTGGAAAATTACGGTCTACGACACCTTTTTGTGGGAGGTATCCAATCTTCGCACGGTGGTGACACCGCAATGCATCGCAGGCACAATCGAAAATATGGAGATGGCCCTCGACGGGAGCCAGGAGGCCCAGTACGGCTCGGCAGAGTGTGGTTTTCCCAGATCCGTTGGGACCGATGACGCCGACAAACTCGCCTGCCTTGATGGAAAGAGAGATATCCTTGAGCGCGATGACGCCAGGAAATCCGAACGACGCGTGGTCAAACCGAATGATAGGTTCGGGGGAATCTGGCACGAAACCCGACGCTCCTTCCGACGCTGAGGAGATAGCCTGCAAAGCCGCTATGGAAACTCTAGGGCGTTAGCTAATTGGAGCACATTATAGCGGAGCATGTCGATGTAGGTCTCGGTCCCTGGTAGGCCTCCCGGTAGCGTGGTCAAGACGACGATTCGTATCTTGGTTTCCTTGGCAAGTAACTCAGGAATCTTTTGACTGAGCTGGATCTCCGATACGATAACCTTGATTCGGTCTTTCTTGATCTTGCCGATCAGGGATTGCAGCTGAAGGGCCGATGGCTCTGTGCCGGATTGCATCTGAATTGTCGCGACCACGTCGAAGCCAAAGCGCCTTGCCAGATAGGGCCAGGCTGGATGGTGCGCAACGAAGCGACGATCTGGCAACCGTTTGACTCGATCCGAGAGTTCATTTCGCAGCCGGTCTAATTGCTGAAGATAGACCGCTTGATGGTTTCGGAAGTCTGTGGCATGGGTGGGATCGGCGGCGATGAGGGCTTCCGTAATATGGCGCAGCATGATGGCGACGTTTTCCGGATCCATCCAGATATGGGGGTTGCCGCCTGACCCGGTCGTTTGTCCCCCCTGGTGTGCCCCGTCTCGATGGCCTGCGTGGTCACGAATCAGGCCGATTCCTTGAGATGTCGTGATCACGCGAAGCGACGGGCTTCCGGCATTCTTCACCAGCGAAGAGACCCATACTTCAAGACCGATCCCGACCTCGAACAACAGTCGGGCCTTTCGAACTGCGACCAAGTCGCTCGGTCTTGGCGAATACGTGTGCTCATTCTCATATCCGCTCAACAAAGAGGTCACTCGTACGTGGGACCCACCGACCTGCTGAGCCAGATCTTTGAGAACCGGAATTGTGACGACGATATTGAGCGGTTCGCCCGGCAAGGCGGCGAGGGTGAGAGGCGCTAGGAGCAGGCCGTCGATGACGAGGACGGCCCAGAGGAGGAGTATGGATCGAACGCGTAACATGGGCGAGGACGGTAGCATCGGGTTCTATCGTTGTCAACGCAACGAACCGCATGGATTGACGGAGTGTGGTCACGATGTTTCCCTGCTTGACCCTGCCGAATAGTTCCATTAGCGTAGCGAACCTACCGCTCTAGCCAAACGTTCACTGGAGGAGTCAAGGAATGTACGTCGTGGGACTCATGTCTGGAACATCCGGCGATGGTGTCGATGCCGCACTCGTGGATATCACCGGGAGAGGTCGCTTCCTGAAAGCAAAGACGATCGCGGGACACACGCTGGCCTATCCACGCTCATTGCAGCAGCGCATTCTCTCCGCATCAGTCTCGGGGACGGTCGCGGAGGTCTGTCACCTCAATGCTCTGCTTGGTGAATGGTTTGCGAATGCGGCGTTGCATGTCATTCGACAAGCGAAACTTCAACCGAGCGATGTGGCATTAATCGGCTCTCATGGCCAAACCGTGCATCATCTTCCTCATGGAATCCATGCGCCGGGAGTCGGCGCCATTCGTTCCACCCTCCAGATTGCCGAGCCGGCCGTCATTGCCGAACGAACGGGGATTACCACTGTGGCCAACTTCCGTCCGCGTGACATCGCCGCAGGCGGCCAAGGGGCTCCGCTGGCACCGGCAGCACATGCGCTCCTCTTGAAGCATCCGCGGCGTGCACGGTTGGTGGTAAATCTCGGGGGCATCAGCAACGTCACATATGTGCCGAAGGGAGGACACCTCAACGGGGTGCAGGCATTCGATACGGGGCCGGCCAATATGGTGTTGGATAGTCTCATGGTGCGAGTGACTGGCGGGCGGTTGTTGATGGATCGTGATGGAAGACTGGCCATGAAAGGACAGGTCGATTCACGACTGTTGGGCAAGCTGCTTGCGCATCCCTTTCTGTCCAAACGACCGCCCAAATCGACCGGGCGTGAAGCATTCGGTCCTGATCTGATCGAGGAGCTGATCACCATCCAGCAGCAACGCAACCTCTCGATGGAGGATCTGTTGGCGACCTGTAGTATGTGGACGGCCAAGGCGGTGGGAACTTCGAGACGGTGGATCACGAGTGAGATCGATGAAGTGGTAGTGGGCGGTGGTGGCGTCCGTAACCGTGCGATCATGAACCATCTCGCGACGGTCTTTTCCCCGATTCCGGTCACGACCTTTGAGACTCTCGGCTGGGATAGCAAAGTGTTTGAGGCGGTGGCCTTCGCCCTCTTGGCCTATCAAACCATGACTGGACAGTGGGGCAACATCCCGTCAGTGACTGGTGCGAACCACCCTGTACTCCTAGGAACCATTGTTCCGAACGGGCCACGCTGGCGTGAGTCCCTTCCCGGGCGATAGCGGCACGATGGAGAATCTATTCATTGGCCTTTTCATCGGTCTTGCCATCGGGCTCCTGGTTTTCCTGGTTTGGCGCCTGAGTGTTTCGTCAACTGCTGGGCCAGTCGTGAAAGAGCCCTTTGTCCTTTCTCCTAGCGTCACACTGCGTCCCCAGCCTCTGCTGACCGACACCGATCTCTCACTCTACAATCTTATACGTTTGGCCGTAGAAGACCACTATCTTGTCTTTGCGCGGGTTGCACTCTGGTCTGTTGTCAGTGTCGAGGCGGAAGGAATGGCTCGGTCACAGATGTTAAGACAGATTGCGCTGAAGCAACTCGACTTTGTGTTGGTTCACCCAGGCACGAAGGCTGCGGAGCGAGTGGTGATGATTGAAGAAAGTTTCCCCTCTCAGCCACACGAGGTCATTCGGAGACGGGAAGTTCAGTCCGTCCTACAGGCAGCCGGCATCACGTTGACCTTCTTGAATCCCCACATGTCCTATACGGTGCCTCAACTGGCTCAGTTGTTTGGCGTCGGCGATGACGAGTGACGGCTACTAAATATGGCCGACGGATCCTCTGCCTGTCTTGAAGTGGAGCTAGTCGGAAATGCTGTTGCCGGTTAGTTGAGGAGTAGGTTCCTCAGCTCGAATCGACGCCGCATCGATGGCTTTCCTTGCGACCTCTGCCTCTCCACTCTCCGGATATTGATCGACCACACGTCCGTACATTACACGAGCATTCTCATGATCCTTCAGCCTCGTATAGGTTTGTCCGATCTTTAGGGTAGACGCAGCAAGTTTTGGGCTGACTGGATAGTCGGACACCGCGCGATTAAATGATTTCAGAGCTTCCCTATAGCGCCCCAATCGGTACTGACATTCTCCCACCCAGTATTGGGCGTTGGATGCCAACGAGGATTGTCGGTGGAGTTCGAGGAAAAATCGAAAACCAGCCAATGCCGCCTCGTAATCCCTGTGCTTGTACTCCTCCAGCACTCGATCGTACAGGTGTCGAGACGAGTCCTGCATGTTGGAGGGGGCCGCGACGGCAAGATTGAGAGAAAACAGCACCACCATCATTCCTGAGAGCACGTATATGAGTATCTTCATCGTAATGCCTCCATGCTGCTCGACAAGGTCTCGGTACTCTTTCTTTCGTGTTAACGCAATCGGCGTGCCACCTAGCAACCTTTCGGTGCGGCTAAAACCGACGAGAATCCAAGAGCTTGGCGCCGTTCGGTGCTGTAAGTTGAAGAGTGATTGCCTCCGCCTACGCGACAGATTTGTACGATCTGTTCGGAAGCCACCCGCGTGACAGGGTAGAGCCTTCCGGTCAGTAAAGTGGCTCCAACGAACGGTTTGTAGGGAGCTTGACTTGCTTGCGTATGGTCGAAATAATGCCGCTCGGTCTCGTACTCAGCGTTTTTGCAATAGCATGACGACGGTGAGAGAGGGAAAGGCGCGGTGAAGGGAGTGGGACATGATGACTGATCCTCCGCCGAATCCACTCGGAGGAAAGACCTTGATCGTCGACGCGAACGACGGTGATTCGTACCCGCGGCCCAGCGCGGCACTACTTGATGCAGGAGAGCAGGACCAGGTATTTATTCGCCCTGGGATCTATGAAGACAAAGTCTTTATCACGGGGCGACCCATTCATTTGGTGGGGGCCGGTCGAGATGAAGTACAGATCTTTTCCCGTCGTGGGGGGCCCCTCTACCTTCAGCAGGTCCCAAGCGGTCGTATCTCCGGCATCACGTTTCGCTATGTCGGAAGCGATCAGCATTCCGCGATGAACCTGCTCGACTCCTCTTGTACTGTGACCCAGTGCCGTGCCATGGAGGGTATTCTATCCGGCGTCGTGATCTATGGCCCGCAATCGCGGCCGACATTTGTCGAGAACGAAGTCTGTTCCAACCGCGAATCGGGAGTTTTTGTGTTTGCCGGCGCACAGCCGAGGATCGCCGACAATGTTTGCCGAGGCAACCACCATTTCGGTATTGCGGTGCGAGATCCTGGGAGCCATCCAGAGCTCGTCAGGAACCGGTGCCGAGAGAATATGCTGAGCGGGATTCTCCTCTTTCATCACGCGGAAGCGCTCCTCGTCGACAATACGTGCAGCGAAAATCAGCATTGGGGGATGGTGATCACCCCCGACTGCCACCCTACTCCCGGTCGGGAGTCGCTCGACACCTCAAATATTCTTACCCCCAATCCCCGCGGGGCCTTGATCGTGACGGACCAGCCGTTAGGCGACATCGGTCGGTGATGAGCCTGGCTATCGAGGACAGCGTGACTCTGGGATCAGTGCGTAGAAAATTGAACGCGAGGTCGGAGAAGAGTCAGAAAGCGTCCCTGGTCCTGATTCCGCAACGTCGGTAGCGCGCGCACTATGGGAGGAGATTGGCCGAGTGAGTCCCAGAGGCTTCGTGAAGATGAAACCCACTGCCGCCTTGCTGTTTTGCCCGATACATGGCCGTGTCGGCGTGCTTCAGTAATTCGTCGACAAGATGATCGTCCTGAGGATAGATCGTAATTCCGATGCTGACGCCGATGGAGATGTGGTGCCCCTTGAGCTCGAACGGCGTAGCAATGGATTCGGCGATGCGTGTTGCCACCACGAGGATGTTCTGTTCGGAAGAGGCCCCTTCAAGAATAATCGTGAACTCGTCCCCCCCCATCCGGGCCACAGTATCGACCTCACGCACACAGATCTTGAGTCGTTCGGATACGGCTTTGAGTAATTCGTCACCCATATCGTGGCCGAAGGTATCATTCACCGCTTTGAATCGATCGAGATCGAGGAGCATGAGGCCAATCGGTTGTTGCATGCGCTTGGTCCGAGCCATGGCTTGAACAAGCCGATCACGAAAGAGGGTACGATTTACCAGCCCGGTCAAGTGATCGTACTGTGCGAGGTAAGTCAGATGCTCTTCAGAGCGTTTCCGCTCGATGGCATAACGGACGGCACGGGCTAACAGTTCCGGATGCCCCTGACCTTTGACAAGGTAATCTTGCGCCCCCTGTTGTACAGCTTGAAGGGCCAGGCTTTGGTCACTCACGCCGCTCAGGACGACAACAGGGATCGTTGGACTGGTAGCATGGACCTGTCTGACCGCCGGGAGACCGAATGCATCCGGCAAGGAAAGGTCCAAGAGCACGGCATCGAATCGCTCACGGCTCAGAAACGCGAGTCCTTCTCCCAACGTTTTGGCACGGGTAATCTGGAACTCCTCGATGCTCCATTCAGAAAGAAGATCCTGCGTGAGCTGAGCGTCGACGTCATTGTCTTCGACGAGGAGCGCTTTGATCATCTGACAACCTCGCTATCGCATGAACCCCTATATCGATTCCTCGGTTCTAGGTCCAGACTGATTGTCTGCCGCGAGGCTGGCGACTAGGAGAAATTGATTATAGCCAAGAGACGAGGGAGGGCAAAGAAAATGTGACAATACCGTAAGCGAACGGCGTGAAACTCGAAGGGGGCTCCACCCCACGGATAGGCGTGACCACAATTGTCAGGGGCTGTTATACGTGAGGCGTCAAAAATGGGAAGAGGTGAGCGACGACTACTCTATAGAGGTGAGAAGGGTGAACTGTATGGATAGGCTCCGCTTGGGAGACGTTCGGGGCCGATTACCCCTTCGCAGGCATACCCTGGCTCGAAGGGCCAGAGAAGGGATCGACCTTGCCAAGAACCTCTCACGTGCACCGTACTCAGCGAGACTCCAAGTCGAGCTGCTTCCTCCCGCATCGTGGAGAGGCAACCTTCGTGGGAATATGCTCGCCGAGCCAATATGATCGGGTTGCCCGTCTGGCTATGGAATACGGTATAGGACTGAGCGCAGCCTGCCAGGAACAATACCATGATGAGTACAAGACCTCTTGTCATACGTGTTGCCCCTCACTGGCCGGTGTGGCTGTTACCAGAAATGTATCCC
>JBBRRK010000186.1:0-8030 GCA_038200765.1 Nitrospirales bacterium
TTTATGCGGCCCAACGAACGTTAGCAGGTAGTGAAGTGATGGCCATGATCAAGAAAGGGCACATGAGAACACGAGTGGGACATGAGCCATCGTTCGCCCACATGTTCTATGCGCTCGCCGCCTAGCTAGGTTGGTCGACACATTCTTGTTCGTCTCCAGTTCCTGTTTGCGACAAAACCAGAAGACCTCGCGCCCCAGTTTGATGCAATTGTCCAGCGTATCGCCATTGGATCAGAGATGCGGGACTGGCTCATCCAGGCGTTAAAAGAGAGTCATCAGGAAGAGACGCCGTATCACCAGGAGACCACGCAGCGTCTTGAGGACACGCGCAGACGCCTTTCCAGTCGTCTTGACCAGGTCTACCTCGACAAGCTGGAGGGAAAGGTCACAGAGCGTTTCTGGCTGGAAAAATCTAGAGAGTGGGAAGCTGAGCGAGACCGGGTTCTTGATACGCTTCGGGCGAACGATGGGGCGTCTCACCGATACCACGGTGATAGCGTTCGACTGTTAGAACTCGCGTCTAGGGCGATGAACTCTATAGGAAGCAGTCGGCAGAGCAAAAGAACAAATTCTTACGAATCATGCTTTCGAACTGCACACTTCAAGGCGGAAGTCTGCATCCTACCTACAAAAAACCGTTCGATATCCTGGCCAGAGGGATTGAAAGAGGGATATGGGGTGAGTGACGGGTTTCGAACCCGCGACCTCCGGATCCACAATCCGGCGCTCTAACCAACTGAGCTACACCCACCATACTGAGAAGACATTCGGCACAGGTTCTCTGGTGGAGGAGATCTTAGCAAAGACAGAAGAAGACCCGCAACCAGGCATGACGACACGCGTCAATGGTGAAGAGATTCCTCTGCGGTTCTGGTTTCCATTCGGAGCATGCGACGATTGTGGTGTATCAGCCCCTGGCATCGAAGGCCGCCTGCATTTCCGTGAGAATGGCGGCGGCGGCGGCGGCGGGATCTGACGCATCTCTGATGGGTCGACCGACCACCAAATAGTCGGCCCCTGCCGAAATCGCCTGGGTCGGCGTGGTCGCCCTGGCGTGATCATCGACACCTTCGCCTGCAGGACGCACGCCGGGCGTGACGATCAGAAATCTCGGACCGACTTTTGGGCGGAGGATCGCTGGCTCTTCGCCTGAGGCCACCACCCCATCACAGCCCACTTCAGAGGCCAAGAGGGCGCGCGCGGCAACTAAGTCCTGGACACTCCGTTGAATGCCCATATCACGGAGATCCTGACTGTCGAAGTTGGTCAACACGGTCACCGCCAACAGTTTCAGTGTGGACGCTCCACGGCCTTGAACGGCTGCGACCAGCGCCTTCCGGTTGGCATGGACCGTGAGGAATTCTACGCCCATCGCCGCAACCCGCGCCGTGGCCCGACGAACCGTTTCCTCAATATCGAGAAACTTGAGGTCCAGAAACACCTTCTTGCCTTGTGCAATCAAGCGCTGAACCATCTCAGGCCCAGCGGCGGTGTACAGTTCGAGTCCCACCTTCACAAACACGATCTGATCCTGCACGCGATCGAGAAGCCGGTCAGCTTCATCGCGTGAGGGCACATCAAGGGCCAAGATTAAACGGTCACGGGCATTAATAGTTGACATAGGTTTGTCCTTTAATAGAATGGCTCACCTTGACGATTCGGAGAACCATGTGGTACAAATGCCTTCTTTATTTGAGGAGTCTACTATGCCGGTTGTACATAAATCGACGATTCGCCGAGCCCGTCAATCTGTGAAGCGGCATGACCGTAACCGTGTGACGATGAGCACCCTTAAAAGCCTCGTGAAGAAAGTCCAAGCGGCTGTGGCCGAGAAGAAGGTTGAGGATGCGAAGGTATCCCTCCGTCACGCCACCTCGGCGATCAGCAAGGCCGCGACGAAGGGCGTGATGAAACCGAATACGGCTTCGCGCCGGATTGCTCGACTCACCCTCCACGTCAACTCCTTGTCTGCCTCCCCCGCGTAATCGTTCGCACGTTCGAAATGGTTCTCGCTCTCACCGGTTGCGGCATCCCGGTGCCACGACTCGGTGAGGGGGGACGCGCATTGACCTGGGCACGATCGCATAACCGCAACAACACATCTTCAAGAATTCGCGCGGGACGTCCACCACTTCCACCCTTCAGCTTGGCATCGGCCTCCAAAAATAACCGAAGCGCCTCATGCAGGTGGGCGTCGGAAAATTGATCGAGAAACGCTCGCACTTTGTGGGGATCCATACGCAACGTCCGAGCAGCCTCTCCCTCACGCCCTCCTTGTCGTGCGACTTCCTTGACCTTCCAGAGTCTCCGATATTGCCAGGCCAATGAGCCAAGGATTCTCAATGGGGCCTCCCCTGCTTCCAGATTCCTGGCCAGGATCGCCAAGACCCGCCCGCGGTGTTTCACGCCGATCGCCAACATCAAATCAAACACTGACGCGCCCGGCTCCGTTCCACGCAGGATCGCAACGTCAGCGGCAGTGACGATCTGACCGGGAGGGACATACGCAGCCAGCTTTTCCAGTTCGCGCCGAACCGAGTAGAGCGAGCCACCACAGGCTTCTTTGAGCACATCAAACGCGTCGTCGTTGAGCCGGATCCCGATCCGTTCAGCGTCCTGTTTAAGCCAAGGAAGCCAGTGCGTCTCTCTGAGAGGAGAACAATCGACCGTCACCGCGGTTTTTGTGAGGGCCTGGGTAAACTTGAGTCGTCCATCAAGTTTCGACGCGACAAAGATCACAGCCGTGGAATCATTCGGCTCCTTCAAATAGGAAAGGATCGCATCACACTCTCGGGCCGGAAGTTTATCGGCCGCTTTCACCACCACCACTCGCCGAGCCGCGAACACGGCTATCTCCGAAGCACAGGTGACAATCTCAGCCCCGCTCACGTCGTCCCCATAGAAGAGATCGCAATTGAAGTCGCTCTCGCCTTCCCCCAACAACGCGGACTTCAAGGCACCGAGAGCCATATCCCGCAGCAAATCTTCCTCGCCGACCACCGCATACAGCGGCGCGACCGTTCCTTGCGCAAGCTGCGCATTGAGCTGGGCATGAGAAATGGATGAGGCCATAGTGGGTATCCGATTTATTTGATGGTGCTATCCACGTTGTCCGATGCCTGACGTGCGGTCGGCTTTGACAACTGTCCCGATTCCAACTGGAGCAGAAAGCGGGAGGCCAAGTCCTCGGCGATGAAACGACCCGCTTGTTCCAACGCTCGGTTCTGCAGGGCGCGGTTAAATTGCAAGTCCGGCGTCACGTAGAACTCCGACGCGCCCTTTGCCACTTGCGCCCATACGACACGTTGCGTCCTGGTTTCCTCCACCTTGACGATCACGATCACCTCTGCGCGGCTTTCGAGCGTGGTGGTTTGGCTGAAACTGAGCGTCGGAAGAATAACCGAGAGGATCTGCCCTGACAACACAAGATCGGCTGCCTCAGAATCTTGAACGATCTGCGCCCCGCTGCCCGAGGAAAACTCATGGCGCAGATAGTTGGTATAGCGGATTTCTAAGTTCGGCTCAAAACTTCTATTTTCCAACATCCGAACGATCAACCGCGGTGGCGGTGACGTGGACGAGGCCGCCGCAGCCGCTCCCCCAATCGTGGGTCCGGCTCCTTCCACACGGAATTGATAGCCGCAGCCACTCAGTAGGGCGAGAGACAGACACAGTGCTGAGACGTACACGCTGAACATAGAAAGGTGGTACGCCCCCTCATTCCGAATCACATGATTCCTTGTCTCTAGTTCCAGCACTCAGTATTCCCTTAGCAGGCTGCGATAAAACTCTGTTCATACACCATACACCGTTGGAACCTTACATACGGTGGTGATGCCGGAACACCCTCAGCATGCTCAAAATGGCCGGGCTTCTCACCCGCCGACCCACTGGCAAGCCAAGACGTGCCATACGCCTGGGCGAGGGCCTTCCGATCTTCTTCATCTCTCTCTAATCAGGATGCTGAAAAAGTCCGCCGGCGGCGTTCTCGCATCGCTCAGAGGCTCAACGTGAGTTGTTCGGAGATCGGAAGCATTGAAGGGGATTTTCCGTTCGCCAAGATCTATTGCACGGGCGAACGGCCCCACGAACTGCGGTCCGTACCTCCTCGCCTCTTCGCTCGCTGCGGCCTTGCTGGACGGCCTTTTTGAGCATGCTGAGACCATTGTGACGTCGGCACCATAGGGAAGATTCCCACGGCATTGTGTGCCTCATCTGGGTTTTTCCGCAGCCTGCTAAGGGAACGGCCAGGCGCCCTCTTTGCTCGCAGAACGCGCACGATAAGAATGTGCTCGTTCGATGCGCGCAGTTGAGGGCAGCCTTGGCCGCTCCCTCCCCATCCTTCCCTTGTTGGTGGATTTTTCAACACCCTATTACACCACAAAGTTCATCAGTTTTTTTTCGACGTACACAATCTTCTTCAGCTCCTTGCCTTGTAGCCACTCCGCGGCCTGCGCGCGAGCCAGTCCCTCAACCTGCTCGCGAGTGGCGTCGGCGCCTACGTCGAGTTTCGCCCGCAATTTCCCATTCACCTGGATCGGAATGATCAACCGATCGCTCACCGTCATAGCCGGATCAAAGATCGGCCACGGCTGCTGAGACACGCTCGGCTGGTGACCCAGCACTTCCCACAATTCTTCCGCCACATGGGGCGCGAAGGGTGCCAGGATCAGGACGAAGGGTTCAAGCAGGGCCCGGGAGCGCTGATCGGCCTTCGTCATTTCATTGGTAAACACCATCATCTGAGCGATCGCCGTATTGAATCGCAAGTCTTCGATATCCTCGGTCACTTTCTTGATCGTCTGGTGTAGCAGCCGCTGGTGTTCGAGAGAAGGCACTGTGCCTACCACGGCGCTCGACACACGGCCCTCTTCATTCACCATGAGCCGCCAGGCCCGTTCGAGAAACCGCGTGACCCCTTCCACACCCCTCGTACTCCAGGGCTTCACGGCTTCCAGCGGCCCCATGAACATTTCATAGAGCCGCACTGCGTCGGCTCCGAACTGATCCATCATCTCATCGGGATTCACGACGTTGCCGCGGGATTTCGACATCTTCTGGTTATCTTCTCCCAACACCATCCCCTGATGCACCAGCTTCTTGAACGGCTCCGGCGTACTGACGACTCCGATGTCGTACAGCACCTTGTGCCAAAACCGCGCATAGAGCAAATGGAGCACAGCATGTTCGCTGCCGCCGATGTAGAGGTCCACCGGCATCCAATAGCGCTCCTGTGCTGGATCGACGAGCTGGCTAGAATTTCTAGGATCGATAAATCGCAGGTAATACCAGCAGGAGCCGGCCCACTGAGGCATCGTGTTGGTTTCACGGAGAGCTGGGGCTCCGCTGATCGGGTCGGTGGTTGTCAGCCAGTCGGTGAGATTTGCGAGCGGGCTTTCGCCGTTCCCGGACGGCTTAAAGTTGTTGGTCTCCGGCAACAATATCGGTAACTGCTCTTCCGGAAGCGGAAGGGCCTGACCATCGACCCACACAATTGGAAAGGGCTCGCCCCAATACCGCTGGCGGGCAAAGAGCCAATCCCGCAACTTATAGTTCACGGCCTTGCGCCCCTTGCCCTGCGATTCTAACCAGGCCGTGATTTTCGGAATGGCATCACCCGGCGTCAGCCCATTAATAGTAAAGCTTCCGTCCGACGTCCTCGAATTGATCACGGTCCCCTTGTCGGTCGCGACGAAGGCCTCTTGTTCAACCTGACCGCCCGCGATGACTTCACGGATCGGCAATCCATAGGTCTTCGCAAAGGCCCAGTCGCGCTCGTCGTGCGCCGGCACAGCCATAATGGCCCCGGTCCCGTAACCCATCAACACGTAGTCGGCAATCCAAATGGGCAGCGGCTCCTTGTTCACCGGATTCACCGCATAGCCGCCGGTGAAGACCCCGGTCTTTTCCTTGTCGAGTTCCTGCCGTTGGAGATCACTTTTTCTGGCCGCTGCCTCGCGATAGGCGGTGATATCGGTGCGGCGATCCACAGTCGTGACGACCGTCACTAACGGGTGTTCCGGGGACAGCACCATATAGGTCGCGCCGAACAGGGTATCGGGCCTCGTCGTAAAAATCCGGACCGTACCAGGAGCGCCGGCCAGATCGAACTCGACTTCCGCGCCGATCGATCGGCCGATCCAATTCTTTTGCATCTCCAATGTGCTGGCCGGCCATTCGACCAGCTTTAAATCTTCGAGCAGCCGATCGGCATAGGCTGTGATCTTCAACACCCATTGGCGCATCGGTTTGCGCACCACATCGAACCCGCCGACTTCGCTCTTGCCGTCGATAATTTCTTCATTCGCAAGCACCGTCCCCAGCGCGGGGCACCAATTGACCGGTACTTCCGCCACGTAGGCCAGCCCTTGTTCGAACAGTTTCAAGAAAATCCACTGCGTCCAACGATAATATGCGGGATCGATCGTGCTGATCTCGCGCTCCCAGTCATAGGAGAGCCCGACACGTTTCATCTGGCGCTTGAACGTCGCGATGTTCTCAGCTGTCGTGATAACCGGATGGATTCCCGTCTTCACCGCATACTGTTCCGCAGGGAGCCCGAATGCGTCCCACCCCATCGGGTGCAGTACATTAAAGCCTCTCATACGTTTGTAGCGGGACACGATGTCGGTTGCGGTGTAGCCCTCAAGATGACCAACGTGGAGGCCCGAGCCAGATGGATAAGGGAACATGTCGAGGCAGTAGAACTTCGGCTTGCTCCGGTCGTCAGCCACGCGAAAGGTTCGGTGCTGCTCCCAATAGGCCTGCCACTTCACTTCAAGGGCCTGATGATCGTAGGTCTTGCTCATGTTACGATGGGAAACGCTCAGCCTTCTGCTGTCACACCGATCCCTCTCAGGACGCTGATGGTTGAAAGCTGACCGCTGATGGGTCGATACAGGAGCAGCGAATCTAACACAGCCCTCTTGGGGTCACAAGATTCCGCTATACTACGAGATCCGATGGGACTCTATCGTCATCATATATTCCCTCGCCTCATGGATTGGGTCATGGCGGGAGAGGAATTCCGTCGCTTACGTACGGAATTGCTCTCTCATGTCCATGGTGAAGTGCTGGAACTGGGAATAGGAACCGGGTTGAATCTGCCGCACTACCCCAAGACCATCACCTGGCTCCATGCGGTCGATCCAGCCAACCTTCTTCCCAAGATCGTCATGGAACGTAGCGCCGGCCAGTCCTTTCCCATACAAATCCAACACCTCACCGCTGAGGCATTGCCCTATGACGACTATTCCTTTGATTTCGTTGTCAGTGCCTGGACTCTCTGCACAATTCCCGATCCGATCAAGGCACTTCGAGAGGTTCGTCGAGTCCTCAAGGCCGACGGAATGTTTCTGTTTCTGGAACATGGTCGGAGCGAAGATAAAAAAGTCGCGTCGTGGCAGGATCGGCTGAATCCCCTTCAGAACATCATCGGCTGTGGCTGCAACCTGAATCGCCAGATCGACGGCATCATCGCCCAGGCCGGTTTGAAGATCATGACTCTCGATCGGTTCCAGATGGAGAGCGTGCCCAGACTCGGGAGTGAGATGTATCGAGGTACAGCAACCAGACCGGATTAACACAGTATTGGAAAACCCATTTTGCTCACCTGCCAGACCCGGACGTACCGAGACAGGCCTCTCAGAGCAGGCAGCGTTTTTTCGGCGTTCAGACCCTCAAAGTATCCCAGAGGGACAATAAATCGCTCTCATCGTGAAAAAGAAAAAGGGCTCTAACAGAGCCCTGCAGGAGCAACAAGAATCGAGGCTGAGAGGGAAACCGGGAGAACCCAGGACAGCCGCCGCGTGGCGACTGTCCCGCTCGAGAACTAGGAACAACGGCTAGAAGTGATAGCCGATGCCAAAGACAAAATGGTGCAGCGTCATAAGGGTGGGCGGTTTCAAGTTCCAAGTGCAACGGGTGAATGATGACGCAGTTGCGCATAGACCTCCAGGGGCGTGGCGAAGTTGAGGCACTTGCGTGGACGCGTATTCAGCCGATGCGCGATGGCGTTCAACTCGCGCTGA
>JBBRRK010000187.1:0-7984 GCA_038200765.1 Nitrospirales bacterium
GGAGAATCGATGCGGAAGCGGCTGGCGAAGAAACCGGAAGTCGGCCACGACTGAGTAACATTGGAGAGCGTGCGTCGCTCCGCTCCGAGGGGTGGCCGCATTCGCTCGGAATCAGTGGCCGACTTCGTCGGAATACGCACCCAAAGGACAACGACACGATTGTGACAGTGAATACCCGCTACATTTTCACTTCACGCGTGTCGGGGAAAAATGAAGCACTTAATGCAGCGGGGACTGTCGTGCAACGAATAGCAGTGCCAGAAAAAACAAGTTCAGTCTCATTCAATACAGGGCAGATAGGGTCGGCTGACTGGGGAACACCACAGGAACCTGTGATTGTGAAATGCCACTCTACAGGAAAGCTTGAGACTGAAATCTTGGCGATGACAAGACGCTAACTAATGGCTGGGAAACTTGACCTCAAAGGAATCACCCTGTCGCGGAACCACTCGATACAGTTGTTCTGATGGGATGGCTAATTACGATAGCTATTTTCAATCTGCTCATCGCTCCTAGCGAACTGTATGCCGCCGACTTATCCGGCCCCGTCGTCTCCGCCTTGACGGCGACGCCATCGAAGTGCTGACCGGCCATCCTGCTGAGCGTATCCGCCTCAGCAGGATCGATTGCCCTGAGAAGGGCCAAGCCTACGGCCAGAAGGCCAAGCAGGCCGCCTCAGCACTCGCCTTCAGGAAAGAAGTCACGATCCAAACCCATGGCCACGACAAGTACAAACGCGTCCTTGGAGACGTGATCCTGCCCGACGGCACGAATCTCAATCAGGAACTCGTCAAGCAGGGCTGGTGCTGGTGGTATCGGAAATATGCGCCAAGGGATATGGTCCTTGAAGGGCTGGAGACGGGAGTACGAGAGGCCAAGAAAGGTCTGTGGGTTGATCCAGCTCCTGTCCCACCATGGGTCTATAGAAAAGCAAGACGGGGACAACACTCGACCTGTCAGACCTGGTGCCTCTGGACACTGTAACTGAGGGCAGCGCGGCTACTCGTGCCCCTCCTCGGCTAGGCTCAGCAGAGTCTGAGTCTGATTCTGCTCCCCCACGTCACCCTATCCCATCATCGGCAACCGTAAGAGCCACATCTATCACCGACCCGATTGTCCCAACTACAGCCAAGTTGCGCCCAAGAACAGAGTAGGGTTAAATTGGGCGGCAGAGGCGGAAGAAGTTTCGAGTGGCGGGGAACTGTCCATAGCCAACACAGCCAGACCATGGCAGCGGGCTGGCTCCAACGGTGAGGATCAGCATGGAAGAAGTAAGCAAGGCCATAGGGGAGGTTGCCAAGACAGCGGGGAAAGCCATTGATGCCTCAACGAAGATGGGGGAATTTGTCGCCCCGTACTTGAAAGGCTCGCTAGAGGCGGCGTTCGGTATGGTCAAAGACAGGCTGATATACATCCGTTGGGAGCGGCAAGTGCGCCTTATGGATCGTGCGACTGAGTTCCTGCATCAGAGAGGATTAGAGAAACCCACCCGATCTGTTCCAATGAACAACTTAGTTCGAATCCTTCAGCACGGCTGCATGGAAGAAGACAATGAACTACAAGACCGGTGGGCTCGGCTACTTGTGAATGCGGCTGATGCTGATAGCGGGATTGTTGTCGAGCCTGCCTTTCTCGGCATTCTTCAGGATCTCAGTGCTCGTGATGCGACAATCCTGGAGAAAATCTATGCGTTTCCTGCGGAATACGAAAGCTTACCGCTCTATATGAGTGGACTTCCCGAGGAGGTCTTAACAGGGAAACCTGCCATAGAAATCAATCCACCTGCCGAGGTCCTCCAGTCGCTTGAGAACTTGAAACGACTTGGGTTGATCCAAGGGGCCATGTTCTGGGGTGGGGGCTCTAGCTATCAATCTGCATATCAGTCTTTCCTCGGTCGAGCGTTCATGAAGGCGTGTCGGGGCAAGTAGTCCTGGCTGGTGCTATTCTTTTGACCTTCCTCTTACAAGGGCATCATCGTGACTACCAGAAGCCCCTTGTTGCCGAGTGGTATTGCCAAGTGTGCCACTACAAAAAACACTCGCCAAGGTTTCAAGGAGGAAAAAATGGGTCGGAGGAGGAAAGAAGGGGTCGGGAGTCTTTTCTCGCTGGTGCGTTCATGGAGGTTCTATTTTCCCTAGAGGGTGGGGTGGATGATCTCCCACTGCGCGTGTCCATTCGCATTTTTCATCCAGTTCTATGCTCAGCCAAGCAAGGGCGCGAGGGGCTTTGACTGCGGCCGTCGAGCTAGGCCCTTCGGAGGGCGCGCGCTCCGGGAGCAAAGAAAGCTCCTCACGCCCTTGCATTCCACCTTCTGAGATCGCGCGTTGCGCGAGCACAGAAGATCATCAGGCTCCATCACCTCCTCTGTTCCAAACATCTACTAAAGGGAACGGTCAAGGCTGCCCTTGACTGCGCGCATCGAGCGACCACCGGTCTTCCATCTGCTCCCTTGAGGGTGGGCTAGATTGGTCTCCCACTGCGCGTGTCCAACAAGGATGCTGTTTCCTTCTCTGCACCATCACACTTTCTCTCCTAAGGGGAACAGCCAGACTGTCCTTCACTGCGCGCATTGAGCGAGATATAGGTCCGTCCAAACTCGCTCATGCTCTCCTCACAGGAAGGTGGCCTGATTGGTCTCCCACTGCGCGTGTCCAACGAGGGCCTTCTTAGACCGCGCGTTGCACGAGCACAGGAGGTCAACAGGCCGCCTTCCCACCCTTCTGATCGTGCGGCCTCAGCGAGCAAGAAGGATGGTCTGGCTGCTCCCCTCCCACCCTTCCAAAGGCAATTATTCCCTACTCAACTTTTTAGTTTGAGCATGGCATACTCCAGCCAACCAGTGGGGACGCGGCCACGACCACTCAGCACTGCTGCATCGCATGACGGCCCCACAATTCGCTCGACCAAACATGACCTCATCTGAATACAACAGGCACTCTACCCATACGGTTGCCGTCTACGATTAGACTGAGGGACACATGGGTGACACTTATCAGGAAGATACCGCTGATCCAAGGTTGAATAGATGGTACAAAAACCCCGTCTATGTCGTTGGTGGATGCGTCGCGTGTGTCATCGTCGCGCTCGCCATCGCTTTCGCGATTCACTCGCTCATGCTGAAGCGCGCGCATCAAATGGCCGAGCGTGCCTGGGTGAGGGTTCAGGACGCGACGATTGTTGGTCCCCTCATCCAGCATAATGTCCCAAGAGCGACCATTCTCTTTCAAAATACCGGGCGCTCTCCTGCACTGACGACGAACATACGTCTGGTGATGACCGTATGGATCTCGAACAAGCTTCCTGACTGGGAAATGCCTCCGAAACTGACGACTGATGCTGAACGCGTTGGGGTCATTGGTCCAGGGTCTGTTGTGAGCCGAGTCCTTTCCCTGATGACACCCCTGACCGATGAGCAAGGTATGTATTTGGAGCGCAAAGACTGGTTCATTGTGATACTTGGAGTCGTGTCGTACTCCGATATTTTTGACAATCCGCATGAGACCAAACTTTGCCTCATCTGGCGCGATACTTCCAACGAACGCCTGAGTCCCTGTGAGAAATGGAATGACGCAGATTAATGCAGCTGCCAACCGCGCACAGAGCAAGCCTTTGAACCGCGCGCGTACTGAGGCGTCATGTTCGAAATACTCGTCATTCCAAACTTGCTTGTTTCCCCTCTCTTGGAAGGGCACCTATGTTGGTCGACGTACGCCCGTCGAACGAGGCTATAAATGCTCCCTCCTCGCTCGCTCGTTATCTCTTCGGGGATGGGGTCTGATTGATCTTCCACTGCGCGCGTCCAACGAGGGGAGTCCGCGACCGCGCGTTGCGCAAGCACAGAAGATCATCAGGCTCCAGCCCCTCCTCTATTCCGGGAGCACAGAACCAATATGGGTGTCCTTCCCCCCCCCCTTTTATCGTGCGCGTTCTGCGAGCAAGAAGGGCGGCCTGGTTGCTGCCTATCGTCGCCAATTCAGACCGCGGTGATGTAGTTGTTGAGCAGCCGACAACCAGCGAAAAGTGTGGCCTCTTCATTCCGAATCCAGCGGCTGATGACACCCATGTAGGTGAGCGTGTCCGCGACCGCCTTGATGTCTTGGACTCCGGTGTCGGATTGGGCCTTGGTGGGATTCACGGGTTCCCCGCGCTCGATCAGATAGCACAGCAGCCGCCGCTCGGGGCCCTCGCCGATTTCGGCCGCCAGGCGCTGCACAAATGGCTCCCACTGGCACCGACCCGCCGCGACGGCATCGTCCCCCCTATGGTCCTGATAATGGAGAAGCAGCTTCGTCAGGTAGGGGTGGTTCCCCGTCCACGCGGGTAGGTGAGGACTCGTGTCTCTGCCGATCAGCTGTCGCGTCTCCCCATCGAGCAGGACTGACAGGGGAAACAGGCGAACGTTCTGGCAGGTCTCTGTTCCGGAGTGGCCAAGCAGCGTCCGTAGTCGGCGGCCACCGGTCACGACGAGGCCGGCTGTTCCCGCCGCCGACAGGCGCGCGAGCAATGGTGCCATCGCCTGGCCGGCGACATCGTCCAGATTGTCCAGGACCATGATCGATCCGGGCAGCACATCGAACCGAGGTGACGGATCTGTGCCACAGTCCACCTCGACCACTGTGCGGTCCGACAGTCCCTCCAAGGCGGTGCGAACCAGCGAGGTCTTCCCCAGCTTCGGCCCGCCGATCACCGCCAGCGATTCGCCCCTCGCGATACGGCCACGCAGGTTCTTGACGAGCCCGTGGCGACCGATGAACGCGTCTCCGGTGGCGGGACAAGGGATGAACGGCGGGATGGACATGGCCCACTGTACCACGTCTACCAGGATGCTGAAAAAGTCCGCCAGCGGCGTTCTCGCATCGCTCAGAGGCTCAACGAGAGTTGTTCGGAAATCGAAAGCACTGGAGGGGATTTTCCGTTCGCCAAGATCTATTGCACGGGCGAACGGCCCCACGAAGTGCGGTCCGTACCTCCTCGCCTCTTCGCTCGCTGCGGCCTTGCTGGACAGCCTTTTTGAGCATCCTGCGAGTTGTTCATGTGTCAACCCCACGCGTAAGAACACCGCGGGATTTGAGCGTCAACTGAGTGTTTCCGCAGCCTGCTAGGTGATCCCCTACTGCGCGCGTCGAACGAGCACATTCTGATCGTGCGCATTCCGCGAGCAGGAGGACGACCAGGCTACCCTTCTCCTCTCTTAATTGGAAATGACCCTAGGCCTCTGGAGCCGACTGATACAATCTGACCAGAGTACGGCCGGGTCTTTGTCAAAGATACCGAGCGAATCTGGCGGCAAGATCGCCCACGCCCCCACAAGCATCTCGGCTTCCAACTGCCTCGGAGCCCAGGCGGCAAATCCTGCAAAGGCCCGGAAGGTTTCGGTCGGCTTAGCCTGCGTAATGATACGTTCTAGAACTCCTGGTGTGCGCCCCAGATAGACCCCGTCGAAGACCAATCGTGCGTCCGCTGGGGGCTCCTTGAGTCGGAACAGCAAGAGAAAGCGGGTTGGTTCGACCGGCCCACCAGCAAACAGCCGGTAGCTGGTTCCCTTGAGCACGGCGATGTCCGGCAATGCCTTGGACAGGAGAACGTTCGTGGAACGATTCAGAATAAGCCCAACAGTTCCCCCAGGCCCATGCTCCACGACGAGCACGACAGCTTGGCGGAAGTTCGGATCATTCAACGATGGGCTGGCCACTAAGAGCACGCCTTTCGCGACCGACGACGACGCGAACTCTGTGCTCGCCAGAACGGGTGCCGCGTGCAGGACGGTCAAGAGTCCCCCGAGCAGAAAACTCGCAATGGCTCTCCAGGCACCAGTAAGACTCGGCGCGATCGAGTAGTCAGACGGAGGCTGCACAGGGAAACGTATTGTGGACATGCTACGGTTGGGCCGGTTGCTATGAAAACTTGGCGACAGGCTACGACTCGATGCAGGTGGTGTCAACTCGAGCCTGGGAAGCACAGCGTCGGATCTTATAGCCGAGCCTGTCCATGTTTCTCTCTCAAGAGGGTGCCTGGAGGAATTCACAACTGCGCGCATCGAGCGACCACCGCTCTTCTATTTTCTTCCTTGAGGGGGGCTAGCCCGCATTATTCGTGACGGTTCGTGGCGAAATCGCTGAACCGTGTTGCGAGACCGGCGCGCGGAGCCGTGAGGACCCGATGCGTACTCGTGCAGTACGTAGAGGGTTCGAGGGGCGAGCCCGCCGGCCGAAGGCTTGTCGTAGCAGCGGACCGGCGATTGCAGCAGAAGCGTTCATGAGTAATGCGGGCTGGATGGTCTCCCTCTGCGCGCGTCAGATAGAAGATCGTGCCAGATTTTTGATATCCTCATAGTCACGAATTGAAAAGCATCAGCCTGGAGCGCCGTGCATGATTCACATCCGACCCGCAACCGAAGATGATTTCATCGCCCTGCTTCAAGTACAGCAGGCCGCGTTCGGCGAATACGCCAACGTCTATACCGTGAGCGGATGGACCACGGAAACGCTCGACAGCCTCAGAGAAGATGCCGAGGAGAAACATATCTTCGTGGCGGAGGTGGAGGGAGTGGTGGTGGGATCGGTGCGCTTTTGGACCGTGGCTGGGGTCTGCATTATCCGGCTGCTATCCGTGAGTCCCACCCATCAAGGCCATGGGGTGGGAAAAGCACTGATACGCGAAATCGAGCGTGTCGCGACCGATGCCCATAAGTTCTATGCCTGCACCATGCTGCGTACGGCCAGGAACATTCATGTGTTCTTCAGCCTCGGCTACAAAGCGGAAACGATTCTTCCCGATCACTACGATCATCTGGATCTGATCTGTTTCGCCAAGTATCGTTCAGCAGGATGCTGAAAAAGTCGCTTGTCTCACCTGCCCCACCCTCCGATTGCTCCGCAATCGATTTCCCCTGACGTGCCCTTGCCCGAGCGAGGGTCTCCGGAGACCGCGCGTTGCGCGAGCACAGAAGATCATCAGGCTCCATCCCTCCCTTCCCTTTGGGACAAACGAAAAATACAGCCGCGAGGTTAGAGATAGCGAGAGAATGAATGCCCGATGGATGCGCTCGTCGTCCTGCGACTTCAGGCCGCCGGACGAACCTTGACGGTCAGGCGAACTGTAACACCTAGCCCGGCCAGCATGTCGATGAGCGCGTCCGTACTGAATGAATCGATCCGCCCACGGAGGAGATCACTGACGCGAGGTTGGGTCACACCCAGTATCTTGGCCGCGGTTCTCTGCTTGAGACCGCGCGACTCGATGAGTTTCTGTACCTGTATCATGAGATCTGCGCGAACCAGCAGATGCTCAGCCTCTTCGCGGCGAAACCCCAGGTCACGGAATAGATTCCCGGTGGAAGACATGATCTTGAGTTTCTTGGAGCCGGTCATATGAGTTCGTCCACAATCAGACATTCGATCTCTTTTACCCGCCGCAGGCCGCGATCATTCCCATAGAAGCGCGTGGCCTTGTGGCCGATGGCCGTCGCCACCTGTATGGCATCGGGCGTGCTGAGACGATAGCGCGCACGTAACTCGGCCGCTCGATCTGCCACATTCATCGTCACCGGTACCCATTCGAGCTTTGGGTATGTGCTGGTAAGGGCAAATATCTTCTGCGCCAATTCCTCTTTCTGGTCACGATAGGGCTGCACCAGCAATTCCAGGAGCGTGATGGTCGATGTCACCGCAGGATTCTTCCCCTGCTCGATCCGATTGAACAAGGAGGCGCACCACGCCCCATACCGAGGGTGGTATTCGAGAAAATAAATGGGCTCTTCTCCTTGGTGAGTGGGTACACGAAGTGCGAGAAACGGCATTTCTGGGGGATAGGGGCGTGAAGTCTGCGTTCTACGGGGTCTGGAAATCTGGCATGATTGCCGGATGCAAAAACACCGACACCTCTGGGATACCTACCGCTTCCCCGGTTTCCGGCCCACTCCAACGGTCCAGGGCCTCGTCGGTGATCCGAAGGCCCGCATCATCCACCTGTGCCGGCGGGGAAA
>JBBRRK010000188.1:0-7920 GCA_038200765.1 Nitrospirales bacterium
GGTCGATTCCTCATGGCGCTCTCAGGCGGCACGACACCGGAAACCCTCTATAGGACACTGGCCTCTCCATCCTTCGCCGATCACTTTGATTGGTCCAGGGCCACATTTTTTTTCAGCGATGAACGTTGCGTCCCCCCGAATGACCCGCGGAGCAACTACGCCTTGGCCGACAACACCCTCTTCACCCCTCTGAACATTGCGCCCTCGCAGGTCTATCGTATGGCAGGAGAATCCCCTGACCCAGAGGAGGCGGCCCATCAGTATGAACAACAATTGCGTCTCGCGACACACACCTCACCACCGGCCCAACCATCTCTAGACCTCATCCTCTTAGGGCTAGGAGAAGATGGGCATACGGCCTCTCTGTTTCCCGGGGCACCAATTTTACGGGACCATCAACGCATGATAGCGGCAACACACTCTCCGAAAGATCCACCCAACAGACTGACCATGACCCTAGCTGCGATCAACAGGGCGAGTATGATACTGTTTCTCGCGACAGGAGCCGGCAAAGCAGGAATCGTGAGAGCCATCCTCGACCCGAAGACCGAGACAGAACGACAGCTTCCGGCATCGCTGGTCAAGCCAGAGGAAGGCCGCCTGATCTGGTTCCTCGACCAAGCTGCCGCATCCGAGCTTCCGATACATCAACGACGAATGAGCACATGAGGGCAGGATGATTGTTGCTGGAGATATCGGAGGCACGAAAACTCACATAGCCCTATTCGACTGGAAGAAGGACCGGGTCGATCCTATAAGGCTAGAGACATTCCACAGTGCCGATTACACGTCGCTTGAGGACATACTCAAGGAATTTCTCGTCCCCCCCACGCCTCCAACATCTAGCGACGAATTCGATACCGAGAAAAGGGATGCGGCCGAATCGGAACCGGAACGCCCAGCGGAGAAACCGCAGAACATCGACGCGGCCTGCTTCGGCATCGCCGGCCCAGTCATTCAGAACCGTTGCCAAACAACCAACCTCCCCTGGGTGATCGATGGCGCAACCCTGGCAAAACAGTTCAACATACCGAGCGTTCGGCTGCTCAACGATCTCGAAGCCATGGCCTACGGCATCCTTTTGCTCAGACCGGACGAAGTCGAAATCCTCAACGCCGGAACTCCTCCACCACACAACCAGGCGCTCGCTCTGATCGCGGCGGGAACCGGGCTGGGCGAATCCATCCTCTTCTGGAACGGCTCGCGCTATCAACCGATGCCGTCTGAAGGGGGCCATACGGACTTCGCACCGAACAATGACAACGAAATTGGCCTGCTGCACCATCTCCGCAGCAACTACCTGCACGTGAGTTACGAACGGGTATTGTCCGGCCCAGGCCTGCACGCCATTTATGACTATGTTCGCGACAGCAAGAAGAATGAGCCGACATGGCTATCGGAGCAAATCAAAGCCGGCGACCCAGCGGCGGTGATCGCAGCAGCCGGGCTGAAGGGTCAGGCAGATATCGCCAAGCAGGCGCTGGACCTGTTCGCCTCCATCTATGGAGCCGAAGCGGGCAATCTCGCTCTGAAGGCTCTGGCACTGAACGGCGTATATCTGGGCGGCGGCATCGCACCGAAGTTGCTGGCCAAACTCAAAGACGGAACATTCATGAAGGCCTTCATCAACAAAGGCCGCTACAAACGCTTGATGAGTACGATCCCAGTCAAAGTGGTCATGAATCAGAAGGCTCCCCTGCTCGGCGCCGCATCAGTCGCCGCGGCCCTTTCCCCTAGCTCCGCATCATGATGAGCAACCAGGACCTCGATAGCCTGAAGAAAGCCGCCGCTTTGAAAGCCGTCGAATTCGTCTGCGATGGGATGGTCGTGGGCCTCGGGACCGGTTCCACAGCGAAACATATGGTCCTCGCGCTGGGGGAGAAGGTCCGCTCAGGCATGAGACTTCGCGGAGTACCCACGTCGATGGAAACGGCCACACTCGCCAGGCAACAAGGAATCACCCTCATCGACGCCGATAATGCTTGGGTGATCGATGTGGCGATCGACGGGGCAGATCAGGTCGATCCTCGTTTCAATCTGATTAAGGGTGGGGGCGGGGCACTCCTCAACGAAAAGATTGTCGCGGCCTCGGCCAAACAATTCATTGTCTTGGTCGACCATACCAAGCGAGTCTCCGTGCTCGGAGGAGCATTCCCGCTTCCCATCGAGGTGATCCCCTTCGGCTGGGGCAGCACCGCACGAGAAATTGAGGCCCTCACAAAGAGCCCTGTGGTACTCAGAGAACGCAACGGAGCTCCGTTCAAAACCGAGGCCGGCAATATGATTGTGGATGTGCACATCGCGCGGATCGACAGCCCGCGAGAGCTCGATATCGCCTTGCACCTGATTCCCGGAGTGGTCGAGACCGGCCTCTTTGTGGGACGAACAGACCTGCTCATCGTGGGCACTCCCAACGGAGTTGAGTCGTACCCTGCGACGAGGACATGACTAGACCGCGTTATTCACGAGAGTTCGTGACGAAACCGCCGAGACGCCACGCGAGACGGGCGCGCGGAGGCGCGAAGGAGGGAAGCATACTTGAACAGTATGTTGACCGACTGAGCGGCGAGCCCGCCCGCCGTCAGGCTTGTCGTAGCGGCGTATCGACGGTTGCAGTAGAAGTCTTCGCGAATAATGTGGGCTAAGCCAATCAGCAGACGGCAAACCCTACAGGCCCTCACGACACATGTTCGACTCCTCTTGGCTCTTCCACTTGCCCCATTCTTCAGCTCGTGCCTCCAGACTCCCTTCGCACACACGACGACCGAACGACCGAAAGGTGAGAATATGAACCAGAATCTTTCCCCTGCCACACTCGATCCCTATCGGCTTCCAAGGCATGTGGTCCCGATTCGCTACGATCTGCGATTGGAGCCAGACCTGACCGTCGCACGCTTTGCTGGGCAGGAGACCGTCACTCTGACGGTCCTTCAGCCAACCTCTGACATCGTCCTCAACGCCATTGAACTCGACATCACCTCGGCGCAGATCGAGGGAGATTCAGGTGTCATCATGCAGGCCACGATGGCGTTGGATGCATCGCTCCAGCGCTGCCATCTCACATTCACCACGCCTCTCTCGCCAGGCACCTGGCGACTGACGATGACATTCTCAGGGACACTCAACGACAAGCTCCGAGGTTTCTACCGGAGTACCTACAAAGGCGAAGATGGCGTGACGCACAGCCTGGCCGCCACACAGTTCGAAGCCACCGATGCCCGCCGAGCGTTCCCCTGCTGGGATGAACCGGACTTCAAAGCCATCTTTGCCACAACACTGGTCTTCGATCCAACGCTCACCGCAGTGTCCAACAGCGCGATCGCAGCCGAAACGCGTGCGGCGGGGAAAAAGGTCGTGCGCTTCGCGGATACGATCAAGATGTCCACCTACCTGGTTGCCTTCATCGTAGGCCGGATCGAGGCGACTGACCCGGTGATGATCGGCAACACGCCGCTTCGCCTCTGGGCCATCCCTGGGAAAAAACATCTGGCCAAGTTTGGTCAAGACATTGCGGCAGCGTCACTCTCGTTTTTTGAGAATTATTATGGAATCCCCTATCCAGGCGACAAGCTGGACCTGCTTGCCATTCCTGATTTCGCCTCCGGGGCCATGGAAAACTTGGGTGCCATTACCTACCGCGAAACCGCCTTGCTGGTCGACCGGAATAGCGCCACGCACGGTGAATTGGAACGCGTGGCCGATGTGGTCGCGCACGAAAACGCGCACATGTGGTTCGGCGATTTAGTGACCATGTCCTGGTGGAACGGGCTCTGGCTGAACGAAGCGTTCGCCACCTTCATGGAAATGCTGGCCGTCGACGCCTGGAAACCGGAATGGAAACGATGGGACAGCTTCGGCGTTTCGCGCGCCGCGGCATTTTCTGTAGACGGCCTGCACAGTACCAGACCGATCGAATATCCTGTGCAGGCCCCCAAGGACGCCGAGGCGATGTTCGACGTGCTGACCTATGAAAAAGGCGCATCGGTACTCCGGATGTTAGAACAGCACATCGGGCCGACAGTCTTCCGCGACGGGGTGCGTGACTATTTACGTACACATGCCTATGGGAACGCCGACACGAAGGATCTCTGGGTGTCGCTGGGAAAGATCGCCAAACAGCCGGTGCCTGAACTCATGGACGGCTGGATCTTCCAACCAGGATTCCCCCTCGTGACCGCCACCGTGAATCCGTCATCAGAGCTGACGATTACCCAACAACGGTTCAGCTATCTGAGCGAAACCCAACCCCGTCTGTCCGAAGACCAGCGGTGGCAGATCCCACTCCAGATGCGAGTGACCGCCGGAGGCAAGGCCAGCATCTCGCGCATGTTGCTGACGGAGAAGCACACGACAATCCCTCTCCCTCACGATTGGGAATCCATCTTGCTGAACGAAGGAGGTCATGGGTTTTATCGGGTACGCTATGCGCCAGACCTGCTGAGTCGCCTCCTGAACGCGGGCATCGACCAACTCCCTGCCACCGAACGGTTCAACATCATCAACGACGCCTGGGCGACCACCGTCGCAGGCCTCATGCCCCTCACGGACTATCTTGACCTGACAGCCCGCTTCACCGCGGAGCGTGACAAGAATGTCTGGGCTGTGTTACTCGACTCCTTCTCCTTCTTGAATCGGATCATCACCGTGGAGGATCGGCCGGCCCTCGAAGCGTTCGTACGCGGTCGGGTGAGTTCCGCCGTTGCCGCGTTGGGGTGGGTGCCTCGAAACGGCGAGAGCGAAGGAACGAAGCAATTACGAGGTGAACTGATCGGCGCACAGGGGAAACTCGGCAACGACCCGGCCATGCAACAACGCGCAGCCGAGCTGTACCGAGCCTACCGCAACGACGCGACAGCCGTTGACCCCAATATTGTGCCCTCGCTTATCGCGATCCTCGCGCATACGGGCGACGCAACCAGGTATGAAAAATTCGACGAACGGTTCCGTACCGCCTCCACACCGCAAGAAGAACGGCGCTATCTCTTCTCGCTTTCAGCATTCCAGCCCAGGGCACTACTCGAACGCACACTCGCCCGCACCATCAGCGGAGACATCCGTACGCAAGACGCGCCGTTTCTCGTCAGCGCCGTCCTGGGCAATGTCTATGGAAGGGAATTGGCTTGGGATTTTGTGAAAACGAACTGGGAGAAGATGGACCAATTGTTCCCCAAACAAGGACTGCGCCGCATGTGTGGCGGGATTGTCAGCCTGGCCACACCTGAACTCGAACGAGACGTGCAGTACTTTTTCAGAAGGCGCCAGATCGATCTGGGAGGGAAAACCTTAGCACAGTATTTGGAGCATCTACGGATTACGGTGAACATGCGGGAACGGGATGGAATCGTTCTGCGTCGGTACCTCCAGGCCTCTCCTCGGCAAGCTCAAGAGCTATCCTCGTCGCAACTATGACCGTGTCATAGTTGAGTACCCGGCACTAGTTCGCCCCATCCATGATCCCAGCCAACGCATCGTCGTTGAAGGGACGCTGTCGAAGTTGTCACTCCGAGGGTGCCGCGTGCGCCGCGTGCGCACAAGCCAGCGCATTCCGATGGGAAGCCACGTCATGCTGGAATTTCATCCTGCCGAGTACGATGATCCCATCATGATTGACGGCGCGATCGTGCGCTCCCGTTGTGTCGAAGGGATCGGACTTCGCTTTTCCAGTTTTCTCCGATCGGAAGAACGACGCCTCCGCCGCATCCTCGACCTGCGCCTTCCCGATCCCGCCATCTGATTGTCGCTTCGCTCCCTCTTCGTAACTACCCAGGGTAGCCATCCGGGACCAATTCAGGCAAGTGAAAGATCTTCGGGCGGATTGAGATACGAGAAAATGAAGCTCCCCGCGGCAGTCTACTCCGCCTACGCAGCCGCTTCGGCTGCGTAGGCCTAAAGCTACGGGGGAATTCGGCTAAGGAGAATACATAGCGACTAAAATCTAAAATCGCATGTGAGTCGTTTCCAATCATGAATGATATGAAAAAAGTAGGTCCAAGAATTTTTCCTTATAATTGACAGGATCAAAAACCTTTTGCTAGCGTGCAAAACTGTATAATAACTGGTGAGCCGTCTTATGGAAACCGCCGCAAAGGAAATTCTCGCAAAGCTCGAAGAGCACCTTCGGTACGTTGATGAGAGCGCGTTAGTTATTCTTAAAGGGCATCTTGTAATTGAAGAGGCGCTAAACGAGATCATCCGAACGTTTGTGTTTCACAGCGAGCAGTTGGAGGGGGCACGCATCAGCTATGCTCAGAAGGTCGCACTCGCTCGTTCGATGTCACTCGATGAACACAACAACGAAATGTGGCAACTCGTTCTCGCGGTAAATAGCCTGCGCAATGAACTTGCCCACGCGTTGACCTCGCCAAAGCGAGTGACGAAGACAAAAGCACTAATTGACCTTCACAAGAAACTCCGAGGTTCGACCACCGTTGCCGATGGCAGCGAGGTGCCAGAACACGTACTGCTATCATTTGCTGTTACGTATGCGCTGGGGTTTCTTTCTGGTTTCATCGAAGAAGTCCGTCGTTTTAGGTCCATGCTCGACGGTATGGACAAGTTCGTAAACCCGCATCGCTATAAATGACGGTTAACCCATCATTCCAAGGGACGCGCCGCGATAAAGCCGCGACGCGTCCCTGAATTCAAACGTTAGGCCGCGAATCGAATTAATGGGTATCATCAAGTGAATTACATTGCATGAGGGGAAATCACAGGGGTCAGACCCTTTAAATTGTCCATGCCAGTGAAAGATCTGCGGGAGGATTGAGATGCGAGAAAATGAAGCTCCCCGTAGTAGGCTACTCCGCCGAAGCAGCTGCTTCGGCGGCGAAGGCCGGAAGCTACGGGGTATTCGGCGAAGGAGAATAAATGACGACCAATATCTAAAATCGCATGTTAGTCGTTTCGAATCATCAATGATATTAACGAAGTAGGTCGAATAATTTTCCCTTGCAATTGACAGGATCGAAAACCTTTTGCTAGCGTGCATAACTTTCTAATCACTGGTTGGGCGGACGAAGCTCCGAGGGCCGATATGAACGATGCGATTCTAGCGGCATACGGGCGGACGATGCGGTCCGCACAGCGTCTCGAGGGTCGACTGAAGCTTCTGTTCAGCCTCCACAACCTCGTATCAGGCACATCGAAGAGCTTGACTCCCCCAACGGACGAGGAACTCGAGAAGCTCATCGTTGGCGGCGACAAAAAGACTCTCGGCCACGCGTTGCACGGAGTATTCCAGACACTCGCCGAACTTCCTGTCGCACCATTCCCTGAAAATGCCCGGAAGGCTCTTTGGCAGACCGTAGAAGCGCGGAACTTCGTAGCGCACCAGTACTTTGCAAAGCGCGGTCTGCTCGCGAAAGACGAAAGCAGCGCGCGCTACATCCTCGCGGAACTCGGTTGGCTTTCGGAGCTGTTCGAGGGTTGGGTCCCGAGTCTGGACAAGTGGGCCGACACGCTGCTCACGGCCGTAGGAATCAGCGCGGACGACCTGAAGTCCTGTCGAGAGGCCATGGACGAGCTGGTCCCGGATCTACAGCAGGAGCAGCTCACCGTATTGAAGGAAAGTCTTGAGCGAATCGGCATCGATGTTCCTCCAGTGCCGGCGTTGGCCGCCCAACCAGGCGTTGCAGGCTGACGGGACCTTTCGCTGATGCTCAGGTCCCGCAGCTGAACGCCACGTTCCTCCGCTCCGAGAGAACCAGGGGCACGAAACCGACCGCTACGCGGCGGCTCAGCCCCGCGTTAGGCACTCAATAATCCGCATCACGTGTTTTTAGAGGGCGGTTTCAAGTTCCAAGTGCAACGGGTGAATGATGACGCAGTTGCGCATAGACCTCCAGGGGCGTGGCGAAGTTGAGGCACTTGCGTGGACGCGTATTCAGCCGATGCGCGATGGCGTTCAACTCGCGCTGAGTG
>JBBRRK010000189.1:0-7912 GCA_038200765.1 Nitrospirales bacterium
CGCGAGAGCGTCGAGGCCGGACGATTCAGCCCGTTGGCAATAGCCGCAGGCTTGATGCCCATCTCCAGTTGTGTTTGGATCATGGTCCGTTCTTCAAGACTCAACTGATCGTAGATTTTTCCCATGCAACATTTTCTCCCAAAAATGTTGCACTTGGTATTTGATCGCGCCCAGGATAAGATCTCAGCGGTGGAGAGCTATTTGAATAGTGGGATACAGCTCCTTCCCGACGCTTTCCTTCTGCAAGAATGCCGCGGCCCCGGCATTCAGCATAGATTCGGCTATGTGCGGATCCTCTTGGACGGACAACCCGATCACAGCCGTCGAAGGATGCGCTTTTAAAATCCGCGCGGTAGTTTCAGCCCCATTCCAACCTGGCATGTTCATGTCCATAATGACGACGTGGGGCACGAGCGTGCCGGTCAATTGGAGCGCTTGCTCTCCCGTCGAAGCCTCTCCAACCACCGTCAAGTCGTCGTACTCCTTTAATATACAGCACAAAACTTCTCGAACCATTTGGTGATCGTCGACGACCAGCACACGGAACGGAGTCGCGACATCTCTATTTTCAGCCGAGGCGATCGTCACGTTTGGATCAAACTGTTCCCCAACCAGTGCGGCCCTTGCAGGAGATCGTCCCTCCCCTCCGGCCTCTTCTGCCTTTTCTGCCTCAATGTGTGTGTCGGGCATCCTAAAGGGAAGATGGAGCGACGCAACTGTTCCCTTACCCGGTTTCGATTGCAGGTCGAAGCTGCCACCGAGGGCTATCATCCGTTCCCGAACGCTCAGCAGACCGAATCGATCCGAACTGTTCTCGCGCACGTCTGAGACATGGAAGCCGCATCCATGATCCGACACGGTGATGGATAATACATTCTGAGCATAGATCATCGAAACGGCCGCCCGATCGGTTTGCCCGTGTTTGAGCACGTTGAACAATAATTCCCGAATCGAGTGGAACAGCAACACCGCATCCGCCTCGGGAAGGGGCAGCTCCGGTGTATCGAGAGACATCTCGACGGTCAATATCTGCTGCCGACGCATCTGATCCCCCAGCCATCGAAGTGCGGCGCTCAATCCGCGCTCGTACAGCGCTTGCGGTGTCAGCTCAGATACCAGCGTCCTGGTGTAATCGAGCGATTGGTGGAGCAACTGATCGGTCTCTTGCAAAATCGTCCGTACGCCTTCATCGTGATCTTGCCTCAGCAGTTGACCGACCTTCATGCGAGTCACGACAAGCATCTGGGACAAATAGTCGTGCAGCTCCGTGGCAAGCCGCCGTCGTTCGGTCTGTTCAGCTATCGTCAAGTCTGTTGCGAGGGCACGGAGCCGTGCATACGACGTCGCAAGCTCCTGTGTTCGTGCCTTGACCTGCTCTTCGAGCGTGTCGGCCAGCTGGCGAAGCCGCTCTTCGGCCTGTTGACGTTCGAAGAGTTCGTGAGCTTTCTCGCGAGTGGCCGCCTCGAGTTCGGCGGTTCTCTCCACGACCCGCTTCTTCAAATCTCGATTGAGGATCCTCAGTTCTTCCTGCGCTTCCGCGTATTGCAAACGTAACCGCCGTTTCTCCACTGCATGGCGCACCGCCTCGCCCAAACGGCCTATCCGGTCCTTACGGAGATAGTCGTCCGCGCCGTTGCGCATCAGCTGCACGGCTTCTTCTTCCCCGATGGCGTGCGACATGACGATGAAGGGAATCGTCAGCCCGCTTTCTCGTAAACACTCCAACGCCTCACCAGCACTGAATCGCGGCATCGCATCGTCTGAAATAATGATGTCCGGAGGATCTTGAGTCAGGCGGTTCATGAAGTCCTCCTGCGTATCGACCCGCTGCCACTTCATATCGAAACCGTTTTCCTGCAGTTTCCGGATGGCCAATTCTGTATCCACCGGATTGTCTTCGACAAACAAGACGTGTAAGTGGTCGGTCATGCGCTTAGCCCTTCCTTTCGGAGCTCAATTCAGGCGGAAGCTGGTTCAACAGGATCCAATACAGGCCAAGTTGTCGGATCGCTTCGGTGAATTGGGTAAAGTCGACCGGCTTGACGACATAGCTGTTCACGCCGAGACTGTAACTCTCGATCAAATCGCGATCTTCCCGGGAAGACGTGAGAACCACCACAGGAATGTTCTTGGTGCGCGGGTCCGATTTACACCGCTGGAGGATCTCAAGACCGTCGACCTTGGGGAGTTTGAGGTCGAGAAGAATCAATCGGGTATTCGAACAGAGGGTCCGATCGGCGTATCGCCCTGTGCCGAAGAGACATTCCAATGCCTCCTCGCCGTCCCGCACCACATGAATCTTGTTCGCTAAGTGATACTTCTGGAGCACTCGCAATGTGATTTCCACATCTTCGGCATTGTCTTCGATCAGTAAAATCTCCGTCCCGTTCGTCATACTCAGGCCTTTCGTAAAGAAAAAAAGAACGTGGCGCCGCCGTCAACCTTGCCTTCGGCCCAAACCTGCCCGCCATGGCGGGCGAGGATGCGATGAACGATAGCCAGTCCGACGCCGGTGCCCTCGAAATCCTCTTTCGCATGCAACCGTTGAAACACGTTGAACAGCTTGTGCACGTATTTCATGTCGAACCCCACACCGTCGTCCTTGACATAGTACGTCACCGCCTCTGCGCTCGCGTCGTCCGGCATCCATCCGACTTCGACCCTGGCTTCATCTCGATGCTTGGTGTACTTGATGGCATTCGTGAGCAAATTGGTCCAGACGAGTTTCAACAGCCGCCGGTCGCCCTGGCAGGGGGGCATGTCGTGTATGATCACATCGATACTCCGGCCTTCCTGCATGATCTTCAATTCGTCCGCCACCTCCCGCGCCAGGTCCCCCATCTTGACCGAACGGACACTCATGGCCTGTCGACCCAGTCTCGAAAACTCCAGCAGATCGTCGATCAACTCGCCCGCCTGCGCGGCAGCCTTCCGGACGATGGTCAAGCAGCGACTCGCTTCGGCGTTCAAATGAGGGCCCTGTTCTTCTTCCACGATGCGGCTGAAGGCGTCGATGGTCCGCAGTGGCGCGCGCAAGTCGTGCGAAACCGAATAGGAAAATCCTTCCAACTCTTTGTTGGCTTCGGCCAGCACTGACGACTGTTCCCTCAGCCGTTCCTCGCTTGCGAGCAGAGAAGCTTGCGCCTCGCGCAGCTTGGTGATGTCCGTGTTGGTGCCGAACCACCGAATGATTCGACCCTCTGCATCTCGAACGGGCAATGCTCGCGAGAGAAACCATCGGTAGGTTCCGTCAAAGCCGCGTAGAGGAAATGTGTCTTCCCACGGCTCGCCGGTGATGTGCGCTTGCCGCCATTTTGTGACGACCCGATCGAGATGGTCTGGATGATGAACCTTCTCCCATCCCCAGCCCTGCATCTCTTCGAACGTCATGCCGGTGTACTCATACCAACGCTGGTTGTACCAAAATATCCATCCGGTCGGATCCGCCGACCACGCGAACTGCGATATATTGTCGGCCATCGTGCGGAACCGGTCTTCGCTTTCCCGCAGCGCCTCCTCAGCACGCGTGTGCCTGGTCACGTCACGGGTAAAACAGCGGGTATGGACAAACTTGTCCTCCTCGAACAAACCATTTGAATTGATGAGCACGTCGAGGATCGAACCGTCTTTGCATCGGATTCTCGCCGGATATTCGTGCAGGGTTTCACCACCGACCAGCCGGCCGAGGATATCCTGAATGATAGGCTGATCGACGTGAAATTCGGCGATGTGATGGCCGACATATTCCTCCCGGCTGTATCCGAGCAGGTCTAGCTCGGCCTGGTTCACCTTGATGACAATGCCGTCAGGCCCGACCCAGTGTAAGCCGACACTCGCGTTGTCGAAAAATTCCGACAGGTTCCGTTCGCTGCGGCGCAGCGCTTTTGTGCGTTCAGTCACCCGCTGCTCCAGAGTTTCATTCAGTTCGCGCAGCCGATTCTCGGCCCTGCGGCGCTCGGTCACTTCGTTGAGCAGGGTGAGGCTCTTCCTATGCAGCTCCGCGAAGACGGCGACCTTCGAGCGGAGAGCGGCCGGGTTTACCGGCTTGTGCAGGTAGTCCACCGCACCGGCGCCGTAGCCTTCGAGCGAGTGCTGGTCTTCGTTGTAGTAGGCGGTGAGGAAGATAATGGGCACCCGGGCAGTCTTCTTCCGTTCCTTAATCAGTTGGGCCAATTCAAATCCGGTCATGCCGGGCATCTGGATGTCCAGGATGAGAAGGGCGAATTGCTCACTGACGAGGGCGAGCAACGCCTGGTCGGCCGATTCCGCCCGGACCAGCCGGTAGCCGGGGTCGTCGAGGACGGTTTCGAGTACGGTGAGATTTTTCGGTTCATCGTCCACGATCAGGATATTGATGGGGCCGCCATCAAAACCGGACGCTGGACAGACGGCAGCCGTGGGTTGCCGGGATTGCGGGTCTTCCGTCTGGTCGCCGATCGATGATGGGATCTTGTCGATCTTCATGGCCTGATGACCCCTTTGTTCGCTGATTGGAATAGCCATACGCGCATCAAGGACAACAGCTGGTCGGTATTCACCGGCTTGGCGATGTAGTCGCTCGCGCCGGCGATGAGACACTTCTCGCGATCGCCTTTCATCGCTTTCGCCGTAAGTGCGAGGATCGGGATGGTGCGGAATTCGGGGATGCTGCGGATTTCGCGCATCGTCTCATAGCCATCCATTTCCGGCATCATGATGTCCATGAGCACCATGCTCACATCAGGTGTGTTCTGAATGATGTCGATGGCATTGCGGCCATTCGTTGCACTGACCACGTCCATCTCCTGATTCTCGAGCAGGGAGGTCAGGGCGAAGATGTTGCGCGCGTCGTCATCAACCACAAGGACCTTGCGGCCATGCAGAAATTCATTGGAGCTATGGAGCCGCTCGAGCATTTCCTGCTTCTCCTCCGGCAGATCAGTGACGACGCGGTGAAGAAAGAGAGAGGTCTCGTCGAGCAGCCGCTCAGGCGACCGGACGTCTTTGAGGACAATGCTCTTGGCCATCGCCATGAGCTGCATCTCCTCCGCGGCGGTCAGCTCCTTGCCGGTAAAGACGACCACTGGCAAGTCCGCCAAGGCCGGCTCCGCGTGCATTTTCTCCAGCAGTTCGAATCCGGTCATATCGGGCAGGCGCAAGTCGAGCACGACGCAGTCGAACGACCTGTCGAGCATGGCCTGCAGCGCCTCGCCGCCGGTCTCAACAACCACCATCTCAATGTCCGTATATCCCAGCAGTTCGGCGATGGCCTGGCGCTCAATATCGTTGTCCTCGACGATCAGAAGCCGCTTCCTGCGTGGGCCAGTAAAGTCCTTGATCCGCTCGAACGCCATTTTCAGGCCTTCGGTCGTGGGCGCCTTGACGAGGTAGGAAAACGCGCCGTGCGCAAGGCTGTACCGGCATTCTTCTTCCAAGACAGTAATAATTTGCACGGGGATGTGTCGGGTCGCCGGGTCGAGCTTGAGCTGGTTGAGCAGCGTCCATCCGAGCATGTCCGGGAGGGAAATATCGAGCGAAATTGCAACAGGATGGAACTGCTTGGCGAGAGAAAAGCCTAGCGCCCCTTTGGGAGCGACGAGTCCCTTGAAGCCTTTATCGCGAGCCAGGCCCAGAAGGATGCGGGCGTAATGTGGGTCATCCTCGATGATGAGCAAGACGGGGTCGCCCTCCTCGATCTCGTCGCGATCGTCCTCGACACGCTCTTCGCGCATAATTGGCAGGGCTGTGATCCCCTTGTCCCTCTCGGCCACAGGTCTGATGCCCCGCACGACCTTCGCGATTTCTGGGCCTGAGTAGTGCAATGGCAGGTAGAGGGTGAACGTGCTGCCCTGTCCGAAGACGCTCACGAGCTTGATTTCTCCGCCAAGCAGCATGGACAGTTCACGGCTGATGGCGAGGCCAAGCCCGGTGCCGCCGTATTTTCTGGATGTGCCGGCGTCGGCCTGCTGGAATGCTTCGAAGATGAGCCGTTGCTTCTCCTTCGCGACACCGATGCCGGTGTCTTCGACGGAGAAGGAGAGGACGTGCGGGGCGGCATTCAGCACCGGGTGCTCGGCGCTCCAGCCATCCGTGGCAAGGCCGATACGAATCTCGACTCGGCCGTGGGCGGTGAATTTGACGGCGTTGGACAGCAGGTTTTTGAGAATTTGGTTGAGGCGTTTTGGGTCGCTGTGCATAAATCGAGGCAGGTGCTCGGCCATCTCCACGCGGAACGGCAGGTTCTTGGCCTCAGCCACGTGCCGGAAGTTACGGTCGATGGTGTCGCGCAGGCCGTTGAGAGAGATGTCCTCGACCTCGACGGTGACGGTGCCGGACTCGATTTTCGTGAGATCCAGAATATCGTTGATGAGGTGGAGAAGGTCGGACCCGGAGGAGTTGATATTGCGGGAAAACTCAATCTGCTTGTCCGAGAGATTGCCTCCGGTGTTTCCGGCGAGCTGCTGACTCAGAATGAGGATGGAATTGAGCGGTGTGCGCAGTTCGTGTGACATGTTCGCAAGGAACTCGGACTTGTATTTCGAGGTGAGCGCCAACTCGGCGGCTTTTTCCTCGAGCGCGAGGCGGGCCTGCTCGACCTCGGCATTCTTGCGCTCGACCTCGGCATTCTGCTCGGCGAGGAGCCTGGCCTTGGTGCCCAGCTCCTCATTGGTCTGCTGGAGCTCGCTCTGGCGGGACTGCAGCTCAACGGTGAGTTGCTGCGATTGTGAGAGCAGCCCCTCGGTGCGCATCGTCGCCTCGATGGTATTGAAGATCGCCCCGATGCTCTGGGTGAGCAACTCGAGGAACGCGAGAGACCCAGCGCCGAACTTTTGGATCGAGGCCAGCTCGATGACTGCCTTGGTCTGCCCCTCGAAGAGCACGGGCAGCACGATGATGCTCACTTGCTGCGCACTGCCGAGACTGGAGGAGATCGAGATGAAATCCGGCGGCACGTTGGTGAGCAGGATGCGCGTCTTTTCCACCGCGCACTGGCCGACGAGGCCCTCCCCGAGGGAGATCCTCTGGGCGAGTGGCCCGCCCCCGCTGTGCGCGTAGCTCGAGAGCAGCTTGAGCGTGGAATCGCCGGTGGCGTCGGTGAGATGGTAGATGGTGCCCTGGTGGGCATTGAGCAGTGGCGCCAGCTCGGTGAGGAGCATCTGACCCACGGTGTTCAGCTCGCGCTGGCCCTGGAGCATGCCGGCGAATTTGGCGAGGTTGGTCTTGAGCCAGTCCTGCTCGCGGTTGCTCTCGATGGTTTCGCGCAGGTTCAAAATCATCGTGTTGATGCTGTCCTTGAGTTCGGCCACCTCGCCGCGGGTCTCCACCTGGACGGAGCGCGTGAAGTCGCCCTTGGTCACGGCAGTGGCGACGTCGGCGATGTTGCGCACCTGGCCGGTGAGGAGCGAGGCCATCGAGTTGACGTTGTCGGTGAGATCCTTCCAGGTGCCGGCGGCACCGGGGACGTTGGCCTGGCCGCCGAGCTTGCCGTCGGTGCCGACCTCGCGCGCCACACGCGTCACTTCCGACGCAAAGCCGTTGAGCTGATCGACCATCGTGTTGATCGTGTTTTTCAACGTGAGGAATTCGCCCTTCACTTCGACGCTGATCTTGCGGTTCAAGTCACCGCGCGCGACGGCGGTGGTGACGTCGGCGATGTTGCGCACCTGGCCAGTGAGGAGCGAGGCCATCGAGTTGACGTTGTCGGTGAGATCCTTCCAGGTGCCGGCGGCGCCGGGGACGTTGGCCTGGCCGCCGAGCTTGCCGTCGGTGCCGACCTCGCGCGCCACACGCGTCACTTCCGACGCAAAGCCGTTGAGCTGATCGACCATCGTGTTGACGGTTTCCTTCAGTTCCAGAATTTCACCTTTCACCTCGACCGTGATCTTGCGGCTCAAGTCACCACGCGCGACCGCCGTGGTGACCTCGGCGATGT
>JBBRRK010000190.1:0-7857 GCA_038200765.1 Nitrospirales bacterium
ACACTCAGCGCGAGTTGAACGCCATCGCGCATCGGCTGAATACGCGTCCACGCAAGTGCCTCAACTTCGCCACGCCCCTGGAGGTCTATGCGCAACTGCGTCATCATTCACCCGTTGCACTTGGAACTTGAAACCGCCAGGATTGATGCCGCGCAACACATCGGGCAGAAGCCGCAGCCCCGAATAACCGAACCAAGGACAGGCGGTCAGCGACTCGGGAAGAATCGACTGAACCAGCACACGCCTGGGGATATCGGCGCGGATGATCGATGCCTCGCCCGAACTTACGGCTACTTTGGCCGCTACGTCGAGATTGGCAATAGTGGCGGATAAGGCCCAAGTTCGCGCCTCTGTAGCAACGGACCGAAGTCGAGCGAGGGTCAATTCGAGCAGGCTGCCACGCTTCGAACCCAAGAGTTCATGCCATTCATCCAAAACCACCGCTCGCAATCCCTTCATCCGGTTCTGCCATCCTTGATTGGTCATGAGGATCGCCAGAGATTCCGGGGTCGTCACCAAAATATGCGGCAGCTCGGTCTTCAGTTTGCGACGAACAGAGTGCGCGGTATCGCCTGTTCTCACCACAATGTCCAGCGGCCACCGAAGATCGGTGAGTGGCTTCTGAATCGCGTGGGCGACGTCGCGCACCAACGCTTTCAATGGACTGATGTAAAGAATCGCCAACCGCTCGGCATCGCACGGAGGCCGCGCGATCAATTCCGCGAGCGGACCACCCAGAGCCGCATAGGTCTTACCGCTTCCGGTCGCAACGGCGATCACCCCGGAACGACCTGAGAGATAGGCGCCCCAAGCCTCATGCTGATATGGTAACGGCGTCCAGCCTTGAGTCTTGAACCACGCCTGCCACCGGGCCATCGCCTCCTCCACAGAAAGAGCCGGCCAAGCGATCGGTCGGCGCTTGACGAGCGAGAGCGCGGGCTTCGGAGTCTTTTGTCGATTGAGGCGGCGGATGCCCGCCATGATTTTAGGCGAAGTCGTCATGCGGGGTCCGCCTCGTCGACGAGGTTAAGACTCATCTGTTCACGAGGCGGCAAGCTTTTGACAGACCTGGTCTCTTCGAACCGGCCACGAGTGGGCCGTGCGTCCAACGACTCGAACAACTGCGCCAAATCCTCAAGATTATTCGCCTGTTGCGCAAGTTTGTCAGTTCGTTCACGCAAGATGCGTGGGAAGCGAACGGCATATCCTGACTTATGACGCTCGCTGCGGCTGATGCCTTCAAAGCCGATCTCAAAAACTCGCTGGGCCTGTACCGAACGGGCCGGTCCGAACCGCTCGGACGTATGATTCCTGATCCAGCGATCCAGTTCGCGTATTTCGGCATCGGTCAGGCCCGAATAGGCTTTCGCGATGGGAATAAGCGCCTCGCCGTTCCACAGGGAGAATGTATAGTCGGTGTAGAGCGAGGCTCGGCGTCCCGTCCCCGGTTGGGCGGCGGTCAGCACGGCATCGAGGGTCAATGGATCGATCTTCCATTTGTACCAGATGCCCCGCTTGCGCCCGGTTTCATATAGGCTGCGTTTGCTTTTGATCATCACCCCCTCAGCGCCATGAGTGCGTGCCATCGATCGCAGTTTGTGCACATCGGTCCATGAGACCGGCGTAAGCAAGGGAGAGATGCCGACATCTTTTCCTACATATGGCGTCAGCAGCTGTTCCAAGTACATGCGCCGCTCTGCGAGATCTCGATGCTTCCAGGGCTCGCTATGAGATTGTAGGATGTCGTAGGCCAGAAATGAGACGGGATTCGCTGATAATAGACCGGCAGACGGTTGTTTGCGATTCAAACGCTTTTGCAAAATGTGAAACGAGGATGGACTTCGCCAATCACCGGCCACAATCTCGCCGTCCACGATCCAACTACCCGGGATATTGTGGAAGGCGCAAACGAGATCCGGAAAGGTCCCGGTGATGCGTTCTTCACCGCGCGACCAGATTTCGATCTGGGAGCCTAATTTCACGACCTGACAACGGATGCCGTCCCATTTCCATTCACACTGCCACGCGCCGATCTCTCCCAGATCCTCCGGCTCGCCATCCAAGGGAGCCGCGAGGCAAAACGGCAGAGGCAATAGAACATCGGAAGATTCATCATTCCGGGTAGTTGAGTCGGCCGGCAAACCGAGTCGCGTAAGGAATTCTCCGCTTGGACTCCAACTACCCACGAGGCGCGATGCGATGACCGAGGGAGGGAGCTCAAATACTTCCGCAATGGACCGGTAGACAAGCGTCTCCGAGACTCCCACCCGCAAAGAGCCGGTCAGCAGTTTGTTGAGAATGAAGACCGCCTTTGGTTCGAGCTGTTTCCACCAAGTGACGATGTGCCGGCCACGCGTGTCGTCATTCATGCCGGCCAGCGGAAGAAGCCGCTGAGTCATCCAGTCTCCGAGCGAGAGCGTTCCGAAAGATTCGCTTCTCCCCGTATATCCGGCAGCGGCAAGCGTAAGAGACACCATCTCAGCGGTATCTCCTACAGCCGCGTAGCACTCCTCCATCATCCAGTCCGGATAGCCAACCAACTCCTGCGCCCATTGCCGTAGTTTTGCCGCGCCTGCTAAACGCTTAATTTTTTGCCCGGAAAGGAAAAATAAGACCCAGGCATTGGTATCCGCATCATGTCTGCGAAAGAAGTCCGCTATGATGCGGATCTTTTCGTTGGTCGACGTAGTCTGATCGATGCGTTCGAACAGTTCGGCGAAGACCTCCATTTAGTCCTCCCCCTCACCAAATTCTATTGCCAGCGATTCCGCGCGGAGTCCTTTCACTTCGCGCAGGAACCGGGCAAGTGTATGGCTGTTTCCATGTGTAACCAGCACACGTGAGGCGCCGGATTCCTCGACTGTCTGCAATAGGCCGGGCCAGTCGGCATGGTCCGATAGCACGAAGCCACGGTGATAGCCTCGGTGCCGGCGAATACCCCGAACGGCCATCCAACCAGAGGCGAACGCGGTTGACACGGACCGGAAACGTTTCATCCATGGACTGCGGTGCGCTGAAGGAGGGGCAAGCACCAGTCGCCCTTCTGCCGAACCTGTTGTCTCGCTGACCAGCCTAGTCGGAACCATAGGGACGCCCTGTTTCCGGTAGATATCGGTGAGAGAGGCCACAGCTCCATGCAGCAGGACTTCTTCGTTCGTGACATGACGTAACTCGGACAGGATGCGTTGCGCCTTGCCCAGGGCATAGCAGAACAGCATGGCAGTGACGCCTTCCCCCCGGCACCACTGCCACCAGTCCATAATTTGGCCGACGACGTTCGCAGGAGTCCAATGGTAAATCGGTAACCCAAACGTCGATTCCGTGATCAACGTGTCGCAAGGCACCGGTTCGAATGGTTGACATGTCGGGTCGGGATTGCGTTTATAGTCTCCGGTTACAACCCAAACCTGCGTCTCATGCTCGATACGGACCTGTGCCGATCCAAGGATATGGCCCGCGGGATGGAAGGAGATCCAACAATTGCCGAGACGTTCCCGCTGGCCGTAGGCAAGGGTTCGAAGATGGATGTCGCTTCCGAGGCGATGACGAAGAATCGGCGCACATTCCTCGGTGCACCAGTATTCACCGCTCCCTGATCGAGCATGGTCCGCATGGCCGTGCGTAATAAGATTCACGTCTGCTTTTGCCCACGAATCGATATGAAACGAGTCATCCGGTCCGACCAGTCCGCCGGATTGAAGTCGGATCACGTCCTTCACAGCGGTCTCCCTTCATGACGGTCATCCAGTGATATGGTCTCGCTGTGCTGTAGCGACGAGATCACGATCGCACACCAGTATACCGTAGAGTCGGGCGGCGCCGACTTCCTCGTTGGCACCACAATGGCAGTGTGCAACGTAGCCTTCATCCCCCCAGGGCATCCTCTCTAAGACAATGAAAAACCACAGGTCGATTCTTTAGTATTCGGTCGATCGGGCGCCATTGCCTGTACCATCGAAACGATGTGCAACAGACCATATTGTAAATAACTTCAGGCTTTCGTCACGAAGCACGTCGCCGACAATCTCCACTCCGTTCTTACTGAGCTGTTTCATCTGCATGCTGGGAATAGGTATGCAGTCGATGGCGGATGCTGCGCTGTCATCATTACGCGCGGCGTAAACAATTCGAGCCAGCTTAGAACCATACACATGCGCTAAAGCACATCGCGCACGGCTCGCAGGTTGCGTAGAGCACACAGCCTTGAAGGTCGGGCGAGCGAAGCTTTCGTCCTGCTTCTCTGATGGCTAGCACTTCGGCATGCGCGGTCGGATCCATGCGGGTGTTCACTCTCATGCGGGTGTTCACTCTATTGTGAGCAGCTGAAAGCACGAACCCACACTCAGTGATAACACAGGCACCGAATGGCATGTCGCCATCTTCGATCGCTTCCTGTGCCGCCTGCATTGCGATGCGTAGAAAGTCTTCGTCGATCAAAGCAGCACCTATTTCCTTACGCGTATTTTAGAAGCCCACATTGACGAGCGACCCAAGTGCTTCACCGGTAGTCGCAGATCATTTATACAGCCCAATGAGCAGGGAGTGAACTAGGGGAAACACCAGGTATGGAAGCCATATCGTACATAACACAGTGAGGGGGGAGGTGCCCCCCAATTCCGCCGCCAGTTTGCGCGAGGACCAATGCGTCGAGCCGTCCCCCGGGCGCTGCTGGAAGGGGTTAGAAGCCGAAGCAGGAGAGGCGAGGAAAGGCTTGTGGGCTGATCCGCCTTCTCAAACGTAACCCAACTCGTGACGACCCGGCCAATTTAGAGAGACTGCTGTTCGACAGTGACTTCATATCATCTACAACCTTTAACCTCGGCCTCTCCCCGGGATTCATCGCCCATGAACTAGGGAAGGTGCTAGGCCCTCACGTCCACCGAAAAGCGTAATGTGACCTTATTAATTACCGCATACGGCTTAGAAGGCTCTCATGGTGTCCATTTCTAAAATTATCGGTCTCATGTTTTGTGGATTGCTGCTTTGGCTTGGCCTGCCTCACACGGCACAGGCCGTTAATGCGGCGCAGGTTAGTCATCCGGCATCGCCGGCAGCTCCAGTGGGGAGGGAGGGCGGTCAAGTTGGTGTGTACGCTGCGCGAGAGAAGCTGAAGGTCGGCCACAGAATTGAGGGCGAAGTGCTTCGCGTTGAAGGCAAGGACTATTTCGTGATGGGGAAGGACGGGCAGGAAATCCGTTTGTACAGCGATCCGACCACTCGGAAGATCGGAAACATCAGCCAAGGACATCGTATCGTTGCGACTGTGAACGATCAGAATCACATGCGATCGATCCGACTGGCCGATATGGGCGACATGAGTGTTCGTCGAAATGAACAAACCGATCGGGCGATGGATATTACTTTTGAGACCCGCATGACTGGTGCGATGGGGAAGTAGTTGGCGAGCCACTTGATACCTGCTGGAAGAAAATGATTTTGAGACAGGCGTACACACAGCGCGAGCTGAGTCGGCGGCGGGTCAACCTTTTTTTGTCTGTCCAGAGTGAACTTCCACTACATATAAAGGCCCCCCCCTCTTCAGGAGGAAGAGAACCTGCCGGACGAATACATGCACCCAAACCTCATAAACTCGATCCGTACTGACGGCGGCGACCCCGCTAGCCGCGATAAGTGCCTGTGGAACCCACTGTCGGTCGATCCGGTGGCAAGCCGGTTCTCGAGCTACGCGGCCTTCAAGGACACGGGGGTCGTCAGGCCGCTGGTGCCCGACGTACCCGTCGACGCCGAACTCACCGATGCACACGATCAACTAAGACAACAGATATGTGGCGATGACTATCCGTGCGTTGGCGCAATCTCGGTGTTTGCCCAAAGGTGCTATCGTTTCGGGTTATTCCCGGACCTTGCGAGCGACAGTGCCGTACGTGCCGTCTGCCATGATCTGTACGAGTTTTGCCACGAATTCCCACCCGTCGACGACCAGCTCATTACCTTCATCGCGATGTTCCGCGGACCCGCGATCGAATCAGAACAGCACTTCGAGGATCTGCTTTGGAGTCAGCTTCAAGCCATGCACGCCATTGATTCCGATTTCTTTGCTTGGGACAAGAGCGTCGACCCCGACCCAAAGAACAATAACTTTTCGTTCAGCATCGGCGGTCGAGCGATGTTCGTCATCGGCATGCACCCCAAAGCATCGCGTCTAGCACGAACTGTCAGGTATCCGACCATGGTGTTCAACTTACATGAACAATTTGAGCGCTTGCGAGCTCGCGGAAAGTTTGAGACCATGAAACAGATAATCCGAGCACGCGAGATGGCGTCCCAGGGCTCGATCAACCCCATGCTGAAAAACTTCGGCGAAAGCTCCGAGGCGAGTCAATATTCCGGTCGGGCAGTTTCAGAGAATTGGTCATGCCCGTTCCACGCACACAAAAAGGATGAGACATGACCACCCAGCCGTTGACTCGTATTCCGCCACAGAGTGGCTGCTCATTCAAAATCAAGCGTGGGCAGGTGTTGCGCGTTGTTGATCCACTAGGGGAGCAGGTATCTGACCTGTTCTCCTTCAACGAGCACGATCACGATTGCCGGCTGTCGTCAGGTCGTTCGCTGGACTATGCGAGCCGCATCTACCTGACGACGAACGATATTCTCTACGCCAATAACAGCAAGGCGATGTTTACCATCATCCAAGACACCGTTGGCCGGCACGACTTCCTCCTGACGCCGTGCAGTCAAGAGATGTTTGAAATCCTATACAAGCACGAGGGTTACCATCCGAGCTGTTTCGAAAACCTGCTCGATTCGTTGAAAGAGCACGGTATATCAGGAAGCCAAATCTCGACGACATTCAACATTTTCATGAACGTCAAGGTCGATCAGGAGGGAGAGGTGACTGTCGGCGTGCCCATGTCAAAGTCGGGCGACTTCATTGAGTTGAGGGCCGAGATGGATTTGGTGTGTGGGCTGACAGCCTGCTCTGCTGAAGGTTCGAACAACGGGGCCTTCAAGCCGATCGATTTCTCTATCCTTAGTTGACGCCCCACGAACTGCTCGCTCCATCGCATGGCCTCCTTATCCGAATTATTGTACCAATGCGTCAGTTGTTCTGTGACAGAGGAACGACTTTCGCCTTCCATTCATCACAGACACCCCTCAAGGGTGTCCCGACACTCTATGCACAGCCATTTTTGTGCATGCTTGAGTTCTTTGCCAGTCCCATAAATTTTTTCTTTCGTCCTCTGTTCCATAGGCGAACCCGGATTTGGCCAAATCAAATATCCGCATGGTTCCGCTCGGCGTGCACATCGACCCTGCGCCATTGAGTTTGCCAATGAATCGATTGCGACTCGCGTCGTGACCAACACCGTCTTGTGCAACCAGACATTCATCTGCGCCGATCGCCCATTTGCTGAGCTGGGCACCCCAATTCAGTCGCCAGTTCTTTTCTGGCGATTATACTGCTATCGAGGCTCAAGAGTTTCATCAGGTCCACGATTGAGGTCTTCCAGTTCAGCTTCTCTTTATGTGCGGCCTCCAGCTTTTCCAACTTTGCTACCACATCGACCCTCTTGATACCCACAGGAGCTGTGGGTGATGGCGCCAATGAAAGTGGCGGTGCAGAAGCGCCGCCCAATGAACAGGGAATGAACTAGGGGAAACACCAGTTATGGAAGCCATATCGCACATGAGACAGTGAGGCGTCGAAGGTGACAGATATAAAACTGGCTCTTCTCCTTGGTGAGTGGGTACACGAAGTGCGAGAAACGGCATTTCTGGGGGATAGGGGCGTGAATTCTGCGTTCTACGGGGTCTGGAAATCTGGCATGATTGCCGGATGCAAAAACACCGACACCTCTGGGATACCTACCGCTTCCCCGGTTTCCGGCCCAC
>JBBRRK010000191.1:0-7849 GCA_038200765.1 Nitrospirales bacterium
AAAAATCGGAAGGATGTACAACAACATGTCGATCATGGGCTCAACATGCTTGCGCAATTTCCCGGGTTGCCGGATGCCGTGATAGACATAATCCGGCAACACCATGAACGGATAGATGGGTCTGGTTATCCCTCTCGATTAAAGGGAAATGAACTTTCACTGCTCTCAAGAATTCTCATGGCAGTGGATGAGTATGAAAGCCTCATTAATGTGGCAGATATTCGCCGGAACCTTTCTCCGACAGAGGCGCTCTCACAATTGTACCTGACCGGCAAAACGACATTTTCAGAAGAAGTCGTCGTCGCGCTCATTCAAGTCTTGAGTGTCTATCCGCCGGGAACTGTCGTGGAGCTCAACGACCACTCCATCGGGCTCGTCATCAGCATCAATTTGCATTCCCGCATGCGCCCACTGATTATCTTGTACGATCCAACCGTCGATCAAGAGAACCCGAACATTGCCGATCTCAGTCATGACCCCAATCGATCGATTATACGAAGCATCATGAGGAACGAGCTCTCACGGGAAGTATCCGACTATCTAAGTCTCACACGATGGACAGGGTATTTCATCAACTCCTCCATGAAAGCCTTGAAAGAAGAACGGACGGCGTAAGGGATAATCTGGCGTTGCCACGCAGTCTTGTGGTATGTCAACGACCATGGCCACCCAGCGCGTCTTGCTCCTCATCCCTCCACTCACTCAACTGAATACCCCCTACCCTTCCACAGCCTATCTCACGGGGTTCCTCTGTGGCCGAGGGATTACGGCGTCCCAAGCCGATCTCGGCATCGAGATGGTACTCCGGCTCTTTTGTCGGTCGGGGCTCCAGACCCTGTTTGCACAGGTGCGCGAGCGTGAAAATGAATGGCCCGGAGAAGCCAGACAGATGCTGGCCGTCGAGCCGGCCTATCTGAATGCCATCGACCCAGTCATTGAATTCCTCCAAGGACGCAATCCCTCCTTAGCTCTGCTCCTTGCTCGTCCTGGATTTCTTCCCCAAGGCCCCCGGTTTGCCGGCCAGAGAGGTAACAGGGCCTCCTTCCGTGCCTTATCGGAGCAGGATCGCGCGAAACGGTTCGCCACATTGTATCTCGAAGACTTGGCCGACTTGACCCAGGCGACCATCTCTCCCCATTTTGCCCTGAGCCGCTATGCCGAACATATCGCCCGAGCCGCGTCATCGTTTGAGACTATCATCGACGCGGTCGCCGTTCCTCCGACACTCACGGATCGATTCATGATCGAGTCCCTGTGGGAGCATCTCAATCGTCTCAATCCTTCGCTCGTCTGCCTGACCGTTCCCTTTCCAGGAAATCTCTATGGCGCGTTTCGTATAGCCCATTCGATCAAGAGCCGACGACCCACCACCGCCATAGCCCTTGGCGGCGGGTATGCCAACACAGAGCTTCGCCGTCTGTCGGACCCCCGTGTATTCAACTACATCGATTACGTGACCCTCGACGATGGGGAGCGGCCTCTGCTGTCGTTGATCGAACATCTGGCAGGGACCAGACCACGCACGCGACTCTGCCGGACCTTCTATCGAGACAAGGAGCGAGTGGTCTTCGTGAATGATACGTCCGATCGGGAGTTCAGTATGGATGAGGTCGGCTGTCCGACCTATAGTGGCCTGACCTTAGATCGCTATCTCACAATCTTGGATAGCACGAACCCAATGCATCGTCTCTGGTCGGAAGGCCATTGGAACAAACTCACGGTCGCCCATGGCTGTTATTGGAAGCAATGCACGTTTTGCGATGTCGGACTCAATTACATCAGCCGCTATGAAATGACGCCGACCGATCGGCTCATCCAACACATCGAGCAACTGATTGCCGAGACCGGCAGCCGCGGATTCCACTTTGTCGACGAGGCTGCGCCTCCCGCTGCGTTAAAATCGCTCGCCTTGGCGCTACTGGAAAAAGGCATCACGATTTCATGGTGGGGGAATATCCGTTTTGAAGAAGCCTTCTCGCCGGACCTGTGTCGCCTTTTGGCTGCCTCCGGCTGCATCGCCGTGACGGCTGGACTTGAAGCGGCATCAGACCGTCTGCTGAAGAAAATCAAGAAAGGGATCACCGTCGATCAGACTGCGTTCGTGGCGGCGGCCTTCAAAGACGCAGGCATTCTCATCCATGCCTATCTCATGTACGGATGTCCCTCTGAGACCGTGCAAGAGTCGGTGGACTCGCTTGAACGAGTGCGTCAATTGTTCGCAGCCGACCTGATTCAATCCGCCTTTTGGCATCGCTTCACTGCCACAGCCCATAGCCCGATCGGGCTCAAACCGGAGACCCATGGGTTACGCATCCTTGGGCCTGAATTTCAGGGCTTTGCGGAGAATGACTTGCGACATGAGGATCAACGTGGCATGACGCCAGAGTGGGTCGGAGAAGGATTGCGGCGGTCAATGCTTAATTACCTCGAAGGTCGAGGGCTCACACTCGATGTCCGCCAATGGTTCGATCACTCCGTACCGAAGCCGCGTGTCTCTTCCACCTGGGTTCAGCGGCTACTCAAGAGCCGAATTGCGGAAGATGATCCACAGGCAGAGCGGCGATTGGTCTGGCTCGGTGGGCAACCGGTTTCTGAATCGGTTGGAAGAAAAACACGACTCATTCTACCGGGGCACAGCAGCGATCAGACCGTCACACTTGCAACCCAGCAGGTTCAGTGGCTTGAGAGGCTGATTCGACAATCCGCACCTCACAGTAACCGACCTCGTCCCTACCCCCTCCTCCGGGAAACGAAGATCACATTTCCAGGTACCGTAAAAGAATTTGAATCGTTCGTGAGTACGACCTCCTGGAAAAAGCTTCGTTCAGCCGGCTTGCTGCTTGTATGAGTGTCTGAAATGTTGGAGTGATGCCGTAGAGAATACGCCTAGCCGCTCCGGCAATCCAATAGCCAAGTGGCCGTCCCTCGCGGAACCAGAGCATCGTACATTGTCATCCATCTGCCCTGACCGGTAGTGGACCGGTTTGAAATCTGGCTGCCTTGACCACAGTGTACTGCCACATTCCAAAACGAATGAAATGGCTCGGGCTCAGGAATGAACGCGAATCTTCGAAAAGTTGTCATCCTCGCTGCTGGTCTCAATCTGTCCTATTTTGGAGTCGAGTTCGCGGTGGCTCTTGCGATCGACTCGGTCTCGCTTTTTGCGGACAGCATCGACTTTTCAGAAGACGCCTCGGTGAATTTCCTGATCGCCATCGCGCTCGGCTGGAGTGCAACCAACCGGGCTCGTGTGGGCCTGGCCCTCACAGGCATCCTACTTCATACCAGGCCTCGCTACGCTATGGACCGCGTGGAAGAAGTTCTTGGTGCCAATGCCGCCCGCTCCGCTTCCCCTGTCGCTGGCTGGTGGCGATGCCCTCGTCATCAATCTATCGTGCGCGCTCATGCTGGTGCAGTTCCGGGCGCAAAGTGGCATCCTGAGGCGAGCAGCGTTCTTGTCAGCTTGAAATGATGTCCTGGCAAACATCGCAATCATTGCTACGGGGTTCGTGACGGCCTATACGCTTTCCGGATGGCCGGATCTGATCGTTGGACTTGGCATCGCGGCGATGAACGCCGATGCCGTGCGGGAAGTCTGGAGCGCAGCGCGTGAGGAACACCGGGAGGCGAACGCTTGAATAGATTTCACACTGACCCACTACCCTCTGACCTTGGAACTTGATTCTTGCCGCACATGATGAGACGTTATTGCCCATACGTAAGGAGAACGTACCTATGATCTTGATCCAGACCGCTGCGCTCTTCGTTCTCACGGCCCTTGCCGAAATCGTCGGCTGCTTTCTCCCGTATCTCTGGCTTCGCAAGGACGGATCGATCTGGCTTTTGGTTCCAGCAGCGCTCAGCCTCGCCGCCTTTGTCTGGCTCCTTACTCTCCATCCCGCCGCCAGCGGACGGGTCTATGCTGCCTATGGCGGTGTCTATGTGGCAACGGCCCTCGTCTGGCTGAAGGTCGTGGACGGCGAGAAGCTCACCGTCTTCGACTGGACTGGAGCCGGAATTGCCTTGTTTGGTATGGCGGTGATCGTCTTTGGCTGGACCGCGAAAGAGTAACACGAATGACTCAAGCCTTCCCACAAGCAAGACATTGATCCCCCTCTCGCGCATCATCGTGCCTCTATGAGCACGGGCGCTTCCTATTCCACCTGAACCCGGTCCGATCGTTCTTCCACAATCTGTAACGTCACGTGATCGATTCCAAAACGATCTCGTAGAATCGATTGGAGGTGGCCCAACACTACATCACGATCCTCCCCAGCAGAGACCACCACGTGGGCACTGAGGGCGTCCAGGCCGGATGTAATGGTCCAAATATGAAGATCATGAATCTCTTTCACGCCGGGCATGCCGGCCATGGTTTGTCCAACCGCTTTGGCGTTCAAGTGGGTCGGCACTCCTTCCATGAGCACATGCACGGCTTGAGAGAGAAGTCCCCACGTGCGCCAGACGATAAAGATACTGATACCAGCGCTCAGGAGAGGATCAATGAGCACCCAACCAGTCATCCAGATGATGCCCCCGCCGAGAATAACCCCGAACGAACTGATTGCATCGCTGAGCACTTCGAGATAGGCACTGCGAACATTCAGACTTGCCACGGATTCATCAGCGAGCAGCTTCATGCTTGCGACATTCACGGCGAGGCCAACGAGTCCGATAAATAACATCGGAATGCCAAGCACGTGGGGCGGTTCGAATACACGCCGGTACGCCTCGTAGAGAATCCAGATGGCCAGTAACAACAGCACCACGGCGTTGGTGACAGCGGCAAGGATCTCGGCGCGGTGATACCCGTAGCTTTTCTCCGGCGTCGACGGTTTCGCCGCCATCCTCATGGCAAAAACACTGAGTCCAAGCGCCGCGATATCCGTCAGCATATGGCCTGCATCCGCCAACAACGCTAAACTACCCGTGAACAGACCGCCGACCACCTCGATGACCATAAACGTTCCAGTCATCAGAAGGACGATCAATAGATTTTGTCGTTGTTGGGTTCTATCTTGTCGCGAGTCTTGCAAGAGCCCTCCAATGCCTCACTCAGAAATGAACCATCCTCCTTTTGATCGACACCCGTTGGATGTTCAGCGTGTGCCGTGGCTCCAATCCTTAATGCGAATGGGGAGGCAATTGATCATGAGCGTGGTTGGCAATAGCATGATGCACTTCGCCAGAAGCCGTGGCCGGGTCAATATGAATGGTAGCATTAGAGAGGTACCGCAGTTCATGCAGGAGATTGTGGCGCACCTCCTTGGCAATGTCATGGCCTTGTTCCACCGAGAGATCGGCCCTCACCGCAACATTGACCTCGGCCTGGAGCCGATGGCCCAACCATCTGACTCGGACCTCGCTGACATCGCAGACCCCTGAAGTGTGATGAACCGCATGCGTAATCTCATCAATGACCTCGGGATCAATCCCGTCCAGCAGTCGCGTGAAGACGGCTTTGCCGGATTGCCATACGATGCTAACGATGACCACCGTGATGACAAGGCCCACAATCGGATCCGCCAACGCATACCCCAGCCAGACCCCTACAGCACCCAATAAGACCGATAAACTTGTCAAGCCATCGGCCCGGGCGTGGTAGCCATCGGCGATGAGCGCGGTGCTGCCGATCTCTTCGCCTACTCGGATGCGAAAGATCGCCACCGCCTCATTGCCCACGAAACCAATCAGTGAGGCGACGATCACCGCTCCCACATAGGAAATCGGCTGGGGGTGAAGCAGCCGCTCCACGGAAAGATAGCCAGTGATCAGAGCGCTGAGCAAAATGATGCCGACGATCACCACCCCGGCTACGTCTTCGACACGCCCGTACCCGTAAGTGAATCGCCGGGTAGGTTTCCATTGTCCGAGCCTGAATGCTATCCAAAGCGGAATAGCCGTCAGCGCGTCTCCGAGGTTATGAATAGTGTCGGCCAGCAGTGCGACGCTCCCCGTGAGCCCTACGATCAGAACCTGCAACAGGGCCGTGGCGGCCAATCCGAGAAATGACCATTTCACGGCCCACATCCCCCGTTGCGTCGTAAAAAGCGCGGGATCGATCGTCCCATGAGTGTGCCCGTGTGTGTCCTCTGCGTGAATCGACGCGTCAGACGGGCTATGGTGGTGAGACTCGTGCTTACGCATCTGTCATCAATGCTCCGCTAATTGTCTACTCAGTCCCTTGGATTTTCCTGGAATGTCTCTCACCGATTCTGTCATAGACTGCAGGGATGACGATCAAGGTTAACACCGTTGAGGAAACAGTCCCCCTATGACGACTATGGCGAGGGGCCGCTGGACCTCGGTTCCCATGTTGGTGGCCCACCACTATCACTGAGTGCGAAGCAAGATGGACCTCCTCACAGGTCATGGTATCGCTTCCGTCTCCAACCGTGGAGCACGCGTTGGAGAGTCCGCGTCGCGCCGTTGAACAATTTTTTGTTCCATCCACCGATACAACACCGGCATCACTACAAGGATCAAGGCGGTCGACGAAAACAACCCTCCGATTACGACTATGGCAAGCGGCCGCTGTATTTCGGAGCCGGGGCCAGTGGCCAACAGCAGGGGAATGAGCGCCATCATCGCCACCACTGCGGTCATCAAGACAGGGCGCAACCGCAGGACCATGCCGGTCAGCACCGCCTCGTCCAATGACATCCCCTGATCCCGGAGTTGGTTGATATAGGCAATTTTCACGACTCCATTGAGCACCGCGACACCGAACAAGGCAATGAAGCCGACGGAGGCCGGCACGGAGAGATAGAGCCCGCCGAACCACAGCGCCAGCAGGCCGCCGATCATCGCAAACGGAATCGCGAGCAGGATCAGCGCGGCTTGCCTGAAGTTTCCGAACGTAAAATAGAGGAGCAGGAAGATTAGTCCAATGACCAAGGGCACCACAACGGCCAGGCGTGCCATGGCCTTCTGTTGGTTTTCGAATTGGCCACCCCAGGTCACATAGTACCCGGGGGGGAGCTGTACCTGACGGGACACTGCCGTCTGTGCCTCTTCGACCGCGCCGACCAGATCGCGCCCAACCACGTTCGCCTCGATGACGATCCGGCGGCTCGCATGCTCACGGCTGATCTGGGCCGGCCCGTCCACAATTCGAATGTCGGCCAGCTCACGAAGTGGAATGCGGGACCCGTCCGGGGCCGTCACGTACAGCGCCGCGATCGTCTCCACATCGGTGCGCTGCGCATCTGGAAATCGCACCATGATCGGAAAGCGCCATTGCCCTTCGAACACCTCCCCGGCGGCAATTCCACCACCGATGGCTTCAATCACTTCCGTGATCTCCGCCACGTTGATGCCGTGCCGCGCGATCCTGGCACGGTCGATATCGAGCTTCAAATAGTAGAGGCCCGACACCTGCTCGACCCGGATATCAGCCATGCCGCGCACCTGCCGCAGCTCCCGGGCGATTTCGTCTGCCTTCATGCGCAACGTCTCAAGATCTTCGCCGAACAATTTGACCGCGACCTGGGACCGGACCCCCGACACCAGTTCATCGACACGCATGGCAATCGGCTGCGACAACCCGAACGCGATACCGGGCACTTGTGCCAGCCGTTGACGGACCTGCTCTTCAATGTCGGCTTTGGACTGTGCCTGCCACTCGGAATCGGGCTTGAGCAAGACGTACATATCGCTGAGTTCCATGCCCATCGGATCCGTCCCCAGTTCGTTGGCTCCCGTGCGCGACACCACGGAGCGCACGTCCGGGATCTCCAACAACACCCGTTCGACGTCCCCTGCAATTTTCAGCGATTCGGTCAGACTGATGCTCGGGAGCCGCATCAGATTCACTACGATTGACCCTTCGTCCATAGTCGGCACAAAC
>JBBRRK010000192.1:0-7819 GCA_038200765.1 Nitrospirales bacterium
TCGCCTTAGGATTCGTCGAGGGCATGAACCACAAGATCCGCGTCATTCAGCGGCGGAGCTACGGCTTACGCGACGAGGAGTACCTGCGCCTGAAAGTCCTCACCTGCATGCTGGACCCGATATGCAATCAGGCCGAAATCATCCACTCGGCGAGGAGAAGAACCAGAATAATGAAGGAGCGAGTGCTGAGCGCTGAGAAGGAATTTTTCCACCACTCAGCACTGAAGCGACAAGAAGGAGTGATATGAACGTTCATGAGTTTCAGGCGAAGCAGTTGTTCGGGCAGTTTGGGATTCCAGTTCCGCGCGGGAGAGAGATTACCTCGCCCGAGGCGGGAGCGGCCTGGGCCGCAGAGCTGAATACCCCCGTGTTTGTCGTCAAGGCGCAGATTCACGCAGGAGGTCGAGGCAAGGCCGGCGGCGTCAAAATTACGAAGGACAAGGCGGCTGTTCCCGGTCTGGTCAAGGAACTGATCGGCAAGACCCTCGTTACCCACCAAACCGGCCCCAAGGGGCGGGAAGTGCGGCGGCTGCTGATCGAAGAAGGAGCGGGCATCGCCAAAGAACTTTATCTCAGCCTCCTTGTCGATCGGGATAGCGGATGGCCCGTGTTTATCGCGAGCACCGAAGGCGGGATGGAGATCGAAGTCGTCGCCGCTAACACACCGGAGAAGATCATCCGGGAAGCGATCGACCCGGCTATCGGGTTTCAATCCTATAACGGGCGGAACATCGCCTTCGCGCTTGGGCTTCCTGCGATAGAACCGGCCGTCGTGAATCCCTTCATTCAGATGCTCGGGAACCTCTATCGCCTGTTCATGGAAAAGAATGCGGCCATGGTAGAGATCAATCCGCTGGTCATTACCAGCGACAAGAAACTGATCGCACTGGACGGCAAGGTCTCCTTCGACGATAACGCGCTGTTCCGGCACGCCGATGTGCAGCAGATGCGTGATCTTCACGAAGAAGATCCGCTTGAGATCGAAGCAGGAGAAAACAATCTGAACTACATCAAGCTCGACGGGAACATCGGCTGCATGGTGAACGGCGCGGGCCTTGCCATGGCGACGATGGACGTCATCAAGCTGGCCGGCAGCGAGCCGGCGAACTTCCTGGATGTCGGCGGCGGCGCGACGAAAGAAACGGTGGCGGCAGGCTTTCGGATCCTGCTGAAAGATCCGAACGTGAAGGGCATCTTCATCAATATCTTCGGCGGCATTGTTCGTTGCGAACGGATTGCCCATGGCGTCATCGAAGCGGCCAAAGAAGTGAAGATCAACGTGCCGTTGGTCGTCAGGCTGCAGGGAACAAACGCAGACGAAGGTCGTAAGCTGTTGGCGGAATCCGGCCTCAAGCTGGAAGTGGCGAACGATTTGTGGGAGGCGGCGCAAAAAATTGTGAAGTTGACGGGGAAAGCGGCATAGGGTTGTAGAGGCACAGGGCTAACCTCTGTGCTCGGTCGATGCGCACAGTGGGAACGTAACCCCGTACCTCCCATACGTGACGAGAACCCTTTCCGCTGTGGTTGAGAAAGACGGAATTGTGAACATTCTTGTTAACAGGAATACGCGGGTGGTGATAGAGGGGTAACAAGGAAGGCGGCGTAACACGATATGCGTTCAGCAATGCTCGCGCTGGTTTTGTTCCTGGTCGGTTCTCCCGGATGCATGATGGTCCGGGATGGGAATGTGAAGCCGCCTACTCAATGGCCGCCACACTCGAGCCAACAGGTGAAGAAATCTATCGCACTTCACGTGATTGAGGCGGGGTATCAAGGGGGCGCCAGTCAGGAAATACGTTCGGATGCTGCAGAAGATGTGCGTGCGCAGGCGGTCAAGGCGTACACTGAGTCGGGGATTTTTTCCTCGGTTGTTACCACGGGTGAGCAGACGGATCTCAAGGCTGACATTATCGTTGGTGAGGGGAGTGATGGACTGTCATGGTCTGGTGTCATTTCTGCGCTCACGCTGACGATGATTCCCGGCGTCGTGTCGCAAGATGTGATCGCGAACACCACATACAAAGATCGTCAACAGAAAGTGATCGGGACTATTGTCAAGACCGAGGGACTCGGATCATGGGTTCAGTTTTTCCTTCTGTTTGCGATGCCGTTTGTGGATGGCCCCAATGCGGTCATAGATAAGGCTCAATACGACATCCATCGAGTCACTATTGAGGAAGCGCGCCGCAAGGGCTTCTTTTAGCAGGATGCTGAACGTTCTGCCTGCAGCATGCTCACGTTGTGCGTAAGAGTCGTGAAAGCAAGACGTAAAAGGTGAAATGTAAGACAGCCGACTACTCTTTCTCCGAAACCTTTCACCGTGTGACGGATCGTGGACAGCTTTTTTGAGCCTTCTGCGAGCTGTTCTTGTGCCATGCCGCGCGTGAGAGTACGGCGGCTTGTTGAACCAAAGCCGAGTTTCTCGGCAACCTGTTAGAAACATGAGTCGGTAAAGGGATTACTGTATGTCTATTCTGGCGAATAAGAACACGCGTGTGGTGGTGCAGGGGATCACGGGCAAGGAAGGCTCGTTCCATGCGATGCAATGCAAGGCCTACGGGACGCAGGTCGTTGCGGGCGTGACGCCTGGTAAGGCGGGGCAAGAGGTCGAAGGTATTCCGGTTTTCAATACGGTGCGCGATGCGGTGAAGAGATCACAGTGCGACACCTCGCTGATCTTTGTGCCTCCGCCGTTTTGCGCCGATGCGATTTTGGAAGCCGCCGATGCGGGCGTGAAGCTGATTATCTGCATTACCGAAGGCATCCCGGTGAACGATATGGTGAAGGTCAAGCGCGCGCTCTATGGCCGCGATGTCCGCCTGGTCGGACCCAACTGCCCCGGCGTCATCACGGTCGATGAAGCAAAGATCGGCATTATGCCTGGCTTCATCCATAAGAAGGGTGTAGTGGGCGTCGTGTCACGCAGCGGGACCCTCACGTACGAGGCTGTCCATCAGCTCTCGACGCTTGGGTTAGGTGAGACGACGTGCGTCGGCATTGGCGGCGATCCAGTCAATGGCACAGGCTTTGTCGATATATTGGCATTGTTCGAGAAAGATCCCGAGACTCACGCGATCGTGATGATCGGCGAAATCGGCGGCGATGCGGAAGAGAAAGCCGCTGAGTTCATCAAGGAGCAGGTGAAGAAACCGGTTGTGAGCTTCATCGCCGGAATCACGGCCCCGCCAGGTCGCCGCATGGGCCATGCCGGTGCTATCATTTCTGGTGGGAAGGGCACGGCAACAGAGAAGATGAAGAGCTTGGAAGCAGCGGGTGTCCGAGTGGTGAAGAACCCGGCTGAGATCGGCAATGCGGTCAAACAGGCTCTGGGACGCTGAAAATCCCCTTGTTTCATTCGTGAGGTATAGTCGAACCTAAACCGCTTGGCCAAGACATGCACATCTGTGTAGATATGCCTCGGGTTCTATAACCCGAGGCGAGTTTATCCGAGTAAGTAGAGCAATGCCCACCTGCCTTGATCTCTTCGCGAAGAAGAATTGGTATTCCTGAAAATGGCTGCGTCATCATAGATGCTTCAACCTGGGGGGTGGCATGTGAGGGCGACTGTTTCTGCCGTAATTCTTATGGCCTGCATACTTGTGTTCTCCGAGTCAGCTAAAGGAGAAGAGGTCGTTCAGCTCAGGCCGACCGATGTTTATATCTCTCTCTTCGGTGGTGTCGCATTACCCTTCAAGACCGACGTCACTGAAAGTGGCCTAAGGAACCGGACGGTGAATGATGTGGAGCTTTCCAACTCGGCTTCAATCGGCGGGAAGGCGGGAGTATGGTTCACAGTCCCGAGAAAAAACTTGGGACTCGATTTAGGTGTTGAATTCGACTTCACGAATTTTCATCCAGACCAAAAGGCAGGCCAAATACTGACGACTACAACGGGTGGGCTGGCTGGAACCAACGCAGTTAACCTCAGCGCGAACTTCATAGGTGTCAATTTTCTAGCTCGTCTGCCAATGGGCGTCACCCCTGAGTTGCCGAACGGAAGGTGGTTTCCCTACCTCGGTATTGGTGGAGGGGTGGAAGGACTCAGATATGAGTTGGGATCGAGAATTCGTGCAGCTCCATCGGCCGCATTTCAGGCGCTTGGAGGGGCAAAGGTGTTTCTCTCTAAGCACATCGCCTTGTTTGGAGAAGCAAAAATTACTCATGCTTCGCATACGCTAAAGTTTCAACTGGCAGGAGGAGATTTGTCGGACAGGCTCACACTCAATACGATACACGTGGTCGGAGGGCCCTCATTCCATTTTTGAAGTGGATTGCGGTGTGGCTTCATGAGCTTGTCAATGCGGTAAAAGCGGCGCTGGGCCGGTAAATAAGAGTTCCGTTTTGTTGGATCAGGCAATCAGGATGTAGAGATGGTGTGATCAATCACCCATTCCCACTTCGCATTTTTGAAGGATACTAAAAAATTCCGCTAGTTTTTGGGAAGGTCAAGGCTCAGCCTGAATAAAGAGCAGCATATCTTCGCTCAACCTCGACCTTAGCCTCCTCGCTTGCTTAGGCTCGGCCCTATTTGGTCTTCTCCCCAGAAGAGCCACCTAATTTCCCTTCTCCTACCATGTTATTCGTGTTAGGGTAACCCCATGCGAGTATTTCTCATCCACGTACGCGACCCTCAGTTCTACGCCCTCCCGGCGAAAACGCGCGCAAAAAATGGCCGTATCAGGGTGATGGGATTCCCGCCCATCGGGATCATGTCCCTCTCATCGGTCCTCAAACAGGCCGGCCATGAGTGTGTGATGTTCGATCAGGCGAACCCTGACACGCCGAACGAGGTGATCCTCGAGGAAATCAACCGGCAACAACCGGCCCTGATCGGTCTCAGTTTTCTCAGTACCACGAGCTATCCCTACGCGAAGATCCTGGCCCGTCAGATTCGCGCCGCCAACTCGAAGGTCAAGCTGGCCTTTGGAGGCGTGTTTGCGAGTTTGAACGCCGCATTGGTTAAACTGCAGTGCCCTGAAGTGGATTTTATCTGCAAGGGAGACGGTGAACAGTTGCTCCTCGATCTGCTTGAACGGTTCGACGACCCGTCCGGTGTGGCTGGGCTGACCTGGGCCAAGGACGGCAAGGTCGTACAGAACTCCGGCCGACCAATGGAGCGCCATTTGGATCAGTGGCCGTTCCCCGATCGCGAAGGCCTTCCGCTCGACTTTATCGAGTCGATGCCGCTCGACGTGCCGGCTGTGCTTTCGATGGAGCGGTTCACGACGATGCAAACTTCCCGAGGCTGCCCGTGGCCCTGCGTGTTCTGCGACATTCCGATTTTCAACGAAGGCAAGTGGCGAGCTCGGAGCGCTCAGCATGTGGTGAAGGAGCTGAAGTACCTCGAAGAATGCGGCTACGGGTCCGTCTATTTTGTCGACGACCATTTCTTGCTCCAACCCAAGCGGATCGAGGCGATTTGCCAAGGCGTCATGGACGAGAAGCTCTCGATCCAATGGGGCATCGAAGGGCGCGTGGACTCGGTCGCCCAGCATTTATTTCCTGCCATGGCCAAGGCCCATTGCAGGACGGTTATGTTCGGGATTGAAAGCGGGAGTCAGAAAATTCTCGATCGTCTCAAGAAAGAACAGACGTTGGAGGAAGTGGCCACCGCAGTCAAGAACGCCAAGCAGGCCGGTATCGAGATCGTGCACGGCTTCTTCACCGTGGGCAATCCCGATGAAACGGTTGAAGACATGAACGCGACGTTCGACCTGGCCTCCAAGCTGCCGCTCGACACCTTCGGATTCAATCGACTCTGTGTGTATCGGGGAACCCCGCTCTGGCAGGAATATGTGAAGCGCGGGCTGGTCAGCGAAACGACCGATTGGTACAAGTATTTCAAATGTTCTACGATCGATCCGACCTGCTTGTCCGGTGAAGTGATCAACGAGGTTCGCCGTCAAGGGCTTAAGCGGCTGTTCGTGTACAAGCTCCTGCACTATCCCCTTCAGACGTTCCGGTTGCTTCGGCGGTTTCTCCGTTTCATGCCGGCGCGGGATGTGGCCTACCTCATCATCAAGCCGTTCTTGGGAAAAGGTAAAGGCGCCACAAAGGCCGAGGTGCTTTCGCGAGCGGTCGAACATGGGCAGTTGAAAGATGCTGCGGCAGAGTTGACACAGATGACGGATGAGATGCTCCACAGCGTGGTGGAAGAGTCGCGGCTGGAACGGATACGTATTCAACAGGAAGCAGAAGGCTCGCGTGAGTTGCCGATGGTCCACAGTCGCTAGCGCAGGTTGCTCAAAAAGCCTTTCAGCTTCGTTCTCGACTCATCGAAATCCTCAACGTGCCTCTTGGGGGTACGCCTCCGGTTTCGATTCGCCTGCGGCCTTGCCGGACGAACGTTTTGAGCATCCTGCAGGCCGGAATTCTGTTAAACCTCAATCCCCCAGAAGTGCTTCGCTGCCAATCCAATCGCATAGCTCACGCTGACAGCCAGCGTGATAATGACCAGGTTCAGCACGATCCGTCGTGTGATGTCCATGCCGGATAGGAATGCCAGAATCGTTGAGACGAGCACGACCATAAGGCCGGCGGTGAAAACGGAGAAGAGCGCATCTTGTGCGCCGACTAAGATCGGCAGCACCGGCACCAATGCGCCGGTGATATAGGCCACCCCCACCACCAGAGCCGATCCCAGCGGCGATTCTTCCATGGGTGTGACGTCCGATTTTTCACCCAAGAAGACTTTTCTGGCAATCTCGATCGCCTGCACCTCTTTTTCGCTATTCAATGCCAAGAACGAACCGGCGGCCATCGACAGGGCACCGGCTACAGCTGTCGTCGATGCGGCAATCAAGACCAGCCTGGCGCTGCCGAACGCGCCAAAGAAACCGCTCACTGCGCCGAGAATTTCCACCAAGCCGTCGTTGAGTCCCAGGAAAACATTGCGAATCCTTTCCGGGTTGATTTTCCGCTTCGTCAATTCCGTGACGAGCACGTCCTCGTGCTTGAACTCATCCATCAAAATGCCGCGCAAGGCTTCACCGAGTGGTTTCCCTTGATACTCGCGCCATAGTGCCAGATATTTGCGCACGCCATGGACCTCGATGGCCTCAAGCACCAGATGGACGGCGATCGAGCCGAAGATCCCGCAGACCAGCATCATGACGGAAAGTTTGATCCGCCGTCCGAGGTTCAACTCGTTGAGCGTAAGATTGAAGAACTTCTGCCAGAAGGCCAGGTGAACGGTTTCTACCTTGATCAGTTCATTGAGGGTGTGGTGCACATCCGACTGTGTCACCACACGGAGCGCCTTGTAGAGCGATAGATCAAACAGCTCGTCGAGCACGAGCTGTTGTGCAAGTTTCGGATCGTGTTGAGAGACCATCGCGATGAACAGATCCCCCATCAGAGAAGCCACCGAATAAGGGGGGAGAATTATAGCAGAAAGTAGAATAGGGGAACGGCAACGAACTCTCTGGAATCTGAAGCGATCCTGTCTGTCCGGTCTCTCCTGTCTCTCTGGTCTATTCCGTGTTTGGTTAAACCGGATAGACGGGACAGACCGAATAGACCAGACAGACCTTTTTAACCGTCTGTAAGCAGTTTTTCTGCTGCCGCTGAGGGCAATGGCTTGGAGAAATAGTAGCCTTGGGCATATTGGCATTTCCAGGCTTTGAGGAGAGCGACCTGCTCTGCGGTTTCCGCTCCCTCGGCGATGACCTTGGCTCCCAATGTTTGGGCGAGTGAAATGATGGTGTGGATAATTTCCAAGCTCTTGGGGTCGTCGCCCCTGCGGGCGACGAACCACTGGGGGATTTTCAGGGAGGCGATGGGGGAACGTTGGAGATAGCGGGGGGAGGCATAACCTGTG
>JBBRRK010000193.1:0-7797 GCA_038200765.1 Nitrospirales bacterium
TCGTATGACATTGCTTACATTCGGCTTCATACGTCTTGATACGGGCGAGATGGGGAGTGTGGTCGGTGACATCCATTGGCCCGCCGCATCCGGGCTTGGGACAAGTGATATGTTCGTGCTGGAGGGCTTGAACAAACCGACCGTGTGCTGTCCGCTCTTCTTCTGATTTCATAAGACCTCCCTCATGTCTTCCTTCTTCGTCATTTCAAGAAGGCTGGACGGTCTTGGCTCAACTGCGCGCATCGAACGACCCTCATCCTTCTGAATGATCCTTCCAAGCTCGCTCGTTTCTCTTCAAGGGGTGGCCTGGTTTGGTTCCCAACTGCGCACGTCGAACGACCACCGTTTCATCGTGGGGGTTCCGTGAGCACGGGGAACCAACCAGGCCACCCCTCATACTCCCCATGCCCCACTGATTTGGATGTTTGCTCCATTCACGTAGCGAGCCTCGTCGCTGAGGAGATAGCGCACTGCGGCCACGGTATCATCTACCGTTCCGATGTAGCCGGCGGGGATGCGCTTGGTCATGCCTGCGAGTTCTTCCGGTGGCGCGCTGCCTGAATCGATGAAGCCAGGTGAGATGGTATTGACGGTAATTCCGTGCGGCGCCAGCAATTTGGCCAGTGTGCGAGTCAGAATTAAGACGCCGGCCTTGGCAATGTAATGGGCCGTGACGTCCGGCTGTGAAATCATCTGATCGGCGTTGGCCATACTAAAGCTGATGATGCGCCCTGATTTGCGAGCCTTCATGCCTGGCGCGACGGCTCGTGCCAGATAGAAGATTGGATGGAGATTGCCGTCGAACATCTCGGTCCAGCCCTCGACAGTTTCGTCGAACAGGTTCACACGATGGTAGGGGCCGGCGCCATTGATCAGGGCGTCGATATGTCCCCAGCGCTGTTCAACCTGGGCAACGAGATCCTTCGCGGCTGTCGGCTTCGATACGTCGCAACGCACGGCCAGTGCTTGCCCGCCTCGTTGGGTGATGGCGAGAGCAGTCTGTTGAGCTTCTGCTTCGCTCGTGCGGTAGCAGATGGCAACCGACCACTGTTGTGCCGCCAGGTCGAGCGCGATTCCCCGTCCAATACCTTTGGCCCCACCGGTGATGAGTGCCACTCGCTCTGCCATATAGGTGACCCCTTTCGTCGTCGATGTGGCTGATCGCCTATCTTATCGAGTTTTGAGTCTGGTCGCGAGTAGCTGTAAGGTTCCGGCTGTTCGCATGGAGAAGGTCCTGTTTTGTTTGGGCTGCTCGTTATCCTCTCGGCACTCTGTGATGAGCGACTGTAAGTCTGTGATCGTATCCACGTCGCGCCAACTAGTAGTGAGGTTGACAGATAAGCCCAGTGTCTTGGCCTTCTGCTGTGTGACGGCGAGGACTTGATCGGTGGACCAGGGCACTCCGGTAAAGAGTTGTTCTCTCGGCTGCTTGAGGCCAATGAGATAGTAGCCTCCATCAAGGGCCGGCCCCAAGACCACGTCCGAGCGGCTCAGCATCGCGAGCGCTTCCTGATAAATCGACAGAGGCAAGGTGGGGACGTCGGTTCCCACGAGTATGACTTGCGTATAGTCTTTGGCGAAGAGGTCGAGAAAGGTATGGTGCATACGCTGACCCAGATCTTCTCCGACTTGATCCAACAGGCGGACGCCTTGCCGTTCTTCCATAATTTTGAAAAACACCAGCTCCGAGGAAGGCGCGCAGGCCAAGTATCGATGGAAGGGGAGCTGAAGTTTCGCGACGGCGAGCTTGGTCCGTTCCAGCATGTCGAGGACAAAGCTGCCGTGCAGGGTCGCCGCCTCATCCGGCGTCAGCGGCGGGCAGAGCCGCGTCTTGACCTCGCCTGGGATCGGGGCTTTGGCGAAGATCACGAGAGCCGCGTGAGGCGTAAGGCTGGACTTGTCGGGATTCTGAGCCAAAGGCTGCGTCATGATTTACCTCACCAATCCATACCAACGACTGAGTGTGTGAGACCGAATGCCGATCCAATACAGGAACCGTAAGGTCCACATCAAGAGGATCGTTCGCAAGGGTCCCTGCTGTTCCCAGCGACGAAACGAGGTGGTCACGGTTGCGGCCAGGGCCGCGGTCGATCCCTTCCGTTTGAGTCTGCGGGAAAACTCGATGTCCTCCATCAACGGCATGTCGGCAAAACCTCCCATCTGCTCGAAGATAGAGCGGCGTACGAAGAGGGCCTGATCGCCGGTCGCGATGCCGCTCAGTCTCGATCGCCAGTTCATCGTCCTGCTGATGACGGTTCCCCACATCGATGGACGATCGAACCGGACATTGAACCGCCCCCCCACCATCCGTCGATCAGCCAGTGCCGTGCTGATCACTGTTTGGGCATCGGCTGGAAGCTGCGTGTCGGCATGGAGAAACAATAAAATTTCTCCGCGGCTGGCCTTTGCGCCGTCGTTCATTTGCCGGGCGCGCCCGCAGGGGGCCGTCATCCATTGGACAGGACTGAGGGCTGAGGACTGCGTGCTGAGTCGGTATGATGCGAGGCGTGCGGGAGTCTCATCGGTGCTTCCTCCATCGACCACGATGAGTTCATCGAAGCCGAGCGAGGCGGTGTGTGCGAGTGTCGCTGTGATTGTCAGTTCTTCGTTCAGTGTGGGGATGATGACCGAAATCGGCATCGCCATGACAGGTCAATAAGATGTGAGAATTGATGTCAACGTACACGAGTTTCGATGGGCTGTACCCGAGGCACAACAGGAGCGTATTCCTCCAGGATGCTCAAACAGTCCGTCCAGCAAGGCCGCAGCGAGTGAAGGGCCGAGGCGTACCCTCTGGGGTACGTTGAGGGTCTGAGCGATGCGAGAACGAAGCTGGCGGATTGTTTGAGCATCCTGCTAGGTTGGTTTTTTCGGTTCGTAGAACATGAAATACATCACTACCACCACGGTGGACCAAAACAGCACTTGCTTGTGCCAGAAGAGGACTTCCCCATACTGGAAGAAGACGGCTGCGAGCAGGAGGGCGCCGCCAATGAGGCTGTAGCGGATGGTTGCGTTTTCGACGACCGCATTGGCCCACACGGCGACCCCGCCGAAATAAATCAAGAAGGGAATGACGTCGATCTCGAATCCCCCGCTGATCGAGAGAAACACGTCGAGGAAGCCGATGAAAATGAGGGCGGTGCCTATGATCATCCCGGCGACGCGCATCTGGTTGTCGCCCCCGGAGTCCTCCTCTGGCTCGCGGCGCTCCGGCTCGTTCGTCGGATCTGGCGGCATGGTCAGCTGGTTCCTATCTGTTTCTGAAACGTGAAACGTTCGAATCAAGAGCGAGCGATGCTGCACAAGATACCCTTCACGGATATTGAGCATCAGGCTAGGCCTTAAAATGTTTGCTCAGGGTCAGCCCTTGGCGCTGATATGAGGACCCGAGTGCCGTGCCATAGAGCTGACTGGGGCGTGCGAGCATCCTGTCGTATACAACCTTAAAGAAGGTTTGTCCATCATGGATCAGGAAGGGTACGTCGTGGGGGCGAACTTCCAAGACGACTTGGGTGCCGTGCAACTCGCCGCGGCCATACCCAAACCCCGGATCGAAAAACCCGGCGTAGTGGGTCCGTAACTCGCCACAGGCTGCTTCGAACGCGACCATTTCGGCCGCATAGCCGGCGGGCACGCGGATTCGCTCTTTCGACGCGAGAATGTAAAATTCCTCCGGTTCCAAGAGAAGACTGTCCTGGCGGTGGCGGTAGAGGGGTTCCCAAAAATCGAGCGCGGCATAGTGGCCGACCTTCGACAGATCGATGACGTGACTATTTTTCTTTGCCCGATAGCCGATAATCGGCAAGGTATTCCGGTCGTCTCCCTTCAGATCGATGCGGAGAAACAGGCCGCGGTCCGTGCGGAGATCACGGGCGCCCAGCGCATGCTTCGTCGGGAGATTGTGGTAGAGCAAGGGCTCTCGCGTGTGGAGCGTCTGGAGTGAGCGGTCCGACACGGTGGCATTGCCGCGCACGAAGCGAATTTGATTGAGGGAGTACCCGGTTTTCACCTTGATGGCGAACGAGCGCGGAACGATTTCGAGATAAAGGGGACCGGAATAGCCGGGTCGGATTTCATCAAAACCAGTGTTGAGATCCGTGACAACGCGGGTAAAGACGTCTAGTCGTCCGGTCGTACTTTTTGGATTGGTCCGGGCCCGGAGGGTCTTGGGTAACGATAGACGTTCCAAGAGCGGCACCAAATAGACGTGGCCTTTCTCAAGAATGGCCCCCTCAGTCAGGTCCATCTCGTACATCACGAGGTCGGACTGGTAGAAGTCCAGAACGTTGAGTCGGCTCGTGATCTCGGACAACTCCGGCAGGAAGCTGCTGATCAATCGATAGGCCTTGCGTCCGAGTCGCAGATCGAGACTGGCCGGCTGGATCTGCCGGTCTTCGATCGGCACGTCGGCGTGGATGGCACCACTCGCGATCAGCTGTGTAATGTGTTGGTAGGGCAAAATGCCCTGCGTGGTTCTGGTACTCACAGGTCGTCGTGCTCTCCAGTGCTACAGGATCCCAATGACGTCCCTGCGCTGACCATCGGCAGCTCGCGCGCGGATCCCTGTTTCGGCTGAGGATAGTGGAAGGCCTTGTTCTCATAGTTTTTCAAGAGCACCCCCTCGGCATCCATGTGCACCATGTAGTCGCCGGGAAGCAAGGGGATCTTGCCGCCGCCGCCAGGCGCATCGATCACGAAGTGTGGGACGGCCATTCCGCTGGTGTGGCCCTGCAGAGACTTGATGATATTCAACCCCGTTTCGACCGTGGTGCGGAAGTGATTGGTGCCCTTGGTCAGGTCCGCTTGGTAGAGATAGTAGGGTTTGATGCGCGCGAGCAGGAGCTGATGCATCAATCGCTTCATGATGTCCGGATCGTCGTTGACGCCTTTGAGCAGCACGGTCTGCGCGCCGAGGGGGACTCCGGCATCGGCTAACATCCCGCAAGCTGCTTTCACTGCCGGAGTGAGTTCATCCGGGTGATTGAAATGCAGGTTCATATAGATCGGATGGTACTTCTTCACGATCGCGCAGAGTTCCGGGGTGATCCGTTCCGGCAACGTGCCGGGCACCCGGGAGCCGAGGCGAATCAGCTCCAGATGCGGGATCGTGCGCAGGGCCTTGAGTATCCGCTCCAGCAAATGATCCGGCAGGAGCAGAGGGTCGCCGCCGGAGAGAATGACGTCGCGCACTTCAGTATGTTCGCGCAAGTAGGCGATGGCCTGGTCGAGCTCGCCCTTCTTGAGGAATCCCGGTTTCCCGACCAGCCGCTTTCTCGTGCAGAACCGGCAATAGATTGGGCACTGATTCGTCACCATCAGCAGAACACGATCCGGATAGCGATGGACAAGATGCGGGACTGGACTCATCAGATCTTCTTCGAGTGGATCGTCTTCCGCGTCGAAGTCGTCCATTTCGGCGACGTCCGGGACCACTTGCTTCCAAATCGCGTCGCCCTTTTCTTTGATCGTCGCCATCACCGTGGGGGTAATGCGCATCGGATAGTCGCCGACGATGGCCTCGATTTCCTTCGCATCGACGCCGAGCCGCTCCGCTAAGTCTTTCGGTTTGACAATACTGTCGGCGAGTATGCGTCTCCATGCTTCCATGCGGTCTCCTTTACTGTCGAGTGGATCAGGATCCTGCAGTGGTTATCCCGCAGCCTGTTAGTCGTTCGGGATCCGTTCCTGACCGTACGTCTGATCCAGATGATCGAGGATGTCGTCGGTTTCCGTCAGCACGATGTCTCCATCCTTGAGGACTGGAACATAATATTGACCTGAGACTTCTTTGACCACTGTGCGCATCGGGCGAATGTCGGGCACGATGATGTGTTCGTATTCGACATGGAGGTCCGCCAGTTTCCGGCGCACCACCTCACAGTCGGGACACCAGGCCACATGATAGAGAGTGAGTGCCATGATAATTTTTAATGCTCAATGTGTAATGTTGAATAGCTGATTGTCCGGAGGATCCTGAGCCGTTTCATTCATCATGTCACATTACACATTAGTCCCATGCGCGACTGCGCACGGGACCATCACCGCATCTTTCATCCCGTGAATCACTTTCTTATCCGCCGGGCAGATGGTAGCCAGGATACCAGCGAGTTCGATCTTTTCGCCACTCACGAAATAATAGGGTGAGAGCCTGGCGCGGCCGGACATCCGGCTCATCTCGCTGGTCACCGGGTCGAAGTAGTCGAGCTCGTACAGGCGACCCTTGTGAAACTCCTGCAGGATATAGGGTGTTCGGGGAAAGGAGGCGAGGGCCTTGTCGATCGCGCCGGCCCATTCGTTCTGTGGCATATCGTGTCCGACCGATACGCCTCGGCTGCCCCAAGCGAGCTCAGAAAACCCCGATGGTTTGATCACGAAGTGCCGTTCTTTTTGGGTGGCCGTGGCCAGATCATGCCAGTTCATCACGGCCCGCCCCCCAATCGCCAAACCAGGAATCGTGGCGGATGGAGGGATCGGCGCAGGATCGAGAATCCAGGTGCGGGGCATGACGGTGGTCAGATGCAGGAAGACCTCTCGGCCCAATGCCTGTTCCCAGAAGGGTTGCAAGGCTGGGTGATGGAGGAGGGCAAAGGTGAGCTTTTCTTCCAGCGCCGGCTTGTATGGGGGCGTGACGGAAACTCGGTCCTTCTTGACCGCATATTGAACAAGTTCAGATTTCGGAATGTTCAGAAGGTCGAATAACTCATAGAAGCGGTAGATCAAGGCGATCGGCTGATCCATGCTCTCGCCGGCGATCCGCAGGCCTTCTTCCGTGAATCGAATCTGACGAGGATCCACGCAGTAGGCGTCGAGACCGATCGCTCGAAGTCGAGCCGCAAGCCACGTCATTTCAGGCCGATAGTCTTTGGCTTCTTCCGACATCAGAATCGCGACACATCCTGTATGCTGGGCAAGCTGGGCCTTCAGCATGGCGGCAAAACCCTGCACCATCCCCTCGGGGCCTCCTACAAGTGAGAGACCATCGCCGGCGTCACGCTCTGCATAGAGCGTCGAGAGGCATGCGGTCATACCGATTCCGCCGGGGACTGAGTCGAGCTCGGTGATCACCATGCCGTCCTGGGTCGGGATGATGTCTGGTCGGATGACCGCGGGAAGCTGATCGCGAAACCGTTTCATTCGGCTATATGTCAGCAGACCTTCCGGTTTTCCTTGGTCAAGGTATCCCGCGACCCAGGCTGGTTGGAGACCTCGTACACTGTCGAGATAGAGGCGGTTCAGGGCTCGATACAAGGACAAGAGCTGCGGCCCGAGTTGATGGAAAAAATCTACTTGATCGTTCGTGAGAAGGAACGGTGTGACGGCAATGCGCCAGGTCGTTGTGGCCGCGGCTGCTTCAGGGGTCGAAGCCTGTCCGGGCAACGACGGAAAGAGACCAGCGTGACTCAGCTGGTCACGGATGATCGCACAACGGTGTAGGAGGTCGGAGGTAGCCAAGTCAGACAGAGGCAGTATCCGTGTGAATGAATGCCCCGTATGCGAGGCTCTAGAACTGTAACACGGGCTTTATGACCGTACAAGAGGCAGCCTCTTCCACTATGAAATGAGTCTGAAGGGGGGTGCGTATTTCCAACGGGAAATGAGTCTGAGCGACTGACGGTCTGAATCGGTCATGATGCCCGGCATGGTGATCGACATGGATGAAGCGAAGTTGCACTCAGTGGCGCAGGTCAAGACGTTTCTGGCAGGGACATCTGACGTGACGCTCACGGTGCCCAAGGCGGGGCATTATGGATTCATTGAGCGAGTATTGAAGCGATTCGGCTATGCGTCGCTATC
>JBBRRK010000194.1:0-7587 GCA_038200765.1 Nitrospirales bacterium
TCGCAACGAATCGCCTTGGGCCAGTCCCAGGCTCAGCGTTTCACGTTCGTCGGCAGTCATGTGCGTATAGCAATTGTTCGACATAGCAACACCTTAGCCCAACCGGGCGTGTAGTGTTGCACTTGGAGTTAGAACCCAAGCCTGATAAGACCACGTTGCTGTTCACCAACACGCGCTCGCACGCCGAACGATGGTACCAGGCGATCCTGGGCGCGAAACCGGACTGGGCGAAGACGACGGCCTTGCACCATGGTTCATTGGATCAGGAGGAGCGCCACCGCGTGGAGGGCGACATCAAGAGCGGAATCCTCCGGCTGGTCGTTTCCACCTCGTCGCTCGATCTAGGCGTCGATTTTCCTCCGGTGCAAGATGTGATTCAGATCGGGTCTGCCAAATCAGTGGCTAGAGCGATTCAGCGCGCGGGTCGGGCCTATCATCGTCCCGGTGAAGACACCCGTGTGCGGCTCTGTCCGACCAATGTGATGGAAATTCTAGAAGCCTCGGCCGTGCGCGAGGCCATCCAGGACGGCGTGATCGAAGAGCGGGCTCCAAGACATAAGCCGCTTGATGTGCTCGTGCAGTTCATGCTGAACTCAGCCTTTGACGAGGGATTCGATCCCGTCGAGCTGTTGGCACAAGTGCGCTCGGCCTATTCGTTTCGCACTGTCACGGACGACGAATTCATCTGGGCGTTGCAGTTCATCCGCTCGGGCGGCTCGCTCGCCGCCTATTCTGAATTTCGCAAAGTCGAATTGGACGGAGGACGCTACCGCTTCGCTTCGCCGAGCTTAGCTCGCGAGCACAGGATGAACATCGGCACGATCTCCTCAGACAGCAGCGTCGTCGTGCAGATGCGAGGCGGGAAAAGGCTCGGCATGATCGACGAGGCCTTTGTCGCAAAGTTACGTCCGGGCCACGTCATTCAGTTCGCCGGCCGCACCGTGGAGTTCGTACAAGCGCGGGACATGGTGGCTTACGTCAAGCCGGCAAGACAGCGCCACAGTCTTGCAACAGTGTGGACGGGAACGGTCTTCCCTCTCAGCGTGCCGCTCTCGCGCTATCTCAGGGAGAACGTTGAGTATTTGTTGCAAGCCGCGCAAGGGGCGGCACCTCGCTCGTCGGAGGTTGCGTCGCTGCTGCCCATTGCCAAGATTCAACTCGCCCGATCTGGTATTCCCACCGCGCGGCAGACGCTTGTCGAGGCTTGCCGGACGGGCGAAGGACATCATCTGTTCGTCTACACATGGGAAGGCTTGTCGGTCAACGAAGGGTTGGGTCATTTGGCAGCGTACCGATTGGCGCGTCTCAGTCCCAACACAATTGCCGTTTCTGCTACGAATCATGGATTTGAACTGTTGGCCTCGGAGCCGCCCGGCAGTCCTGAAGTCGTTCGAGAGGCGTTGACGGCTGTGGACGACTTAGATGCAGATATCCAGGGCTCTTTTAATTATCCCGAACTCGCGAAGCGAGCCTTTCGCGACATTGCACGCGTCGCCGGTTTGATTCGTCAAGGCCTGCCTTCGGCCCACAAGTCTGCCCGTCACTTGCACATGAGCTCCTCGCTGCTGTTCGATGTGTTTAGAGAGTACGAACCACACCATCCACTGCTCATGCAAGCCTATTGCGAGGTCCGCGAGCTGCAGCTCGAACTCGATCGACTCCGGGCCGTAATGCAGAGGATCGCCGATCACGAATTCCTGTATGTGCCCATCACGCGGTTGACGCCATTTGCATTCCCATTGTACACAGAACGGATTCGCTCGCGTTTATCCACCGAGAAGTTCGAGCGGCGGATCGCCCGGCTTCAGCGCGAGGTATTTGACTAGATGCGGATTCTCGTCCGAGGAGAATCGTTTGAGCTATTGTGCGAACGGTGTTTGTTTTGGCCCTCGCAAAGCCTTCTTGTCGTCGCCGATTCTCATTTCGGCAAAGCAGAGACGTTTCAACAACGTGGTCTATGGCTTCCCTCTGCCCCCATCCAACAAGATCTATCCGTCTTATCCAGCCTCACAAAGCGGTTGTCCGTTAGAAATTTACTATTCTTAGGGGATCTCGTGCATTCGCTTGCCGGTGTGACAGAGGATATCGTTCGTGCCTTCGCTACCTGGGTGACCGGCTATCCCGGACGCATTGAGATGGTGATCGGCAATCACGACGCCGGCTTGGCCAAGCGGTGGCCGACCGCCTGGAATAGCGTCAAACTGAGTGAATGTGTGCGCATAGGTGATTTCCTCTTCCAACATCAGCCGCCCGGCGAACTGACGCAAGACCGGGGTTTCCATTGGGCTGGACATGTCCATCCTGTGATTACGTTAGACCGTGGGCCAGATCGCATACGGTTGCCCGCCTTCATCATCTCCGACTCTCTGGGGTTGCTGCCCGCATTTTCACGATTGGCCGGCGGTTTCGAGGTGTCCCCGTCGGCTCACGATCGAGTCTTTGTGGTGGGAAAACAAGATGTATATGCAGTGTAATGCTCTCTGAACCGCATACTCGAGCGCGTTTTGCGCTCCGCGCCGCTGAGACTGCTACATCTAGTACAGCACATCCTAGCCGTCTTTTCGGACCGGCCGCGTATTCAGATGACGGATATGCTCAGGTTGTATCATCAAATTCTCCGCATTATGCGTCGATGGTGGACGTTGAGCCTCCCAGAATGGTCTCCGCTGCTCGCCGTCCAGAAAGCATCGCTCCATGAATAGTGGCGTTCCCTCGATGGTCACCACAGATCAAAAGCCCAGGTTGATGGTGACGCATGTTGGATGCCGGTTCCAACATGGCAGGCTCTTGTCCGGGCAATGCATGGAGGATGCGGTAACACCGGAGGTATCGCCACTTGGCTACCTGCACGCCGAACCAATCGGTCAGTTGTGCTCGAACGGACTGTTCCAAAAGTCGATCGTCCGCCACGGGATTACCCAGCACGGTGACGGATACAAGGGCGGCGTTGGGAGGAGCATAAGCCGACGCGATTTGACTCGGCACGCACAGATTGTTGATGGGTCCGCGACCCTCTCCGTTAAGGACAAGAATCGGCTGTTCAATCGGCGATTGTGAAGCGGCAAAATACAGGCAGGTCACGCTGTGAGAAGACGGCGTTCGAATTCCCGGCACCAATCGCGCCGCCGCAGGCGCCTCCGTCGCAACGACGACGGCCTTGCCTGACAGCCGCTCGCCGGAGGACAGTGTGACATTCGTACCATCAACGGCCGATACCGGCGCACTGGTTCGAATCCGATGCCAGAGGCCGTCGGCCAGTTGCTCGGCTATCGCTCCCATACCTTGCGCAGGCAGTCCGGTCGTGCCCTGCGCAAACATCCGAAACACGAACGAAAACATCCGGAGCGAAGTCTCTAATCGTTCTTCAAGAAAGACTCCGGCAAATAAGGGGCGCAGGAAGCGTTCAATGATCGATGAAGAGAATCCTTGAAGCCGTAGAGCTTCATGCAGCGGAATATTCGGCTGTTGAAAAATTTCCGCCAGCGTGGACCTGAGCAGGCGTGAACGCAGCAGTCCCATCTTCATCTTGTCGCGGAATGTTCCAATCGGAGACCAGAGGTTTGTAAGAGCAACAAGCGGCTGTCTCCAAGGGTCGGCAATCCGATGAAATCGACCGCCATAACGTACCAGCGCTCCCGCTTCGAAGGGCTGAACATCTAGTGCCTTCAAATCCAGCATGCGTCGGGCTTCCGGATAGGCGCTCTGCAACACTTGAAACCCATGATCGAACAAAAATCCTTCGCTTCGATCCGTACCGATACGCCCTCCCACCCTATCGGACGCTTCCAGGATCAGGCAATCGACTCCATGATCGGTCAAATGCCGCGCGCAGCAAAGCCCTGCCAGTCCAGCGCCGATGATCAGCACACGATCTCCATCCGGAACGTTTTTTATGGATTTCATATGAGCCTAGATCACGACCGCAGTCAGATTCTGGTCGTGTGTCTGGTGAGAGTACCTAATGGCACGGACGTGAGCGTACCGGTTTATGTGATTTCTCGTGGTGAGAATTGTCAGGGCTTATGTGGTTTGGGATAACGCTTTAGCAATTGCTCACCTTTTCGGCCTGGAAGTGATTGAGCTTTGACCTCCATCTCTTCGATCCCACTCTCGCCGGCGATGTCTGACGGCCTACCAGGCTGTTTGGAAACGATCCATTCCGGGAGAATCAAGCCGGCAGCGAGGGTTGCGTATAACCAAGGAAAATTCCGGCGGGAGAGACTTAACTCAAAACCAGGGGTGAATCGTGTCGGAACGAGATGATAATCGGTCAGATAGGCCAGTGCGGCCACCGCGAAACCACCCTGAGACAGAGCACTAATAGAAGGAGGTTTGTCCAATGATCGTTGCCATTCTCTATACACCCAGGCCCAAAATACGCAAGCGACGCCGTTGAGAAGAAGACCCGCACCTGTATATTTGAATGATAACTGCGATTGACCCGCTGACCGTCTTCCCCACAGAATGTGGCTGATCGTGTTGATCGGTTTCCAGACCGACTGGCCGTCTGCCTTCCCGCAAGCCGCGGCTGCTGCAGCCACGGCGAGGCTGCTGATTGCTCCGGTCAGGAATAGCTTCTTTAACTCACTGTTCATTTGTTGCCTGCATACTCCCAACGACCGCTCGTACATCTCATACACCGAGCGACTGCTGTATTGGAAAGGGAACCGGGGCCCCTGCTCAAGAGAGCCGACCCCGGTCATGCACAACTTGGAAATGATGAACGCTAAGATGTTCGATCATATCCCGCGACTTTGACCAACTTATTGTACACGCCGAACAGCAGGAATGGGGCTACCCACTGACCGACAAAGAGACCGTCTTCTCTTTTTCCTTGGTAGTGTAAGATCATTGCGCCGCCGATCGCGGCAAACGCCGCCCATAACCACAGGTCTGAAGGCAGCTTCGCCGTCTGCTCCTCGATAGTTCGGGCAACTTTGCCCTCGCTGTGTTCGTGAGTTTCTTGACTGTCGCTACCCTGTTTTTCTTCTGACATGATCATCGCTTCACCTCCTAGATTATTGTGATTGTAACCTCACCCCATGCTAAGTTTTTACAGTTACTTTTTGCTCGAAATAATCGGAATTAGAGCATGTATTTCTTCAGAGTTATATTCCTATATAGCGTGAGTGCTGTGCCGGCTGATTCGCCTTCATGGCTCCTCCCTCCGCACTATCATAGCTGGGATCTCCAAGTAAAACCTCCGAATCCCAACACAAGCGTCTCCTTCATGTCGCCGTTCAACGACACGTTCCTGAACGATCGTCTGATCGACCATCCGCTCCCGCTGAATCGTTTGTACTTGTCCGGTTTCTTAATGTACCCGACCCATTCCCTATTTCCCTATCCCAGCGGCTCAGGGTATATGATGGCCGTTTTTACGTCCCCTTTCGCGATCACTTGGGGCGATTCCAGTGCCGATGTTGCGCAATCGCCGAGATGAAGGATTTGATCCCGTCATTGCCGCCCTTCTCCATGACGATCCCCGGGGCCTCGCCGACCCCTACCGATTGGAAGAGACTTGCTCCCTCGGCACTGGCAGCCAAGGCTTTTCCATGATCGTAGGCTTGACGAACAAAGCGACGGGCTTTCTCCTCACCCAGCAGCGCCGTCACACACTCTGTTCCGCCGGGTACATACACGGCGTCATACATTATTGAGTCTGCGGTGGCGAAGCTCTTATCCACTTTCACCTCGCCCTTGAGCTCCCCGAGCCGCATGGCGATGACTTCTACGGTGGCGCCTTCTTTTTTCAAACCGGCTGAGATGCGCTTTACATCAGCGGCCGTCACGCCATCTGCAGCCAGGATCGCGATCTTGCGGCTTTTGATGGAATCTTTCGGGCCTTCTTCCTGACTCAACCCCTTGCTCTTACCTGCCCGTGTCGCCGACTCGCCCTTGGGGGCCTGCATCCCAACCCTCCCTGCGACCTGAGCTGCCAGGTCTTGATCGATTTTTGCGAGGTGCTCAAGCATACGTGTCTTGATCTTGGCATCAGTGACCTTGGAGAGTTCCACGGTGAGCGCCTGGCCAATGTGCTCCTGTTCGGGAGGGGTCAGGCTGTTATAAAAGAGCGCCGCTTGCATGTAATGATCGCCAAAGGTCTTACTTCGCTCGCGGGTCTTTACCCCATTCACCGGTGCCGGATAATGCACATAGCCCTCCTTCTTCGCGGGAGCCTCCTGCGGTGTACCAGCGAGGGAGTTGGGCGCATAGTTGGTGGGCCCTGGCCGGTTGGCGAAGCGCATGGGACCGTCCTGCTGAAAGTTATTGACGGGTGATTTGGGTTGATTAATCGGGAGCTGGGCAAAGTTCGGGGTGCCGAACCGGTTCAACTGGGTATCAGAGTAAGAGAAGAGCCGGCCCTGCAGGAGGGGATCATCACTCATATCGATTCCGGGCACCACGTGCCCGGGGTGGAAGGCGATTTGCTCGGTCTCGGCAAAGAAATTATCCGGATTGCGGTTCAGCGTCAGCTTGCCCACCCGCTGCAGCGGGATTTGATCCTCCGGCCAGAGCTTCGTCGGGTCCAGGAGGTCGAAGCCGAGTGTGTCTCCATCTTCCTCGGGCACGAGCTGAAGGGCCAGCTCAAATTCCGGAAATGCCTTGCTGTCAATCGCATCCCAGAGATCACGCCGATGAAAATCGGGCTCTTTCCCGGCCAATTGCTGCGCTTCATCCCACACCAACGAGTGCACGCCCAGCAGCGGCTTCCAGTGGAATTTCACAAAGGTGGATTTCCCTTCGGCGTTGACGAGGCGGAAGGTGTGGACGCCGAAGCCGTCCATCATGCGGTAGCTGCGCGGGAGGGCGCGATCGGACATGATCCACATCACCATGTGCATGGATTCAGGGGTCAGTGAGATAAAATCCCAGAAGTTGTTATGCGCCGTCGACGCCTGAGGCATATCATTATTCGGCTCGGGCTTGAAGGCATGGACCAGATCGGGAAATTTGATGGCATCCTGAATGAAGAACACCGGGATATTATTGCCTACGAGATCCCAGATACCTTCGGTGGTATAAAACTTGGTGGCAAATCCCCGCGCATCTCGTGTGGTGTCGGCCGTGCCCAGATTGCCATTCACGAGTGAGAAGCGCACGAAGACCGGAGTCTTGATTGAGGGGTCACTGAAGACCGCGGCTTGGCTGTAGCGGGTCAAAGGCTTATACACCTGAAAATATCCATGCGCGCCTGAACCCCGAGGATGCACCACCCGCTCCGGCATCCGTTCATGATCGAAATGCGTGATCTTTTCCCGCAAATGAAAATCTTCCAGTAACGTGGGTCCGCGCGTACCTCCCTTGAGAGAGTTGTCATCCTCAGCCACGCGCAACCCCTGATTGGTGGTGAGATACTCCCCTTGCGCCACAGCGGGCTCTTTCGCGTCACGGGGGGCCATGTCCGCCTTCTTGTCGGCTGCTGCAGACAAGGACGGGGCCACGAGGGCGACGACGAGCAGAAAGGTGAGCGGAAGGATTGTGAACCGTGTGCTCGGCGTGCCATCAGAGGTGAGGTGACAATTCAGTGACATTAATGCCCTCGTTTCTTGCGCAGAGGCGTGAAATGTTGTTCGTTAGGCTTGC
>JBBRRK010000195.1:0-7564 GCA_038200765.1 Nitrospirales bacterium
TCGGCAAAGCTTGAGCCAATGGAACGCTCCGGCACCACCACAATGGCCTGTTGCAGACCTTGGTTGTTGAGCTTGTCCAGTGCGATGAACATCAGCGCACGGGACTTGCCCGAGGCCGGCGGCGATTTGATCAGCAGGTATTGCTCGCCGCGCTTGGCATAGGCGCGCTCTTGCATTGGCCGCATGCCCAACCCGTTTGCCTTGCTCGATGCTCCGGTTCGGGCGGTCGTGATCGAGACCGACGGAAGGGTTCTCTTGTTCGTCGGATTGTCACCCATAGTCATTAGGATGCCTTCCTCTTCTTCCTGTCGTCCGGCTCCGCGGCCGTCGTCTTCGAATAGAGATCGAACAGCTTCTCTAGACGCTCCGTATCGTTCCGAAACCGGCGACCGATGTAGATGCGCTCCAATACCTCGTCATTCCGCTCATGGGCGTGACGCAGGCTCTCCGGCATGTTCTTCGTATCGTACAGATCAGCGATTGTTGCCGGGAAATGAGCCTCACGGGCCAGAAGAATGTCCTCGGCACATTGTGTGAGGTCCCCCTTGTTCTGTTCCGTAAATAAAGGAATAGGAAACGTGTTCCACCCGAGCGTGTTGGAGTACCGAAAGTCGGTCTTGAGCTTGCCGCAGACCGTCGCAATCCAGACTAGATGGAGGCGCGAGGCGACAATTGCCATATTCCACAGCGGAGCGTTGCTCATGGCGAACGCGAGATTGCTCACAATTGTGCCCGCAGGTGCGGGTCCTACTGGGAGATACTCCCGACTCTCTGAGGAAACGCTTGGAACGATCGTAACGATCTCATCGCCCGCCTGACGAATTTCTCCAAATCTATGGGCGGCCGATGATATGGCCCGCGTTGGCGCCTTTGTGCTTGCTAAACGCATGATTCGGACATTGTTGATGCGTTCTCGAATGCTTGGAATGCTGATGGCGTCGCCAACCTGATCATCTCTGATCCACAAGCAATACCTCTGCATTCCCCGAATGAATTCGGCTGACCCGTAGATTCTTCTGACAAGCTGCGATTGCTGGCTCGACGTCAGACCAAGTTGGCCCACTTCAGTGGTTGTCAGGAGTAGATGTCCTCCATCAACGGGCTTATTGCCAAAATCCATGGGCGCTAAATCGCCTGTGGGGTGTAACTTCTTTTCAACAATTACGTTGGGCCCGGCCACTAAGTAAGCATTGATGTACTCGACCTCCTTGGCAATCGCGCCTGCCTCAGTCGTAGCAAAAAGTCGACGGCTTTTCCCCGGATGATTGGAGATCCCAACTATCACCACGGTGACGCCCGCATTGTTGCTCGCCAGGTTCGACCACTTAAACGACGTGTGGGCGAAGGCAATCTCATGCCCGGTTCCAAAAATTATCGGCCAGAGAATAGCTACCTGCTGACCTTGGCAGACTGAATTGGTGGACACGAATGCAGCCGCCGCGTTCGTGTGAGTACCATACTCAGCTGCCTTCATGAACCAGCCTGCGACATAGTCGAGGGACTTCCAGCCTTTCGTCCGGCCGTCGAAGATTGCCTCTAGCTCTGACTTCTGCTCCTCGGATTGCCATGTAGATCCGTGATATGGCGGGTTGCCGCAGATGTATGTCTCACCGCCCTCGTTCTCAAAATCGATCTGTGCTTGATCGAGCGGTGTATGGAACAGGTCATCGGCCGTGAACCTCACGTTGCTGCCGGTGGGCGGGCAAATGCTGAGCCAGTCAAGACGTAGTGCGTTCGCGCAAGTAATCCAGTTCATTGCGTCGAGCGGCAAAACCTCCGAGAGCGCTTCTTTCTGTCCGCGGTACAGCACGTCGCACTGGTACTCGGCGATTATGAGTGCGAGCCTGGCGACCTCAGCCGGAAAGTCACGCAGCTCAATACCGCGAAAGTTGGTCAAGGGAATCTCCGTGCGCAGGTGCGGTTCGTCGCGTCGGCGGTTTATTTCAGCCTCGATAGCGCGCATTCTCTTGTAGGCGATAACTAGGAAGTTGCCCGAACCGCAGGCCGGATCAAATATACGGATCCGTGCCATCCGCTTGCGGAGGTTTAGCAGCATTCTGGCGTTGTCACCTGCAGTATCCAGTTGGCTACGCAGGTCGTCGAGAAACAGTGGGTTAAGGACCTTCAGAATGTTTGGCACGCTCGTGTAATGCATTCCCAGGGCGGCGCGCTCTTCATCGTCGGCTACGGCCTGGATCATAGAACCGAAAATGTCTGGATTGATCTCCCGCCAGTTCAGCCCCCCGGCGTGCAGCAGATAGGTTCGCGCCATGCGAGAGAAGCTCGGCACGTCTGTGCTGCCAGAGAATAGTCCGCCGTTGACGTAGGGAAACTGATTCACCCAGGCAGGTAGCTCGGCGACTGGGCGGTCGGTTGTCTTAGTATTCATGGCGCGGAATACAACACCGATGATCGCGTGGGTATTGGAAGAGTCTCGTTCGCTCATCCTGTCAACCGTTCGGGTAAACAGCCCTTGGCCGTCAAAGATGTCGGTGTCCTCCGCAAAGAAGCAGAATATCAACCGGGCCATGAAATGATTCATGTCGGGTTGGCGCGCTTCGGTTGCCCATTCCGGGTTGTCCTTCAACAATTCTACGTAAAGCTTGTTGAGCCGCCCGGTGGCTCGAACGTCGATCGGGTTGTCTTTGATCTCCTTGATGGTAGAGATTCCTGCCAGTGGCAGGAAGAAGCCGAAGTGCTCGGCCAAATTGATGTAGGTCGAGGCAAGAGTCTCCCCGCTCGACAAGTCTTCGGCTTCCAGTGTCTGGCCATCAGTGGCAAGAATGAACTTGGCTTTGGTCGACGTCGTCCTGGGGCTTTCGCGCAGGGCTTTCAGCGTGGCGCCGACTACCCCCGGTTCGCAGACCGCGAGGTGAATGTTGTTGCGTTGTAGGACACCACCTGGAAGGTCGGATGCGTTTGTCTCTCCTTTTCGGAGGCGTCTAATGGTGGTGTCTTTGCTTCCGAAGGCGGTTAGAAAGGCGAATGGAAACTCGGCTCCGTCAAAGGGTTGGAGTGCCAGGATCGACACCGCGGCTTCGATTTCTACTGCATTCATGCGAAGGTCAGCCGGTGGCTTGCTTTTTCGTAAGGAGGGAGAGGAACTGCGGGTTCACAAACAGCTTTTCGCGACCAATCTTTTCCTCCCGCAGCAGTCCCGAGGCGGCAAGCGCCTTTAGATAGCGTGACGCCGTCTCCCGCTTGGCGATCCCGGCATCGACCAGGTTCTCGATCCGGCAATAGGGTTGGTTGAACAGCACGTCGACCAACTCCCGGCTGTAGATCTTTGGCACCTTAGATCGCACGTTGTCGGCGGTCACCCGCATCAGCTCCTTAATGGCAGCGATTCGGACCTGGGTCCATTGGGCCGTGTCGAGCACCGCGGCCAGCATGTAGAGAATCCAGGGCTCCCAGGCATTGCTGACAGTGACGTTCAGGAGCAGTCGATAATAGGCAGGCCGGTGCTCGATGATGTACTTGGACAGGTAGAGGATCGGCTCATCAAGCAGCCCCCGCTCCACCAGCATCAACAGGTTCAGGATTCGGCCGGTCCGCCCGTTGCCGTCCGTGAACGGGTGGATGGCCTCGAACTGGTAGTGAGACACGGCCATCCGCACGAGGGGATCGAGGTCGTCCTCCCCGTGCACGAACCTTTCCCAGTTAGCCAGCTTGCCGCGCAGGACGGCCTCGCCGACGGGGGGCGTGTAGATGACTTTTCCCGTCTTGTTGTTGGCCAGGGCCGTGCCGGGAATCCGGCGGATGTCCATCTGCACGTTTTTGATGCCGGTACAGATCTCGACGGCCGTCGCCGTGGAGAGCGGGCGGACCTTGATCGAGTGGAAGGCACTGTTCAGCGCGGCCCGGTTCCGGAGCGCCTCACGGGTCGCTGGATCCGCGGCCCGTTCATCCAGCTGGCTGTAGCGGAACAGGGCATCCGTGGTCGTTACGATGTTCTCGATCTCCGAGCTGGCCTGGGCCTCGAGTAGCGGCATCGTGTTGATCAGAACGGTAGGGTTCGGGAGCAGGCCCGCTGCCTGCTGCAGAGCCGCCAATGCCGCCCGTGCTTCGATACAGGCTTTGAGGACGGGCTTGGTTTCGAGCTGCGCCGCTGGCGGCAGATCCGGCAGGTCGTTGTAGGGCTTGTCGGGATCCAGCAGCATATGTCGATTCTTCCACAGATCGTCGACATATGGGAGAGATAGGTCGATGGCATCGACATGTTCGGCCGATGTGCCGACGTTTATTTGAAACGTCGATATGTTTAACTCCGAATTGATAGAAATTGATACATCGGGATTGGAGCGGCACTGAGCTCGGGTGGTTGGCCTGCAGTCAGTGGTTATGAGTGTATTCGAGTCATTGACTGAGTGAATGTCCGTGAGTATTCTCACATCCATCTCAGTGAACGAGACCGAACCATGAGCGAACAGCCCGCTACCAGATTCAGGACCGCCTGCGACACCTTCCTGTCTACACCTACCCGCTCGAACCAGGACCTTGTTACCGAGGCTGCCGAACAATACCGGGAGGAGTGGATTGCTGCGCAGGCAAAGGCCAAGGCCCCGAAGCCCGCAAGTACGGATCCAGGCCAGCCCGCCCCCACCTCCTACGACAGGAAGATCGAAACCCGCGAGCAGCTGGCGAACGGTGTCCCCGTGAAGCTGGCCCTCCAGCAGAGGACGAGTGCCCGGGACAACGCCACTTGGTGGTGTGTCAGCTGGCGATCGAAACTATCACCCACTGGCCCGAACCGCCGCTTTTACCTCAGCAGCGGCGAGTACTGGTCTCTCCCGCTAACGACGGCAGTGAGCCTCTTGGACGAGCTCGCATCGAAGGGCGGCCTGGAAGAGCAGTACTTCGATCGGCGCCTGGCGGGGTTCTCCGCCGAGAACCCCCTGGTCTCGGACAATATGACTTCGGCCGAGAAGGCCGAGTGGGCAGCGCGAATCTTTGCCGAAGAAGAAGACTGGGGCCAGAGCCCCTACTTCGTGATCGCCAATGACCCGAACGACAACTGGCGGAAAGTGCTGATCGCGAACCGGGAGACCGGGGTCGTGACGTTCCGGTCCATTACCCAGGATGACGGCTACATGCCGAAGAAGGTCCTGCGGCAGGGATCGTCGTGGTATCTGGATAATTCGATGATGGACGCGAGTGTGCAGCAGATGCAGGTTTTCAAGGAACACCTGAACCAGCTTGGCTCGACAAGGCAATAGCCGCTAACGACTAGACCGGGGATAGACTCCATGGAACAAGTACTGTCGTGGCTGAACACCAACAGCTCCGCCGTCACCGCAGTCGCGACAATCCTGCTAGTCGTAATCACCGCCATTTATGTGTGGTTGACCGGCCGACTTGTTCACGAAAATCGCGAGCTTCGCATGGCATCGAATCGACCGGATATTGGCGTCTCGATTGGGCTTCACGAAGCGCACATCAACATCATCAACCTTTTGATCGAAAACATAGGAAACGGCCCGGCATACAACGTGAGACTCATTGCTGATAGGCCCTTCAAGGTACATGGCGACCGTGACATCAACGACGTTGGTCCGTTCAAATCGGGAATCGCCCTACTGGCTCGAGGGCAGCGAATGGAGATTTTTCTTGAGAACGCTATTGGCAACTACGATCGCTTGAAGCAAGAAACGTTTGCCATTAAGGCTACCTGGGCGGACGCGACAGGATTGACCTACGACCGTCTATTCGAAATCCGATTCGACGAGTACAACAATGTCACGAGAATAGGCACCCCGCCGCTGTATTCGATCGCTAGCGACCTGGAGAAACTACAGAAGGCTGCAACCCGGATCGCATCGGGACAGTCGCGCCTGAAGGTCATTTCTGAAAGCGCCGCCGAAGCACTGCAAAGAGAAGGAGCTGAACTCACATGGGCTAGATTCCAATCCTTACCAGTTAATGAGCAGAGGGAAATTGGCGAACTCATCAAGAGCAAAGTGGAGGCGCAATTTACGGATGCAGGCCTAGACAGCACTGACTCCACTGGCTAAGCCACCCTGGCCACCCCAATCCCCACCACCTCCGCTCCTCTTCTCAACCCATCCAGATAGTCCGCCCACCCCTGCATCATCTTCCGCCTCTCCGGAAGGTAATCCGCATAGTTGTAAGCCGCTCGAACATGGTCCCGCTCGGCATGGGCCAGCTGCCGCTCGATCGCATCCCGGTTCCACCCCTGCTCGTTCAGCAGCGTGCACGCCATGCTGCGAAAGCCGTGCCCGGTCATCTCGTCCCGGCCGTAGCCCAGCCGGCGTAGCGCCGCGTTCACGGTGTTCTCGCTCATCGGTCGCTTCCGGGTCCGGACACCGGGGAAGACATAACCCCACCGGCTGCTGACGGGGTGCAGTTCGCGCAGCACGGCGACGGCCTGGCGGGCGAGCGGCACGATGTGCGTCGCCTTCATCTTCATGCGCTCGGCGGGGATCCGCCATTCCGCGTTCTCCAGGTCGAACTCCTGCCAGACGGCCATGCGTAATTCGCCCGGACGGACGAACGTGAGCGGTGCCAGTTGCAGTGCACACTTGGTCATGAAAGCGCCCCGGTAGCCGTCGATCGCCCGCATCAGCGCCCCCACCTGCTTCGGTTCGACGATGGTCGCGAAGTGTTTCTCGTTGTACGGGGCCAGTGCACCCCGGAGGTCCTGGGAGAGGTCCCGCTCCGCCCGTCCGGTGGCGATGGCATAGCGCAGGATCTGACCGCAGTTCATCAGGGACCTGTGCGCCGTCTCGACAACGCCGCGGTCCTCGATGCGCCGCACAACCTGCAGCAACTCGGTCGCCTTGATGTCCGCGATTGGGCGGGATCCCAGCCAGGGGAAGATGTCGATCTCGAGCCGGCGGATCACCTTGCTGCTGTGGCTTAGCTTCCAGACCGGCAGACGCTTGGCGAACCACTCCCGGGCCACCGCTTCGAACGTGTTTTCGGTGCAGGCCACCCGCGCTGCCTTCGCTTCCCGCTTGGCCACGGACGGGTCGATGTAGTGGGCCAGCTGGCGCCGGGCGGCGTCCCGGCGCTCGCGGGCGTCCTTCAGGGTGATCTGCGGGTAGACACCCAGGGCCACGCGCTTTTCCTTGCCGCCGAAGGTGTATTTGAAGCGCCACCACCGGTGGCCGCCAGGCGTCACCTCCAGGTACAGGCCAAGACCGTCGTGGAGTCGGAAGGTTTTCTCGCGGGGCCGCACGTTGCGGATCTGCGTATCGCTGAGCTTGTCGATCGCCATATGGGGCAACTCCTGAGCGTGGAAACCGTGGATCCCTGTGGTTGCCCCTAAAACTGGGGCAGTTGGGGGCACGCGGTCAACGTACTCAGTCGTACTCAAATGGATTTCGGCCGACGGAAAAGCCTTTTAGCGCAGCGGGTTAGCTACACTTCACCGGACCTGGACGGACCGATGCGGATACGTGTAAGTCATTGAATGGTGGCCAGGGGCGGGATCGAACCACCGACACGCGGATTTTCAATCCGCTGCTCTACCAACTGAGCTACCTGGCCATTCTGGGGCTGGGAGGGAACCCTCCCGAGGACGACGCATTTTACGGTGTCGGGG
>JBBRRK010000196.1:0-7538 GCA_038200765.1 Nitrospirales bacterium
CTATCTGCCCGCGTCTGCCCGCGCGGTCGACCCAGGTCAAGAGAATCCTGCCGGTCAGGGTACCCGGACGGAGCGATTCGTGAACAGATGGATCGCCAGCAACACGATTCCAATCAAGAACAGAATCCAGGAAATCTGGACCGCCACGGCGGCCACTCCGGCCAAATTCAGGGCGCCGGCAATGACTCCAACCACCAAGAACATCAGTGCGTAGTACAGCATATCGAACTCCTTTCAATAAGTGGATTCCCGAGAATTACGGAAATCGTCAATGCACCCACAGTTCACATATCTAATTCTTCTGAGCCGACTCTCCCAGAAGTTATCGACGAGACTCACCCAGCCCTCGATCACCAGGAAACCACCTGATCATGCCTACGCCACACGTCCTCATGGTCCGTCCTGTATGACCGTACCTTCCTTAAGAACAAAACTATCCTGCACTCTTAGCTGAAAGGAAGCTGAGCCAAATTGATCAGTTTTGAAATATTGACGATGCAGGCAATATGACGCGTCCCTGCGCAAAACTCAGCAGAAGTAAGGGGGATTGGATCAGGCAGGAGGATATTTGAGGCGAGAACTAGGACCCGTGATGATTACAAAGTCCTAGCAGCGAATCCACTTCAACCCCAGATAACAACCGTTACCCAATGGTGATTGTAGGGGTGCTGGTATCGGCTTGACCGTTTCTGAGCTTTTCACGAGCCGTCACGGCCAGTTTTTCATAGTGTGTGCGGAACGTCTCGATCTCTTCCAGTGACATGTCTTCCACAGTCAGCATCACATTGTGAGCGCCACTCGTGGATCGGATTAACTCATCGATTTTTAATTGAAGCGCTGCACGAGTGCGGCTCTGGGTGTTTTGAATCAAGAACACCATCAGAAAGGTCACAATGGCGGTCACGGCAATAAGGATAAACTTCCAGACCTCACCAAAATCGAACAGCGGGCCGGACAACGCCCAGATTACGATAAAGCACAGGGAGGCGGAGAACGCGATGGGATGGCCTGTGAGGTATTCAGTCTGCTTCGCTAACCGATCAAAACGATCAAGAAATGTGCGTGATCTAACGGGAGGTTGGCCATGCTGAGAAATAATCATCGTTCTCTCCTTCCGACAAATTGCAAGGTGATCACCCGGGAAGATTGTGCGTTGCGACATGTTTTTCCGGCGTAACTCATTCATCTTAACAGAGTTCGCTACGACCGCGCTCCAAATGTGCCGACGATTTACATTCGAAGCGCAGGCGACATGCCACAACTTTCACGAAGCAGGGGAACATCTACGCAAGGCTGGGCGGACAAGGCTCTCCCAAAGAGACTCCCGACCCGTGAATCCCGATCTATTTTCCTCAGATGCGGCGGTACCTCAAAGTGTATCGATTTGCACAGACCGGGAACCATGAATATGAGAACGTCGGTTATCAAGACAGTAGACTGTTTCGGCGAAAGCCGTGAGGGTCTGTATGAGAGCGGGGGGGGAAGGGGAGATATTCATATGAAAAACCACGCGGGAGCAAGCATTTCAGTATGGATGGCAACCGCCAAGTTGCCCAGTTTTTCTAGGTTGCTCACGAATGAACAGGCTCATGTCTGCATCGTAGGAGCGGGCATCGCGGGATTAACCACCGCGTATTTGTTGGGGCGTGCCGGAAAATCCGTCATTGTCTTGGATGATGGCCCGATTGTGTCCGGTGAGACTGAACGGACAACGGCCCACCTCGTGACCGCTTTGGACGACCGATATATTGATCTGGAGCGGTTACATGGTGAAAAAGGGGCGCGGCTCGCGGCTGGAAGTCACTCTGCTGCCATCAGCCAAATTGAACGAATCGTCCGTGAAGAACAGATTGATTGTGACTTTGAGCGTGTGGATGGATACCTTTTCGTGCCGCCGGGAGAATCCATCGACATCCTGGATCGAGAAATGGGCGCTGCGCAGCATGCCGGCCTGACCGATGTCCATATGGTTGTGCGAGCGCCCATCACATCATTCGATACCGGCCGGACACTGTGCTTTCCCCGGCAAGCACAATTTCACCCCTTGAAATATTTGGCGGCGGTCGCGCAGGCCATCGTAAGAGATGGGGGGCGCATTTATACAGAGACGCATGCGGTAAAAATCGAAGGGGGTGAATCAGCCCGCATCGAAACGCGGGATGGTCAGACAGTCACATCAGAAGCTGTGGTAGTTGCGACCAATACACCAGTCAATGACCTGTTGGCCATTCATACCAAACAAGCTGCTTATCGGACATTTGTAATTGGAGCGACCGTGCCGACAGGCTCAATCAGTAAAGGACTCTATTGGGACACATCGGATCCTTACCATTATGTACGTCTGAGCCGTTCGTCATCGGTCGCGAGTGATGTATTGATTGTGGGTGGCGAGGATCATAAGACTGGGCAGACAGATGATGCAGAAGCCCGCTATGTGAAGCTGGAGGAATGGTCCCGGGCCCGTTTTCCGATGATGACGGATATTGTATTCCGCTGGTCCGGCCAAGTCATGCAACCAGTCGATGGTCTGGCCTTTATCGGACGAAATCCCATGGACGAACCAAACGTCTATATTGCGACCGGGGATTCAGGCAACGGCATGACGCACGGGACCATTGCCGGCATGTTACTCACCGACCTCATTCAAGGTCGCGATAATGCTTGGTCTACTTTGTACGATCCATCTCGGAAGACCATAGGTGCGTTGAACACCTTTGCCAAGGAAACCCTCAATATGGCTGCACAATATGTTGATTGGCTTACCCCAGGGGACGTCAAGGAAGAGGTATCCGTTCCCCCCGGCTCCGGCGCCGTGGTCCGCCGCGGTCTGAAAAAGATCGCTGTCTATTGCGATGATGCAGGTCAACTGCACGAAAAGTCAGCAGTGTGTCCTCATTTGGGAGGCATCGTGGCGTGGAACCATTCAGAAAAAACGTGGGATTGCCCTTGCCACGGATCGCGATTCGACAAGTCTGGAAAAGTAGTCAATGGGCCGGCTATTTCAAATCTATCCCCCGTCGAAGACGCTTCGGCACATTAAAGTAGAAACTAATTCACCCTGTAGTGAGCAATATTGACCATCTTCCGTCCAGTTCATCAAGCACACTGTGAAGGTCGACTGATGGTGGTGCATCGCATCACTCAAGACCGCAATGTTTCAAACTTTTCCAGGGAGGCTCCCGTGAAAAAACTTACAATGGTTGCCATGGCATTTCTATTTGTCTTCGTCGGCATTCAACATGTCGCTCAAGCCGATGAGGTAAAAGCCGCTGTTGAGGACACGAAGGGAAAAGTAAAGGCGAAGACTGAGAAGGCCAAGGGGGAAGCGAAAGCCCAAATGGAAGAGGCGAAAGGAAATGACATGAAAGCTACGATGGAACGGGCGAAGGGGAAAACCAAAGCCGCCGGAGAGCGCATCAAAGGCGAGGCGAAAGAACTGAAAGCCGAGACAGAATAAATCCGTTGAGCGGTCTGTCTGCGAACACCCAGTGGAGAGACGATTCTCCACTGGGTGTTTCTATTGGAGGGGGACATGAGACAGCGGACTGGTCACACTGTCACCTGACCAGCCGTAGAAATGGCTACGTCTTCGACATACCACGTCACGGATCTCGATTCGACAAGTTTGGGAAAGTGGTCAATGGGCCAGCTATTTCAAATCTATCCCCCGTCGAAGACACTCCGGCACATTAAAACTGTAGAAACTCATTCACCCTGTACTGAGCAATATTGACCAACTTCTGTCCAGTTCATCAAGCACACTGTGAAGGTCAACTGATGGTGGTGCATCGCATCACTCAAGACCGCAATGTTTCAAACTTTTACAGGGAGGCTCCCGTGAAAAAACTTACAGAGGTAAAAGCCGCTGCTGAGGATATGAAAGGAAAAGTAAAGGCGAAGACTGAGAAGGCCAAGGGGGAAGCGAAAGCCCTCACGGAGGAGGCCAAAGGAAATGACATGAAAGCTACGATGGAACGGGCGAAGGGAAACATTAAAGCCGCCGGAGAACGCATCAAAGGCGAGGCGAAAGAACTGAAAGCCAAGACAGAGTAAATCAGTTGCGAGTCTGTCTGCGAACACCCAGTGGAAGATGCCTCTCCACTGGGTGTTCCTTATAGGAGGGAGACAGGAGACAGCGGTCAGGTCACACTGTCACCTGACCAGCCGTAGAAATGGCAACATCTTCGACATACCACTCGCGAGACGATGAAGCGAAGGGTTCCCAACACCACGTTCTAATCGCGGAAGGAGTCGTCCAGGGTGACCGACATGCTGCAACAGGGAACAGGTTTCTTTGCCGGTCAGTTCACACTCCTCACACATGAACCACATCGGCAAATGTCTTTACTTTGATTTTTTTGGCCCGTTCTCCCACCGAGGCCGCATCATACTGAAACTGCAGCCGCATCCATCCCTCCGGCGTACTGCCAAACGCCTTGGCCAGACGAATGGCCATATCCCAAGACAGATCTGCGCCCTCGTTCACCAGATGGCTCAATGCCGAACGCGACACACCAAGGACCTTCGCCCCTTCGGTCACGCTCAAGCCATGCGGCTCCAGACAATCCACACGTACCGAAAATCCTGGATGTGGTGGATTCTTCATTTTCAAAGCCTTCATAGCATTCTCCTTTTTCAATGGTAGTCCTCTAAATTTACGTCCAGTGCATACCCATCCTCAAAGCGGAAGGTAATGCGCCAGTTAGCCCTCACCGTTACGCCCCACTCCCCTTTCCTGCTTCCTTTCAACGGATGAAGCCGATAGGAATGGACGTTCATATCCTCAATCACTTCCGCTTGGTGCAATCGCGCCAGAATAGCCCTGAGTCGGTCCACCATGTCAGGCGGCAGCTTCCGGGGATCATCTTCCTCGAAAAACCTTTTGAGCCCCCTGTGTCTGAAACTAGCTATCATTATTGTTACTGTATCGTGTAGCGCGTCACTCGTCAACTGATTTTTCTGCCTGGCCGTTTGTCCCCCTCTCTCCATCTCATCCACTTCCGATCGTATCTCCTGCGCCAAATATGCGTGCCTATTTTCCACACCTCGCCATCAAAACCGGCTTTCCCAGCTTCTCCCCTACGCCGAGAAGAAAACTCCGCAAGGCATAACTGCCCCGTGTCTCTCTGACATGCCGGCAAGATTTTCGCTCACAGCCCTCCCCTGCTTTCTGTAGTAGCCATTTACCGCCCTCCTGCCTACGGGCTTTTCTCCTCCGCGCTGCACCGCCCACGCCAGCCTAAGAACGCTGTCATGTTCGCTGCTGGTCGCGTTCCGGTACGCCCTCCGGCTTCCGGGCTGGTCCTCCTCAAAAATGCCGCTTGGCTCTCTGAGTTTTGTGCGAGAGCCAACCAACATTTTCAAGGAGGACCCACATGACTACCACAGAAAAAACATATCAACACTTCGCGAAAGTCCTGACCGATCTTCTAGGCAACGACACTGCCATCCGTCTTACCCTCAACGGCTACATGCCTCTGTCCCTCGAACATATCGGGCAATCCGCTGAAGGCAACCGCCTCATCGCCATCTCTCACACTGGCGAGCAGAACGGCGACCTCATGCGCGACGCTGAGATTGTCTTTGAGATCCACGCACACGGCATGGCAGAGCCTCTATCCTTCCGTAACGATTACATGGGAATGATGCAGGAGGTTTACCGCTATGACGACTCAGGCAAGAAAACTCACGTCAACACCAGCTTGAAACAGGATCTTACATCCTTCGCCCGTACATGGTTCAAGAACCTCAAGGACCAGGGTTTTCTCTCAATCTCTAATCGGGAGCGGCTCGCCTGAGCCGTCCCCCCTCTCGTGGTTATATTCTAAAACAGCCCAATTAGCGCTTATGCATCATTCATCACCCTTAGGTCCTCGCCGCGCTATGCTCATTACAAACAGACCAAGCACAACAAGAAACAATGTCGGTAACATGACATCGCCCGCTCTACCGAGCGTACACCCACCACCGTCACTGCTAGGGGAAGGTGAGGAAGGAATCGGAGTTGTGTCCACTGGTGGAGATGGTGGAGGATTCGCAATGGTGGCGAAAATCTCGTTCAGAGGAGCTTTGAAATCTTCGGCGGTCCCGCCTTCGATAAAAAAGTATTTCCCGCCCGTCTCGTCAGCGATACGTTTGAGTACTACTTGGCTGGAAACAAAATTGCTGGAAACGAACCCCCTGGGAATGGGCTGCGTTGCGACACTTGAAGTAGCACAATCACCAGTGAGCAGCACATTGACACGAACCCCGCTTGCTTGAGCGTTAGCGATGATGCCATCGACATCGCCAACCTTAGCCGCTGCGTCGGTTGCAACCAGCATCTGCTTATTGGTACTGGAATCATTGCCATGCGCATTTAAACCAGTCGAAATGCCACCGAGGACATCCTCTGGGCAGTCACCGCCACCAGAAGCTGTGAGAGAACGGACTAAACTCAATATCTGACTGCGATCCTCAGTAGTTCCAACGTTGCTTGGACCGTCCTTAAAAGTGGTCAGATTCCACTTGGTATACTCGTCTTCTGGTTGTGAATTGATGTGTTCGGTTAATGCCGAGACAATACTGCCGATCTCTTCGCCCATCGAGCCCGTGTCGTCAATCACCATTGACACGTTTTTAAGTTTGCAATCGATATTGACCGCCGAAGAGAAGCCGTCCGGAGCGCGTCCAATCACTATATCCTCTTCTGTATGCGCCGATCTGCTTAGTCGACCTCTATACGTTCCTGGTACGCAGGACCTAACGGCAAAAAGTTCATTACGCAGCCACTTCCTCTTGGTAGTGCCTTGGAGATTTTTTGTAATAGGCGTGCCGACTTCATAGGGCTCCACAAAAAGAAGGATCCCTGAACTTCGAGTGTCACTTGCGCCGTTATGGATATTGGGTCAGGCGAGGGTTCACACGTACCTTCGGTGCCAGTCTTGATGTCGACTTTCTTGTTACGTTGTAAGTTAAACGATGAAATGTGCGGGCGCTCCACAGGCTTCCAGTCGCAATGTGTCTCTGGCGCAGCCCAGACTTGTTGACTAGGGCTTGTTAACACTAATGCAGGCCCTCGACGATCAACGCGAAATTGATGAACGCAACGAACATGACATCGAGTTTTTCAAACCGCGAGAAGATGCGCCGAAATCCCTTGAGCCGACGGAACAGCCGTTCGATCTCATGGCGTCGCTTATACAGGGCTCGATCGTATTCCCAGGGCGTGAGTCGATTGTGCTTGGGCGGCACCACAGGCACATACCCTAACTCCACGGCTAGTTCCCGCGTCGCATCGCCTTCATACGCCCGATCCATCAACAGGGGGACCGGGCGCGGCATGCGCCCGAAGCGTTGCAGGAGCTTTCGCCCCTCGGGTGCATCGTGGGCCTGGCCCGGAGACAGGGCAAACGTTAGAGCCGTTCGAGCATCCGCGGCAACCAGATGAATCTTGGTCGTCCATCCACCGCGGGACCGACCAATGGCTTGCGGGCCGTTTTTTTAACGCCCCCGTGCCATCTGGATGGACCTTAACGATGGTACTGTCCAAGGCGACG
>JBBRRK010000197.1:0-7478 GCA_038200765.1 Nitrospirales bacterium
CGCTCCGCAGGCCGTTTTTTTCCCCGCCGGCACAGGTGGATGATGCGGGCCTTCGGATCACCGACGAGGCCCTGGACCGTTGGCGTGGGCCGGAAACCGGGGAAGCGGTAGGTATCCCAGAGGTGTCGGTGTTTTTGCATCAGGCAATCATGCCAGATTCCCAGACCCCGTAGAACGCAGACTTCACGCCCCTATCCCCCAGAAATGCCGTTTCTCGCACTTCGTGTACCCACTCACCAAGGAGAAGAGCCGAAATTAATACCCCCGTCGCGCCAACGATGCGAGCCCGCATTATATGACGATTCGTCGCAACATCGTTGACAGCCTAGCTATTCCACATCGGAGAGACCTCAGCCCTGTGAGGCTCAAACAGTGGGCTTCTCAAGTCGAGAGCGGCGTCCACTATACCGGGAGGGAAGCACCTGTTCTTGACAATTCTTAAAATACTAGCTAAGTTAGCTAATATTGACAGCGCTTGCAATCCTAGGGGAAAGAACCGTGCGCCAAGTGAACATGCATGAAGCGAAAACTCATCTCTCCGAACTCGTCGAAGCGGCTGAAGCGGGAGAAGTTGTTGTGATTGCTCGTCACGGGCGTCCTGTTGTCCGATTAGAATCAGTCACACGTAAAGGCAAAGGGATTCGCTTAGGGACCCTGAAAGGGATGTTCTCTTCGATTCCAAAAGATTTCGATGCACCATTACCGCCGGATGTGCTCGAATCCTTCTACAAGCCTCCAGTCGAACCGTGAGATTTCTTCTTGATACGCATGTCTTGATCTGGGCCCTTGACGGCAGCAAGAAGCTACCCGCAAAAGCACGAGACCTGTTGCTCGATGGCACACACGAGCATTATGTCAGCACGGCCAGTGTCTGGGAACTGGTGATCAAGGTCGCACAGGGAAAATTGTTACTTGGTCGAGATCTTGACGAACTGGAGTCAGGCATTGAAACGGCTGGATTCAAGCTCCTGCCCGTGCACATTCGACATGCCATCGCTGTCGCTTCCCTGCCCAATCATCACCGCGACCCATTCGATCGATTGCTGATTGCCCAATGTCGCGTTGAAACCCTGCGATTACTGACAGCGGATACGCAACTTTCCTCCTACGAAGGAATCTTTCTTGTATAAGATCTTGTCTGTATGATTCCTTGCTTATAAAACGGAACTAGCCATTAGTCGATCACCTCATGCCAGATCCTACTAATTTCCTCATTCTATGCCATACCAACCAAGATGTGACCGACACACTTCCACCTGACCATGGCCTCGTTGCTTCACGCACGCGGTATTGACTGCGTCACGACACGCGACGCTGGGAACTTAGGTTGTTCTGATGAAGCACAATTGGTCTTTGCCACAAGCCAATGACGAGCGATCCCCACCTTCAATCATAAAGACTTTCTCCAGCTCGCCAAACAATGGCACGAAACGGGACTCTCCCACTCCGGCATTATTCTTTTCAAAGAACTCGCCATTCCTGTTCTCATCCCTCGACTCCACCGATTGATTACCCAATACGCGACGACGGATCTCACAAACTGCGTCATCTGACTTCCCAGCATCCCGCATCACTCCTGACGGAAAATCCTCTTCATGCTGTTGAGGCGACGGTCATCCCATGTGATATTCCATACACCCCGTCGGCCTGAAGGCGCCATTCATTCCTCTTGAAACCGCTTATTTCCTCCAGCGGCACTCCGGAAATTATGACTCCGACACTATTTCTTATCCATTGAGAGACTCTCCTACCGCTGATAAGCCCCCCAGAGGACAGCCTCCCCTGCGCTCCCATCGACCTCTACGTTTTCTTCTTGACGATCAAGGAAAGACTCCCGACCACTTTGATTTCCCCCCACGGGGCCGTCTGCCTATCATGTGGTGGCGAGCCATGGGCCGGAGGAGGAGAAGACGGCGCACGCGGTGCGGTGACAACTGGTGCGGTGGCCGGATGGATTCTCCGCCATGCGGGGCAGCTGGTCTTGCGACTCGTGTTGGAGGCCGAGGCGCTCGCCTGTTGGCGCGGCATCGGCCAGCGGTGCTGAGCGCTGGGGTGGCGACCTGACGCAGGGGAGGCCGTCGCGATACTGGGAACCGGTGGAGGAGAGGACACAGGACATAGTCGACCAACCCCCATTCAAGGGATTGGGCAATATCACGGGAGTTCGTGTTGCCACAAAAGGCCCCGATGAGCTTCGCGCCCTTCCACCCCTGTAGTCTTCCGATGAGGGTTCTCCATGCAAGGTGGAGTGCCGGCCCAAACCGGAGGACAACCAAATCAGGCTCAGAGGGAAATGTTTGCAGGCGATCGAGACATAGGCTGTATACGCGAAGGTGAGACCCTAACGCACTGGTCTCCAGAATCGATTTGAGGTTGTGACTGCGATCATCGGAACATGACTGCCCAGATGATTCCGCCAGGAGAATATTGAACGGGTTCATGAGGGTCACCCCCAGAACACATAGGCCAGTCTCAGAGACGAGACAGGCTTCTCCTCGAATGCGTCGCACCTCCACCTTTTAGGTATACTATGCACCTTTTATACCAAAACCCACCAGAGTACCGCAATCTACTTAAAAGAATGGAAATACAATTACTTATGCTCCCCTGCCAAGTGAGGGCTCTATGCTTTATTGATACGCGATGTATCTTATGCGATTCACCACTGAATCCAATTTGATTCACCTCAGGTGGATTGGCGCTCGGCTATTTGAGGTCGGACGAGGCATAAATCTTAATGGCCTGTAGGACGAAATCAATGTGGTGTTTTGCAAATCTGGCAGGCGGAACAGACAAATGAGCTACGTTCACTTTGGAGACGGCGGATAATTCGCCCGCAGCGGTTGGGACAGGGTTGACCTTCTTTGCCGTACACGAGGTGATGCTGCTTGTAGTGGCCTTCTGCGCCGTCGGGGGCATAGAAATCCTTGACACTTGATCCGCCGCAAGAAATCGCCTCACGCAGGACCGCTTGCATGGTGTCATAGAGCTTGTTCAGCGTCGCCCCGCGTAGCCGATTCACCTCATGGTTGGGATGGAGCCTGGCGCGAAAGAGCAGTTCGTTTGCGTAAATATTCCCAATTCCTGCGATGACTTGCTGATGCATCAGCAGCGGCTTTAACCGTCCGCGTCTGGCTTGTATGAGACGGACGAATTCATCGCGCGGCACGGTGAGGGGGTCGACCCCGAACCGGCGAGCGCGATAGCGATCGAGGCCGGCCTGATCGAGCAGAAACAGCCGCCCAAACCGCCGAGGGTTCCAGTAGCGCAATTCTGATTCACGACCCCCTGTGAACGACATGCGGACATGCACGTGCTGTGGGTGTTTCGTCTGTGTCGCACGAAAGAGCAGGAGGCCTGTCATGCCCAGTTCTGCGACGACGTATCTACGGTCGCCCTCTTTGTGAAACCCCAGTGCGACGCTCTTGCCGTATCGCGCCACCTCTTCCAACCGCGCGCCGCAATACCACGGGAGCGTGGGCAATCCTTCTCGAACAATATCTGCTCGCCCAACCCAACAGTCGGTGAGCTGCGCACCGAGGAGATGAGCCTGTATCTGCTGGGCAACGACTTCGGCTTCCGGCAGTTCCGGCATACGAGAAATCCTTATCACGCGGTCGCGGTTGTTCCAGATCCTGCGGATTAGGCCATGGGCGAAGGACAAAAGGCAACGTGTAGGAAGGCACTACCTTTGGCGGGGTTTTCGAACTTGTGGCTAGGCGCCGGAGGCGGGGGGAGAAGCAGGCGTCTTCTTGTCCTTCGTGCGCGCCTCGCGAAGAAGATGAACTTGCACAATGGCTTCTTCAAGATTTGGAAGGGGCGTTGCACCGGGCCGCCGCGTCATCACCAGCTTAAAAACCTGATCGTACGTCATCCCTTGGACACAGCAGAGGTAGGCCATGGCCACTGACACGGATCGTCCCATGCCGGCACGGCAGCAGACCATGACCCGGTTGCCTGAGATATGCTCTTCGACCCAACTCACGGCTTGGTCCAGCAAGCGCGGCGCGGCTTCGGCATACTCTGAAAATGGAATCCGGCCAGAAATGAGCCGCTCAGGAGCCTCCAGCGTAAACTCAGCCGCAACGAGAAGCAGCGCGCCGACCTTCACCGGCGGGTCCCTCGAGTCGTTGATATTCCCGACCAATAGATTCTCCGTGATCATATGCATGATGGAGTGAGTATAATCAGTGCGTCCGCCAGGTCAAGGAAAAAACCACGCTCTCTCCCGTTGCAGTCGCTCCCACGCGACCGCTATACTGGCCAGACGATACTATCGTCCCCTGTACAAGGAGCCTCCTAGATGCCAAACCCGACCATGAAAGAAGTGGAAACCAGGCTTGGAACCGTTCAGTGCGCCATTTGTAAGGGGTCAAGCTTTGGAATCGACGAACGCTCTATGCAGGCAGATGGTGAATGGCGTGGCGTCTGTAGAAAATGCTATTACACCTTCCCGATCTACACAGATATGGAGTTTTACCTTCGCACACAACCGGATATCCCCTATCGACTGAAAGAGATGTCCTGTCCGACCTGCAATCAACGAGGCGTAAGCCTCAATTTTCGCATCACCATGTCTGTCCGAGAATCTATCTATTTCCTAACCTGCACCTCGTGCCAGAAAACATATCCGGAACCCTCTTCCCTGGAAGCCTTTGAATAACTCCCCTTTTCACCCCTTACGTGGTGTATACTGTCCCTATGAGTGAGACACCAAAGACTCCCCCCAAGGCCCCCGAAGCTCCTGCTCACGAGCCAGAGCCCGTGGCCAAGACAAGAAAAGAAATCCCGCTCATGGCCATTCAAGACGATGGCGACATGATCGCCGAGGAAATGGCCGAGATGTTCGACGAAGACCGGGTGAGTCACCAGCACGGCAGCTCAGAACCAGAAGCCGATTAACGGCTGTTGAAAAGAAGTTGTCAAGAAGTCCGTTGAAATTTCCTGAGCGGCTCCCATGGTTGTCTCACGCTGCCTTCTTCGCCTGAACCCGTTGCGGCTCCGCGTGCTCGACCTCGATCGTCGCCATGACCTCCGCAATCCCTGCAAACCCTTTCACGCGCTTAAACTGCTGCTCGCAGTAGAGCAACCCCGTACCCAGCCAACGTTGGAGCATCGCGCTCCCTCGTGCACGCTTGATATTCCGTTCGCTGTGTCGGACCAGCGAGAACATGCTCTCGATCGGGTTGGTCGACATCAGCGTCTTGCGCAGTAGCGCCGGCACCTGCAGTCGATGCACCGTCAACAGCTCCTCGAACGCCTCCAGGAGGGACTCCGCTGCCGACTCGTTCTTGGTCCGCAGCCACGCTTCCAATTCCAGCAGTAGGTGCTTGGCATCGGCGTAGCTCGTCTGCTCCAATGCGATGGTGAGCTGGCGATGGGATTCTTTTCGGTACGGCTTCGCCAGGTGCCGTTGCACGTTCCGACTCTTGTGGATTGCACAGCGTTGATGCACGAGCTTCTTGCCGAAGCGCGCCCGCAGCGCCTTGATCAACCCGCTGCCGCCATCCGTCACGAAAAGGATCCGCCGGGAGAGCGCCAGGCCGCGACGCTCCAGGTCCCTGAACAGCGCCTCGCAGATCTCGTGATTCTCCGAGAAGCCCTGCCAGAACCCCAGGGCCATCTTCTCGCCGCTCAGGTCCACACCCAGCGCGACGAGAAACGCCTCGCCGCCCCGGTGGATCGTGTCGAGGAACAGCGCGAACGGCGTGCACTCCGCCAAGGAACGTTTTTGGAACGCCTTCAGCTTCGTGGCCGTCAGGCCCACGAGCTTGCGCGAGACCGCGGTGGGTGACACCCCGAACGCCTCGGCCGCATTGATCACGGTGTCGGCGTATTTCTGGGCTGACACCCCGCGGAGCATCTTCTCCAGTAGTTCCTCGGAGAATTGTCCTGGGGCACGCAGCCGGGCATAGGACTAGAGTGTCACCTCCCCCTGCTCCACATGCCGCAGCCGGGGACGCTTCACCTTGACCTTCTGGTCGCCGATAAAGAGCGAGCCCTCCTCGTGCGCCCACTTCTGGAGATCGGGGTCAGTCGGATAGTAGTCGGGGCCCGAGACCTCCTCTCGCTCGATCAGCAGGATGCTCTCTGCCACCATGCGCCCCATCTCCAGCATCACCGCGTCCAGCGCCTGCTTGCCCGAGCTGATCACACGGACCAAGGTCCCCAGCATCCTGTCCTGGCCCGAGATCGCCCTCAATCCTGCCATGGCATGCTTCCGTTGCCTCGTGTCTGGTCTCATCGGTGGCTCCTTTCGTATTCGTTCCCGTGGAGTATTCCACGGAGGGAGCCACTCATTCAAAATTCAACGGACTTCAGCATAACCTCGTTGAAAAAGCCCTCCAGCTTCGTTCTCGCATCGCTCAAACCCTCAACATAACCCACAGAGTTCGCCGCGGGTTTTCACTCGCTGAGGCCTTGCTGGAAGGCTTTTTGAACAGCCTGTAGATCTTGCCAACTGCTCAAGCACCTTTCCAGAGATCAAGCATTGACCCCTTACCATCCGCCAAATCATCCCATGAAGCATCGCTCAGTGGTATGCGCCGAAACTCACCTGCCGTGCTAAAAGACACAAACTCTCTCTTGTATTTCATGATCCTGCATAGCTCGAAGAGCGGGCGGATATATTCGTCCTTAATCCCCGTACCGATGAGAATCGCCTTGATTGAAGCCCGAATATATTTAGGTTCAGTGTCTCGTGGAAAAATCAACCGATGCTCTCGCTCGTGAGACCAGTGTTGCGTCTTATACCGAAGCAAATCAGTGACAGAAGCACCTTCTAGCGGGGCAAGGTCGGCTAGGTACTCAACGGGAACAATCTTATCCTCGTACCCAGCGAGGTCTAACTCTAGGCAGATACCAGAGTGGCCATTACCGTAATGGGACCACATCAGCAATGAATCAGGAATTGCGGAGAAACAGCAAAGCCGATACCGATTGATTTCCTGAGTAGTTGCAGACCAGAAACGGATTGCGTGTTCTAACGGCTGATTCGAATTCAACGAGGATGTCGGCTTTGGAAGCGACCTACCCAACAGACCTTCGAGGGGGTCGTTAAGTTCGCTTGGACGTGGACAATACAAACGTCGAGTGAGCAATAGATCGACAATATGCACAAAGGGATCTAGCGTCTTAAATTTGTACAGGACCATGCTTGGCTGTTTCGTTTATGCATAGATCCCATGCGTTTTTTACGCACGGAGAAGATCGTTCGACCCACCCCAGCCCAAGAACATGAACCGATCTTCACTTCCCAACCTTATTTTCTTTCTGACCAGGCAGAACGGATACGAGCTGAAGCGGATTTAAGGGTTTAGACCCTAAGCCCTCTTAATAGGTTCTTCTCCTCGCCGAGTGGGTGATTTCGGCCTGATTTCATATCGGGTCCAGCATGCAGGTGAGGACTTTCAGGCGCAGGTACTCCTCGTCGCGTAAGCCGTAGCTCCGCCGCTGAATGACGCGGATCTTGTTGTTCA
>JBBRRK010000198.1:0-7413 GCA_038200765.1 Nitrospirales bacterium
ATAGACACCAGACGTTCTGCCTTGGAATTTAGTTGGAAACCCGCTCCCGCCTCGGAGCCGGCCGATGTCACCAGCCTTAACCACCTCCCACTCTCCGTGGAAGCCCGGCAGGCGTTTTTGGCCGGTGAGGAGCTGCTGCATAGCGGCCTGTTTGAGGTCGCGCTTCTTGGCGATGAGCTGCTCTAGCGAGCCGATCAGTTCATCCACATCGCTCAACGTCCCCGCGATGGCGCGTTGTTCAGGAAGAGGCGGTAGAGCGACGACGAGATTTCTCATGTCGCCGACATTGAAGTGCTGCTGAGCAAGACCGCCCTGATTTCGAAGAACTTGTTTTTTCCCAAAAGAGGAGTTTACCCAAACCGCTAGGTATTTAGAGTTTAATTCCTTGGAAGGTCGGGTGATCAGAATGTCGATGCAGTTGCAGCCAGCAAAGGTAGGAAGGACTACGGCGCTCGTTCCTGGGTAGCCAGTCCGCACTGTGAGGACGTCATCCACCCGCGTTTGGCTTTTAGCCAGTAGCGCATTGGATTTCTCGCTAATAAAAACCAGATCAGAGTCGTTAATTCCATCTTCACGTATGTTCGTAGATCGAAATGCGGGCACTCCTTGGCCCACGTAATACTGCGTGGGTCGAATTACGATACCAACCATGATTCGGTCACTTAGATCAGAACAGGGGCGAGTTTCCCACTCCTCTGGAATCACCCCTACCTCGGTCTGCTTGTACCCTGGTGGGCATAAATAGCCGGGCTTCAGTTCCACCGCGCCCCCATCTTCTTGAGGTGTTCATCCACGCGGGCTGCGAGGGTCTCCACTTTCTCTGTAAGCTTCGGTAATGGGGTGGCATAGCGTTCGGCGAGTTGTTTGATTCGCCCGGTGAGGGTCTGCGACACGCGGTCGAGTTCGCCCCGTACAGCTGCGGCGAGGCCGGCCAACCACTTGTCATCCACGACGAGGGTCTTGATCTCGTCCTCGGTCAACTTGCCATACTGCGCTGCGAATTTGGCCATGAGCGATTCCTGCGCCTCTTTGACCTTCACACTGGAGGCCGCTTCTTTGTCGATGAGCGCGAGGTAGTCGTTCAGCACTTTACGTTCGTCCATTGATTCCTTGTCGTCCTTGATCTCCTTCAGCCTCGCTGCGACCGAAGCCTTGGTGAGCTTGTCCTTGTCGGTCTTCGCCTCTTCCAGCAGCCCTTCCTCTCCGCTCTGTTCCTCGGCCATTTCTTCCATCGCCTGCTCGATGGCTGCGACCTCAGCCTCCAGTTTCTCGATGGCCGCCTGCTCGGCGGCGAAGTACCGGGCAATGACCAGCGAGGTCGGGATCAACTCAGTTTTATATTTCAGTTTGCCGACGGTGAAATCGGGCTTTTCTTTCGTCTTGCTGCCTTTCTCCTCAATGATGAGCCGGGGCTTGGCGGCTTCGCGCCAGCCGTCGCTCACGATCATGTACAGGTCGTCCTGCATGGTCTCGGCCCAGTAGTCCATGAGGTGTTGATAGATGTCGTAGGGGTCGAGCAGCTTGGCTTTCTCGAAGGCGCCAAGCAGGTCCTCGGCGAGTGTTTCGATGAACGACTTGGGTTTGGTGCTTGTGTCAATGCCCTTCAGTCGCGGGGTGTTGGTCGCCTTCCACTTGGCGAACAGCTTGGTCGAAGATTCATTGAATGCGGTGAACTCCGCGTGACCGAAGATGGCGGCCTTGATATCTGTGGCGGCGACCCGGAGCTGACTGTAGCCTGAACGGTCTGCCTTTTTGAACAGCGCGACGCGCACGGCGGGGAAGACCTTCCAATAATCTTCAAGCGCGTCGATGTCGCGGTTCGGGATGCCGCCGCGCAAATGGCCATCGATGTCCTGCAGGTCCTCCGGCTCCGTGCTGTCGATGTAGCGCGGGAGGTTGAGGTTGAAGTCGTTTTTCGGATCACTGATCTCCGCCCGCGACACCTTGCGCGAGTAGCGGGAGATTTCGGCCTGGCGCGTGAAGGCGTCCACGATCTTATGGATATCCTGGGCGCGGAGACGGTTCTTGTTGCCGTCCTTGATGAACTCCTTTGACGCGTCGATCATGAAGATACCTTTGCGGGCGTGCGGGTGCTCTTTGTCGAGCACAAGGATGCAGGCGGGAATACCGGTGCCGTAGAAAAGATTCGCCGGCAGGCCGATGATGCCTTTGATGTAGCCGCGCTTCACAATCTCCTTGCGAATATCGGCCTCGGCCCCGCCACGGAAGAGCACGCCATGCGGGAGAATGATCGCGCCTTTGCCCGTGCTCTTCAGGTAAGCAAGTACGTGCAACAGGAAGGCGTAGTCGCCGTTCTTCATGGGCGGAATGCCGAATTCAAACCGATGAAACTCATCCTCGGCCGGATTGAAACCGGTGCTCCAGGCTTTGGTAGAGAACGGAGGATTGGCGACGACGAAGTCAAAGGTCTTGAGCGCACCGGTCTTGGCGTCCTTGAAGTGCGGACTGGAAATACTGTTGTCCTGCCAGATATCCGCCGTGGGGCAGTCGTGGAGGATCATGTTCATCTTGGCGAGCGCCTTGGTGGCGTTGTCCATCTCCTGCCCGTAGAGCGCGAGATCAAGCCCGCTGCGTTCCTTCGCCTCATCGTGCGCCTTGAGGAGCAGGGAACCAGAACCACAAGTAGGGTCGTGGATGGTCTGAGTCGCTGACTTCGCGTCGCCGACGCCGATGACTTTAGCCATGATGCGCGAGACTTCCGCCGGCGTGTAGAACTGCCCCTTACTCTTACCCGATTCGGTGGCGAAGTGCCGCATGAGATATTCGTAGGCGTCGCCGAGCAGGTCGTCGCCTTCAGCACGATTTCTCCCGAAGTCTAGATCCTCAAAAATGGCGACAAGCTTGGAGAGGCGGTCCACCATGTCCTTGCCTTTGCCGAGCTTGTCGGCATCGTTGAAATCGGCCACGTCGATCACGCCCTTGAGGTCGTTAGCTTCGGCGAGCTTGGCGATGATCTTGTTGATCTTGTCGCCGATTTCCTTGTCGCCCTTGAGCGCAACCATGTCGGCGAAGCTGCCGCCCTTCGGCACATCGAGCAGGTAGCCTTTTTGGCTTGCCGCCTTATCGGAGACGTACTTCATGAACAACAGAACGAGGACGTAGTCCTTGTACTGCGAGGCATCCATCCCGCCGCGCAACTCGTCGCAACTCGCCCAAAGAGAACTGTAGAGTTGGGATTTCTTGATCGCCATAAATCAGTCGTAACTTCGCTTATTCACACGAAAGAATCCGCCGAAGAATACCCCTTTCCCTGCGAGAAAGCACCCCGACTTGGGGGGATGTGCGGCGTGAATGGCGATGCGTATAGCGTGAGTGCGTAACTGCTTGAGTGAGTCTGTCTGGTCTCGGGCTTATCGCATAAGAGATCCAAACAGATTTAACAGCCTGTGGGAAAATTGGGTCTATACAGAACGCGTGGCTGGCATCTTCCGTATGGTGTTAGAGCCAGCGTCGTCTCAGGACGCTCAAAAAGCCCGTCCACAATTCGTGAGACGTGACACGTTTCAGGGAAAGAGTCCTCACATATTACTACCCTTATTACTACCCTTACTCACGAGTTACTACCCTTACTCCCGAGATAACGCCATCGCGCCGCCGGGCCTTTGCCCTGGCAGGTCGCGTCGCCTGCCGCTTTCAAATCGGTGAGCAAGGAGCGAATCCATTCCCGACCCACGCCGGGACAGGCCTGTTCGATGTCGGTGAGGCGGAACTCGCCGGATTGCTGGCGGATTGCTGCGAGAACCAGCCCGGCCTTCGCCCCGCGCGGGGCTTTTACCTGACCAGCGCGCCGCTCGAATTCGCCATAGGCACGGCGGGCGATGGCAAGGAAATGATTGAGCCAGGGAAGGAACTCATGTTTGCCCTCGTGCCAGCATTGGGAACTTTCTTGAAGGACACGGTAGTAGTCTTCTTTCGCCTCTTCGATAAGCCGCTCCATGCTGATGTACCGGCCTACTTCATAGCCATGCTGATAGAGCGCCAGCAGGGTAAGCAGGCGGGAGACGCGGCCGTTACCGTCACGAAACGGGTGGATGCAGAGGAAATCGAGCACGAGCGCGCCGATGGCCACGAGCGGTGGGATATGGTCCTGGTTGATGGCGTGGCGATAGACGAGGCAGAGTTCATCCACGGCAGCGGGCGTGGTTTTGGCCGAAACGCACTTGAACCGGACGATGGGCGCAGCGCCTGGTCGCAGTTCGATAACTTCGTTGTCCACTTTTTTGAACTGACCGGCATCGCCACTTCCCTCCTGACAGAGCCGATGCAGGCGGCGCATCAAGTCCGGAGTGATGGGCAACGTCTCTGAGTCGGTATGGATAAGATGCAAGGCGCGGCGATACCCTGTAATGTCCTGCTCGGACCGGTCTTTGGGACGGGCCTTGCCGAGGATGAGCGGACGCAGGCGGTCGGGAGCGACGGTGACGCCTTCGATGCGGTTGGACGATTCGACACTTTGGACCAGGGCCATCTCACGCAGAGCCTTCAAGATTTGCGGAGACTGACGCGTATAGAGTTCCTGCTTGCCCTTGGCTTCGGCGAGATCGTTGAGTAGCCAATTGGTACCCATCGGCACGGCGAAGTTACGAAGGCGATGATTGCGAAAGGTCATCATGGTCAGGTTTTGCACTCGGTGAAACTCGCGGCCAGTGCGGCGAAACTGTTCGGTACATACGGCGAGTGTGGAAAGTCAGGATGAAGCGACATTGATGTTTCAGAGGGCCGTGGAACACGAGAAAAATAAAGAATCGGGCGATGGAATCATGCAGTCACCCGAAAATTAAAGACTCCTCTGATTGCTCTCGGTGCCATCTTCAGCAGGCTAGGTATCCACTCAACGGTTACGCCAAAGAATACCCCTTTCCCCACGAGAAAGCACCTGAGCTACGTTGCTTGAATCGCTGGTCCTGGTGCGAATGGGCTACGTCGTCTCCATCGAGACCGTTGGCATCACCGAAGACTGTGGCTGTTTCCTCGAACGAGACACCATGTTTCTTGATGGTGGCAATGGCCTTCACAAATGATGCAGGCGAGGCTTACGAGGCGCATGGTTCTGATTGCGTTCTCGGTTTGTACCAGCTATATGATAGAAATTGTCTCCGTGAGGAGAACCCATGAATAATTCCGAGGTCCACCTCAATAGAATATGCGCAACAATCTAGCGGTGAATATACTTCGATGGGCCATCGCGGTTCCGGCAGGTATCATGCTGTGGTTCGGCGCGAACTATTCTATTGGCACCGCATTCGGCATTATCCATGGGATTGACCGTGTCGATGATTTTTGGGAGGCGCTGGATATGGATGGGGTGCCAATCATCGGCACCTACATTATATTTGTCACGAGGACGATTGCCGCGGCTTCCCTTGTGGGCATGATTATCTATATCGTGCCGCGTTATCACAAACAGGTGGCGATTGTTGCGGCCTCTCTTGTCTCCGTCGCTGCCATAGGCTTCTTAGGCTTCGTCGTGTTTCAAGCTGCGAATGGGGACCTCGACCTCAGTCCGGAAGGCTGGTACAAACACATTCTGGACATACTGAGCATTATGTTTGGGGCAATCGTCGGTGCGTGGCTGGCCTATGCAAGTCAGAAACGTCGAACTCGTCGGGCTTTGTGAGTGCTTCGAGTCACACGTTGCAAGTGGCTACCTCTTTCAGAGCGTTGCCCCCTGAGACCACCTACTCCTCGATCCAATCATCCCGTCCAACCGCTCGAGTCTGAGGCTGAAGCCGTCAGCCGGCGCCAAAGACCGTGGCATGTGTGGTTGAACGAGAACAACCAGATGCACCAGATCAGCCAGCCCCACCGCCAGTCTTGCTGGCCTCGTTTGTCGTGACGGAATTCCTCGGGCTTATTTCTTCCTCTTCCGACCAGTCCCTGTCGTCCCCACCATGACGACGACCTGCGTCTGGGGAGAAAAGGCCTGCTCGATGCGTTGCTTGCCGTTGGTTGTGAGGATGACGATTCCGTTGTGACGCTCAATGCGCTGGAGAAAATGGACGGTCTCCGCATTCGCGAATCGATCATGCGCATCGTTGACCTCACTGCGTTTCCCGAACAGCGCGTCTGTTTCATCGAAGAAAAGGATCGAACCACTGGCCTCTGCTTTATCGAAGACGTCATTCAGATTCTTCTCCGTCTCGCCGATGTATTGGCTCACCACCGCCGACACATCCACCCTGAACAAGTCGGCTTTCAGTGTTTCGGCCAACGTCTCGGCGGCCTTTCTTCGGCGGAGTGCCGTGGAACCTGACAGGACCAGGACCGCGGCGGATGACGCCTTGGACTTCTTCGCCCGACGAACCGGCGCTGTCTTCTTCACCGTGGTATTCGTTTTCTTCTCTTTCATCACCTTGGCTGCCATATTTTCTTCTCACTCCTCTTCGTATATTGAATTCCCTGCCCCCCCGACGCCCGCTGTCGCTCACGAATATCCAGACGACAACTTGCAGATCTTATCTTCAATTGATCACAATGGCCAGTAGCATCCTGCGGAAATTCAGTGATTACAAGGACCTCGCCTGATGACCACAGCCTCGCTGATCGAGCAGGAACTCGCGGCAGCCGAAGCTGCGCTACAGGACAGCAACGATGGGAAGGCGCGAGTCTGTGCCAGACGCGCCGTGGCCCTCGCTACCGAGGCGTGGTTGGCGCGGTTCCCGATTCCACGATGGCGCGGGGATACGATGGCCCATCTCCGGCAGATTCAGCAGGACGAGTCGTTCCCTCTTCCCATCCGCCAAGCGGCCGAGCGATTGAGCACCCCGGTAACCCGTCAGCATGCAGCCCCCTTCACGACAGACCCCATCGCCGACGCAAGACTCATCATCGCCCACCTCAGCAGCACCGACGGTGGCGCGTAACACGCGAGGACCGGCCCCGCCTGTCTCGCGTGCCACAACAGTTTTTCTGCAGCCTTCAAAAATCCCTTCTGTAGGAACGTCCTGCCTTACCTGCTTCAAAAACCTCTACGGAAATCGTAAGGAATGGGGCCGATTTCGCGAATGATTTGAACTATCCTTGGCCCGGTTCAACAACACACGATTCTAGACAAGAACCAAGAGAGACCAGCGGGGCTTTGACTCGCCTGTGACCAAATGGAAGCGGCAGCAGAGGTTGCCCATATAAACCAGCTGTCGCAGTTTGAGCCAGCGAGACGTGATTGTTATGAGGCAGGGGGCACGTACCAACGTTAGCCAGCAAGCATGCGCAGATTCGAATCCTGGGCGTGGACACTTAACAGGATGCTGAAAAAGTCCGCCAGCGGCGTTCTCGCATCGCTCAGAGGCTCAACGTACCGAAGCGTACGCCTCGCCTCTTCGCTCGCTGCGGCCTTGCTGGACGGCCTTTTTGAGCATCCTGCGAGTTGTTCATGTGTCAACGCCACGCGTA
>JBBRRK010000199.1:0-7388 GCA_038200765.1 Nitrospirales bacterium
AAGCAGCCGGCAGTGATTTCGTTAGACCCGGGAACCTACCATTGGTGTCTATGTGGACGCTCGAGGGACCAGCCGTTCTGTGACGGGTCCCATGAAGGAACCGGGTTCGAGCCGGTTGAGTTTACAGTAACTGAAAAGAAAGAAGTCGCCTTGTGCCAGTGTAAACAGACGAAGACCCCGCCGTTCTGCGACGGCACGCACCAGACTCTTTGAGAATTACCGTCGCTACGTGAGCGAGACCCGACTCACGTAGCGTCGATCCCTGCACCTACGCTTGAACAATATCTCGTTTCAATTACTGCGCGAAGGCGATCGCTCCGCCACGCGTAATCTTGGGGGGCAGAAAACGGGGACATTCTGGATCATTGCGGGCGATTTCTCTCCTCACGCGTCAAGAAAGCCAGAATGTCCCCAGAAGTTTTACACAGCAGGGGGCGCACCGATGACCACCATGCGGAATACTCAGAAGCGAGAGATCAAGGCGGCGGTGATCCGCAAGAAAGGTGGACCGTTTCAGATCGAGACCCTCACCTTAGACGAGCCTCGTTTCGACGAGGTGCTGATTCGGATCGTCGCGACCGGCATGTGCCACACCGACATGGTGGCACGCGACCAACTGTATACCGTGCCCCTCCCCATCGTGCTCGGCCACGAAGGCGCCGGTGTCGTGGAGCAGGTCGGCAGCCACGTCAAAAAAATCGCAGCGGGCGACCACGTCGTGCTGACCTACATGTGGTGCGGCCACTGCATACCCTGCCTACGCGGCGACCTGACCTACTGCGCGAATTTCTACGCCCTGAATTTTGGCGGCGCTCGCGAAGACGGGAGTACCGCTACGCACGACAAGCAGGGATCGGTTCACGACCACTTCTTCGGACAGTCGTCGTTCGGCACCTTTACCCTTGCCCATGAACGTAATGTGATCAAAGTTCCGAACAATGCCCCGCTGGAATTGCTTGGTCCCCTTGGCTGCGGCATTCAAACCGGCGCAGGGGCCGTGATGAATGCACTGAAAGTCAGACCTGGCACCAGCTTCGCCGCGTTCGGAGGAGGAGCTGTCGGCTTGAGCGCCGTGATGGCCGCGCGTGTAGCCGGTGCGACCACCATTATCGCAGTGGACGTGGTGCCGTCACGGCTCGCGCTGGCCAAGGAACTCGGGGCGACCCATACCTTGAATAGCCGCGAGACCGATCCTGTCGAGGCTGTGCGCAAGATCACCGGGGGCGGTGCCGATTTCACGCTCGAATCGAGCGGTCGGACTACCGTGCTACGTCAGGCTATCGACGCGCTGACGATCCGTGGAACCTGCGGCATTGTAGGAGCGCCGGCATTGGGTACGGAAGCGAGTTTTGATGTGAATGGGGTTATGACGACCGGCAAGCGGATTATCGGCATCATCGAAGGCGATAGCGTTCCGGACCTCTTTATCCCGAGCCTCGTGGAGCTCTACACACAGGGACGCTTCCCGTTCGACAAGCTGGTGAAGTTCTACAACCTCGATCAGATCAACCAAGCAGCCGAGGACAGCGAGAAAGGCATCACCATTAAACCGATTATCCGCCTCCAGTCATGATGTCGGCGGCGGACCTCGTTGCTTCACAGGAGGTCAGATCACATGGGCGCCCCAAGAACAGAAACCGGGGCATTCTGAAAGGTTGCCGGCACGTTTTGTTAATTAATGCTCCAGCACTTCATTTTTGAGCCCAAAGTTTAATGCCATTAACCGGTCTTGATCCGCTTCACTAACATGGTTCTTCTCAAGCGCCAATTTAATATCACTGAGTACTTCGAGAAATTCCTCGTGGTTGATGTTCATGCCGGTATGCGCGTCATACATATTCTTCCCGGTATAGGTTTCGGGACCACCACTCACGGAACACAAGAGTTCCGTTACCAGCTTGATTAATTCCTCGTCGCTCTTCCGCGAGTGGCCGTAACGTCGTTGTAACACCTGATTCGCGTGATGTAACGCAAGGATGTCAGTGGCTATTTTCTTAAATCCTTCGTAGCCGCCTACTCGGGCATAAATCGTATCTTCATTGCTCATTGGTCTTCCTCCTCTTTTATGGTGTGCGCCTTCATAATATGAAATTCTCTTTATCTTACCTAAAAGTGATTGCTGAAATCGACGAGACTATTTTATTGGTCTGATGCCGAAATCTTGAATCTGGCTTGTCCATCTCCCAAACGTTCGTTACAACACCTATATTTCAAATTTCCAACTTTGTAGGGCGTCTATTTGTGGATAGCCTAACTATAAATAGATTGATCCGAAACGAGCATATTCTGAATTGTTGCTGGCGGTCGCTCAATTCACGCGTCCAGAAAATCAGAATGTCTCCTTGAGCTGGGAGGGTACGCTACCTACGTCCGCACCAGATTGACTTGAAGCTCGCACCCCACGGCACTCGCATGGCGTTTGAGTGTGGTCCATCCATTCTTTCGTTTGAGTCTCATAAGAATCGTTTTTCTCCTGTAATCTCTTCACCTGAGATTCTAGACATTCACATACAGGAAAGCTGCGATCCCGCTAAGACTGGCCAGCGCCATACCAGCGATGCCAACAACCTTTGAGAAAACGACTTCTGACTGTGCCCAGTCCACCCAGCCAACGAACGTAGCCCCCCAGAGGTACACCAATCCAAGACCCACGAGCCCTGCATAACGTTTTGGAATTATTGGATCAACTTGTGGATTTCCCTGTGGGGCCCCAACGGTTACGTGAGAGCATTGTCATGAACTTTTGAACGAGTGTCAATGAGGCTTCCCGGGATAAGATGGCTGGCAGGCTGAGGGAAACTATGTGGGCATGCTAGAACCTCAATGGTTCACACAAGAGAAGAATTGCTAGTCGTCGTTTGAAGTGTCCCTGATCCGAAGCCTGAGCTCCCTTGTGTTTGTCTGATTAGTTCTATCTCGAACTGCAAAATCATGCCTAATATTACTCTTCGTCGTTGGCGTTCCCCTAAGCTCCCCCGTCGTGGGAGCCAACGTGAGCCCGGTTGGTAACAGAGGGGTCACTGACCAGGTATAAGGAGGGACGCCTCCAGAGGCCTCGAGAGTGTCGGCATAGGACTGGTTCCTTCTACCATCAGAGAGCGATCTCGTCGTGATCGTCAATGGCGACGATTCGGCGCTAATCGTGATCGATAATGACTTGGTGGCAGATTGTTGATTGGGAATAGTCGAATCCTGCACCCCGAATGTCGTGGATGTTGTGCCTGCAGTTGTCGGTGTGCCAGTAATCGCTCCGCTTGCGCTGAGCCTCAGACCTTGTGGCAGAGGCGAGCCATTATTACGGCTCCAATTATAGGGTGAGGTGCCTCCTGAGGCTGTCAGATCTGGTGCGTTATAGGATTGGCCGGCAGTGCCATTTGGGAGCGAGGCAGTCGTGATCGTCACAGGCGTGACATTCGCAATAATTGTGAGTGAAAGTTTTTTCCTGCCTTGCTGATTGATCGGCATTGTTGAATCCGTAACGGTGAACTCATGCGAGGAATTGCCATTACTTCCACTTAAAGGTATTCCGCTGATAATCCCTGATGATGGATGGAGAGTAAGACCATTCGGCAAAGCTGGATTCACTGACCAAGAGTAAGGTTGTGTACCGCCAGTGGCTGTTAATTGTGTGTGGGGATATGGCTGATTCACTGTTCCTGCCTGTAGTGAGCTCGGGCTGGTTATCGACGGCAGAGTCGAAGCGTTGATGGCGATCGTAAAGTTCTGCTGATCGGATTGCGGAATCTGATCGGTGACTCGCAGTGCAAAACTGAACGAGCCGGCGCTGGTCGGTGTTCCGGAAATATTGCCGTTCGAGGCATTGAGGTCGAGCCCGGGTGGTAACGGCCCGCTGGTGACACCCCAGACAAGAGACCCGACTCCTCCCGTGACCGATACGGTCTGATTGTAAGCCACGCTGAATGATCCTGCGGGAAGTGAAGTCGTCGTGATATTTGGCGCCGACGGTAGGTTGATCGTAATCGATAATGGTTTTGTCGTGGTGTCTGGTGGGTTTCCAGAGTCCCGGACCCGGAAGGTCGGCGAAGATGTGCCCGCGGTTGTCGGTGTCCCGCTGATCACGCCAGATGAACGGAGATTGAGGCCTGCCGGCAATGACCCGCTGCTCATATCCCACGTTTTCCCCACGGCCCCTCCTGTAGAGGTCAACGTCTGATTGTAAGGTTGCGCCACCGTGCCTGATGGTAACGGGGAAGCAGTCGTAATGATCAGGTCTGGCGGAGCGTTTCCCATAATCAACCGCAAGGTCTTGGTCGCCGTTTGCGGGGTGGGTGGGGTTTGATCCGTGACGGTGAATGTATAGTTATTATTGCTGGGGCCAGTCGGGGTTCCGCCGATCTCTCCTGTTGACGGATTCAGTGTTAATCCAGTTGGAAGGGCCGGCGAGTTGCCTGCGAGTCGCCAGGTATAGGCGCCTGTGCCGCCGGTAGCCTCCAGCGTTTCGCTGTAGCTTTGGTTTGCCGTCCCTTGCGGGAGCGAGGCGATCGTGATCGACAGAGGGTTGGCCCTAATGGACAATTGCAGCCCTTTTTGGACCGTCTGCGGCGTCGCATCGGTCAGTGTGAATGTGTGGGTGGCAGCACTGGTTACCGTCGGCGTCCCGCTAAGGACGCCATTCGGACTGAGCGAGAGGCCAATTGGCAGGGGCGGTGTGCCGGCTTTGAGTCCCCATATATAGGGCGTGGTGCCACCTGTACCGGCCAGCGCCGATGCATAGGGTCTATGAATGGTCCCGGCAGGGAGTGAGTTCGTCAGAATGGCCAATGGGGTCGGCGCGACATTAATGGGAATCGAGAGGACTTTTTGGACCGACTGTCCCGTCGCATCCTCCAACTTGAACTCGGTGAGTCTGGTTCCAGTGGCGGTTGGGGTTCCTGAAATGTTTCCGATGGATGGGGCCAACACGAGCCCAGTTGGTAAGGCCGGCGATCCAGGGGCCAAACTCCATGTATAGGGTGGTATTCCCCCTATAGCCGCGAGCGTGATGTCATACGCCTCTGAGGTTGATCCAGCAGGAAGCGGGGAAGAGGTGAGAATCGTCAGTGCCCCTGGTGTTGCCGGGGGTGTTGGGCCAGGAGGAGATTCCACATTGTTGACGTCGCCGCAGGCATTCAAAGCCAGGGCCGCCAGTATCGCGAGGAAAACGGTCCACACCCTGTTTCGCTGGAACGGATGGTGGTGCATCAGGCAATCTGGATCAAGGATTCAAAACGTTCTTGTCATGAGATACGCCAGGATCCACCCTCTGAACATTCTTGTCGCCATAGGACATCATATATGCCGATCATGTCTCATCTCGGCATGTCTGGTCTGATCAATATTGCTCACTAACCCGTAGTTATTCATCTAGCAGGCTGCGTGAAAACTCGGTGTATACACAACACGCCGATGGAACCTTCCCTATGGCGCCATTGTCACAATAGTCTCAGGATGCTCAAAAGCCTGTCCAGCAAGGCCGCAGCGAGCGAAAAGGCGAGGAGGTACGGACCGCACTTCGTGGGGCCGTTCGCCCGTGCAATAGATCTTGGCGAACGGAAAATCCCCTCCAATGCTTCCGATCTCCGAACAACTCTCGTTGAGCCTCTGAACGATGCGAGAGCACAGCTGGTGGACTTTTCAACATCCTGTTAGGTCGAGGTAAAGGTTGAGCGAATATCAGACTCTTTTCCGCTCAGCCTTGATCTAGCCTCAACCGTTCAGAACGCTGGAGGGAACAGAAACGGGGGCATTCTGAATTGCTGCTGGCAGCGGCTCGACCCACGCGTCAAGAAAACCAGAAGGTCCGCTTAAGTTTTCTGCGTGCACGGCTACAAATAAAGACTCCCGACCCCTTTGTTTGCCACTGTCCACGTCCCATGGAATGTGCCTAACGTTTGAAATCACCGGCCAGCGTGGCTTTTCGCGCATGTCCAGTGGAATGGTGGGTTCGGCGTCATTGGCTACGCCTGCTATAAACAATGCGAAGTAAGTGACTTGCCAGAATGACCATTTCTTGGGCTTCCGTCGAGTCATTAATCGTAACGGTACGATGAGAATGCGGGTTCTTGTACGAACCGATTGCCCCAGCAAACAGATGCGCCAATGCCTCACGCTCTGCTTCGGGCTGCTGCTGCTCTGAAAGTGGCCCTGTCGTCTTGTCGAATGCCTTGCGCATTAACGGCGTTCCAATGTCTGTGTCGGCAAAGTTTCCGGCCGCGCGCACGGCAATTTCAACAGCCCGAAATGACTTGAACACTGCTGTTTCTAGATCCCCGCGAACAATGTCGAGCCAAACTTCGTCGACTATAGACGAATGTAGTAATGCCTTCGGGAATGCAACGCTGCGCGCGTAGGTCTTGAAGGTGTTATTAGCCATCATTGTTCGGGCGCGGCGGCTAAGGACCATCCACCCATTATTATTCCCGCTCGCTCCTGGATCCGGAATCAGAAGACCCTGCACCGATAGCCAATTCCACGCCTCAGCTAGCGCCAACTCGGCATCTCTTTTCTGGTTTTGCGGATAACCGGCAGTAGTCCCTGGAGTACCGTGAATGTCTGATGCGATTGACTGTAGGTGAACGGGATTGTTTTGCAGGCGCTCATGAGCTAACCGTAGAACGACTTCAGCAAGCTCTTCTGGTGCGAGCGCGATGAGCACATCTACGTCCGGGATCAGAGATGTCAGAGTGGCCATGATTGATGGGCGTAATAATTTGACGCCGAAGTATAGATAGACTGATACGCGTAAGGTGCGTAGACCTGGCGTTCTGTTCGTATAACACACCTTGGGATGTCTTGGCCAAGGCTCGTTAACCCCTATGCCCCCAATTGGTTACCGTTTGTCCGGCAGTTTATCACGGCATCTTATGCGGATCAGCATAACACTACCTCCGTGAGATGATCGTGCCAGAGTAGCGGCAGGATCTTCAAAATGGCCGTCCAGCAAGGTCGCAGCGAGCGACTAAAGATGATCCTTCCAAGCTCGCTCGTTATCTCTTTAAGGGATGGGGGCTGAATGATCTTCCATTGCGCGCGTCCAACGAGGGCCTTCTCAGGCCGCGCGTTGCGCGAGCATAGAAGATCATCAGCCTCCATCCCCTCCCCCCTCTTGAGCCGTCACTGACTATTACGCCATACTGTGCCACTTTTATGGATACGCATCCCGCATCTCCCTGTGAAACTCTTGCCGAGCAGTACCAAGCCCTGCTGGAGGTTGCGCAGGCGATCTCCACACACCGCGACCTCGACGAACTCTTTCGAGATCTCGCCCAGCGCCTTCCTCGCGTGGTCCAGGTGAATTTTGTCGCCCTGTCCTTGTACGATCCTGCTCGTGACACGATGCGATTGCACACGATTCAGGCGAATGTGCCGGCCGATCTCGTGGGTGGCCA
>JBBRRK010000200.1:0-7386 GCA_038200765.1 Nitrospirales bacterium
GGGGATTGACCATCGATGAATGGCTACGTTCGCCAGATGATATGGGAAAATCGGATGGGCAGCGCCAGGCACCTCCCGACCGTCGTCTAGGGCGCTCCCGCTTTGTCATTGGCGGAGGCGGGAGCATCGTGTTGATCCGATTGGCCTGGCCGAGTCCGGAGGGCGGTTTCAAGTTCCAAGTGCAACGGGTGAATGATGACGCAACTGTGTGAACACCTCGAGCGGCGTGGCGAAGTCGAGGCACTTGCGTGGGCGCGTAGTCAGCCGATGGGCAATGGCGTTCAACTCGCGCGGCGTATCACCCGACAGATCCGTGCCCTTGGGCAAGGACTGGCGCAGCAGGCCATGCGTGTTCTCATTGGTCCCGCGGTGCCATGGGCTGTGCAGATCGGCAACGAACACCTGGATGGCGAGCCGCTGAGCCAGACGTTCGTGCTCGGCCATCGCGTTGCCCCGATCATACGTCAAGGTTTTGCGCAGCGGCGCGGGCACAGGCTGCAGTTTTTTCGTGAAGCCCGCTCGGGCACTCGTCGCATCCGTCCCGTCCATCCTGGCCAGGATGACCAGGCGTGTCGTCCGCTCCACCAGGGTGCCGACGGCCGCACCATTCCGAGCCCCCGTGATGAGGTCGCCTTCCCAGTGGCCGGGGACGGGGCGGTGGGCCACCTCCGCGGGGCGGTCGGCAATCAGCGTCATGTGGAGGAGCTGCCCCCGTCGATCCATGCCACGCGATCGAGGGCGGCGCGCGTTGCGTGCCGGACGCAGGGCGGCCCACAGCTCGGTGCGCAGGGTGCCACGTGGCCGCACTACAACGCCCCATAGAGGGTCTCGCTCGCGAGTCGCTTCCGCATGTCGTCAGGAGACTCGCGTCGGAGGCGCCCGGCAATCTGCTCGGGCGAACACCCCGGACCTAGGAGGGTCCGGACATACTGCCACAGCCACGGATCCAGGAGTTTACGCGGCCGCCGAGGCCGGTGCGCCCGGGGCACCGCCAGACTCTGCGCCGGGCAGGCCCGAGACGGGTGCCCCCTCGCATTGCGGGCGAGTTCTCGGCTCACGGTGCTGGGGGCGCGGCCCAACACCGTGGCCATCGTCCGCAACGACTGGCCTTGGGCCAGTCCCAGACTCAGGGTCTCACGTTCTTCAATACTCATGTGTGTAGAGCCGTTCGTTCGCATGGCAACACCTGAGCCCAACCGGGCCGGCAGTGTTGCACTTGGAGTTAGAACTCAAGCAGTTTTTCAGTTCGTAGTCGAGCATTACCCGCATCCCAAATGGTGTGCGGATAAGTGTACTGCAAAGTCGGAGGCGTATCCATCACTCCGGAGTCGATAGGCTAGTGGTATGTGTTGAGAGGAGGGGGACGGAATCCTCAATATTGTATGGTGAACGTTGAATGATTCGAATGAGTGACGACTGACGATTCACGAACGACGAACTGAGCCGGACCGCACACACCACGAAATGGATCCCGGCATTTGTATGCTCTGGAAGCTGAGTGGTAGTGAGGGGAAAGAAAACGGGGGAAAGAAAATGGTGGCAGGAACCATTGTTTGAATTGAGGGGAGTAACTTGGTGAGTACGCCTGAGCCTATGCATGAGGCCCCGGTTTTGAGCCGGGACCCGTTGGGTTTACGAAGCGGTCGAAGTCGCTAACGGTTCATCTCGCTCGGCTGGCGGTGTCGTCGGCGCATCCTGATTGAACGCCGCTGGGAGCACTTCTTCGATACGTTCGACCAGGATGAATGTCAGCTCATCCCGCACTTCTTGCGGCACGTCTTTCAGGTCCTTCTCGTTCGCCTTTGGCAGAATGATCCGCTTGATGCCGGCGCGGTGAGCCGCCAGCATCTTTTCTTTAATTCCACCGACCGGCAGGACTAATCCACTCAAACTGATCTCGCCGGTCATGGCCGTATCGCTTCGGACCGCTCTTCCTTCGAAGGATGATGCCAGCGCCGTGGCCATGGTGATCCCGGCTGATGGACCATCTTTCGGAATGGCTCCTGACGGCACGTGGATGTGGACGCCATTGCGCTTAAACTTAGAAATATCCAGCCCCATGCTTTCGGAGTGCGACCAGAGATAGCTCCTTGCAGCGCGCGCCGACTCTTGCATCACGTCGCCCAACTGACCGGTGAGGGTCAGCTCATGGCTGCCGGGGAGCAGGGTCGTCTCGATATAGAGGACATCCCCGCCGGTTGGAGTCCAGGCGAGACCGGTGGCCACGCCTGCGGGCAATATCTTGCGCGCTTCCTCCGGCATGAACCGTTCGGAGCCGAGCCAGTCGGGAAGGACAGCCGGTTGAATGGACACCGGAGTCCGCTCCTGGCCGTCCGGCAGTTCTGCGAATGTCAGCGCGACTTTCCGAGTCAGACGGCCCAGCATCTGTTCCAGTTGGCGAACCCCCGCTTCTCTGGTGTAGCGGCTGATGACGAGGCTCAACACATCGTCCGATAGTAACGCCTGACTCGCATCGAGCCCTGCTTCCTTCAGTCGTCGCGGCCACAGATAGCGGCGGGCGATTTCTGATTTTTCCCGTTCGCTGTAGCCTTGGAGCCGGATGATTTCCATCCGATCTAACAAGGGCTGGCTGATCGTGTCGAGCGTGTTCGCCGTCGTGATGAAGAACACCTTCGACAGATCGAACGGGAGATCCAGATAGTGGTCGCGGAACGTATGGTTCTGCGCCGGATCAAGCACTTCTAGAAGCGCTGACGCGGGATCGCCGCGGAAGTCACGGCCCATCTTGTCGACTTCGTCGAGCATCAAGACAGGATTATTGACGCCGGCTCGCCGTACCGCCTGAATGATTCGTCCAGGCAGGGCTCCGACGTAGGTCCGGCGATGGCCTCGCAGTTCCGCTTCATCATGCACACCGCCCAGGCTGAACCGTTCGAAGGTTCGTCCCATGGCTCTGGCGATCGACTGGCCTAGACTGGTCTTGCCGACGCCCGGTGGTCCGACCAGGCAGAGGATGGGCGCCTTGGCCGTTGGATTGAGTTTCAACACGGCCAGGTGTTCGACGATCCGTTCTTTCACTTCTTTAATGCCATAGTGATCTTCTTCAAGCACCTGGCGAACCTTGCTCAACTCCAAATGATCTTTCGAAGCCTTCTTCCAGGGAAGTTCTAGCACCAGTTCAAGATAGGTCCGGAGGACTTGGTGGTCAGGCGAGGAGGGTGGCACCTTCGCCAATCGGGCGACCTCCCGCTCAACTTCTTTTCGCACAGGGTCAGGAAGATCGGTGTCCCGGATCTGTTTTTTGAGTTCGGTGATCTCGTTCTCTTCTCCTTCGCCCTCGCCGAGTTCCTGCTGAATCGCCTTCAATTGTTCACGGAGGACATATTCGCGTTGGGACTTGCCGATCTTGGCGTGAGCCTCGCTGGTGATCTTGTCTCGCAGCTGTAATATCTGAATTTCTTTCGAGAGGGATGCATAGAGCGATCGCAATAGCTCGATGGTGGTGGAACTTTCAAGCAGTTTTTGCTCGTCATGCAGGGTGAGATTGAGGAGCGAGGCTAGGCGATAGGCCAAGGCGACGGGATTGTCCTCATTACTGAAGGCCACCGCTGCCTCCTGAATACCGGGAGCCTGAATCAATCGCGGAAGATCCGTGACCAATTCCTGGATGGCTCGGTGGAGAGCCTGAACTTCGGTGCCTTGGTCCGCCGGGTGATCGAGTCGCCGGGCTTGGACGAGCAGAAACGGCTCTGTCTGTTCGACCTTGAGCAACGCAACGCGTTCGAGCCCCTGCACGAGCGCATGGATCGTGCCTTCTTCTGAGCGTCCGACCTGTTTCACAATGGCCTTGGTGCCGATCGTATAGAGCGCGTCGAGTCCCGGCTCTTCCGTCAAGGGATCGCGCTGCGCGACCACCAGAATCGTCTTCTCTTCTGTTTTCATCGCCGCCTCGACGGCAGTGATCGACCGTTGCCTCCCGACCGTCAGCGGCATCATGATTCCAGGGAACAGGACGGTGCGTTTAATCGGGAGTACCGGTAGCGTGACAGCCGTGGTCTCGTTATTCATGTGGACGCATCCTTCCGCTCAGTCGGTGAAAAGACTCAAGCCGGGCATCAAGAATGGAGATAGTTTCTGTCGAGCACAAGTCAAGGGGTGGGGGTGGAATGGTGGAGTCGCGGTAACTGCCTGTCATCGCAGGGACGATCCAGAGGAATACGTGCCTCAGCGATCGACGAAGACGTCACCTTGAGGATAGGAAAAGACTCCTCCGTCACGGGGACGAGCGTTGGCCGGTGTCGATGATGTGGATGGGAGAGTATAGATGTCTGTGCCTTCGAGATCGAAGAACCCGGCTACACTCTTTTCCGAGGAGTCGCCGAAGCCTGGTCTGGCCTGGTACTGGTCTTCTTCTCCCTCGTTAATGAAGAGTCCCCAGCTTGCATAGTCGGCTCGGCCAAGACCGGTCGAGCGCTCGAAGGCATAGGTGTCTTGTCCTTTCCCTGCATCGATTCCCTGCATCGATCATCAGGCTCACGCTGCTGTCCCAGGCCACCCCGCCGTTGTACAAGGGGCCGGAGGAGCCGTAGCGATCATCTCCCTGCCGCATCGAGCAAGAGGCCGAAGCCCTCCAATGGCTGCGCCCTGGGTCAGGCGAGCGCCGATATAGACATCGTTGCTTTTCGCGTCGAACAAAGATTCCGAGCCCGCCGAACCCCGCGCCTCCCGACCCCATGTCGAGCTGATAGACATCGTCCCCGTCGTGATCGATTAACAATCCCACCCCCAGCCGCCCGGTGGCCAGTCCCAGTGGAGCCCCGTGATAAGTATCGTCTCCATTGAGATCGATGACGACGGCATTGCCCTGATCCTCGTCCGTAGACGCGGCAATCATGCCTCGATAGAGATCGTTACCGCCCACATCGATGATCAGACCGATGCCCTTATCCAGCTCATAGGTGTTCGGTCCTGAGCCACCAATCACAATCAGTCCGTAGGATGTCACTTGGAGCAATAGAACGTCTCTCGTCACGCCGGGAGGAACGGCGGAAGGGGGCAGGGGATTGGTCCAAGCCTCGGCAACGTGGTAAAGCCAACGCTCATTGGCGAGACGGGCGAGCACCTGGGCCGCCGCAATAAGACTGGCATAACCCACCTGTTCCTCAAGTAGTTCGGCAAAAGGGAGATCGGCTTTGATTCGCACGATCGTCTGGTCTGAAAGGTTTGATATCTGTGGGGTGAAGTGTTCCGCTATCGATCGTGCATGGAGAAACAGGAAGTGCCGTTCTGCCTCGGTCAGATTTGTCAGTGCTCTGTCTCAGTGCAGTGACGCCTGCTCCAAGCTTCCGACCATGAAGGTCAGGAGGTCTTCGCGTGAAGAGCTCGTCGGCAGAGGAATCGGTTTGTAGAAGGTGGAGGAGCGAGCCATGCCCGCTTCCAGCACATCGAGGAGGGCCGGAAGGTTGACGGACCCTCCATCGCATACGGTGACACGTCACCCTTTGTTCGTCGGTGCGTGAATCGTTTTGCGCATCGATCCGGACACAATCTGAAATTCATACAACCGACATTCCAGCGGGCCATTGAAGAGGGGAATGCGTTTCGATGGCGCGAGGCCGATGAGTTTGGGAACCCGTAAATCACCAGTAAAGAGATAGGCCCGCCAACCGCTGAAGCGCTGTTTCAGCCAGTCGCCCAACTTGGGATAGAACGTATCGAGTTCTTCTAGCCGGCTCAGTCGGACTCCATAGGGGGGATTGATCATGATCACGCCCTGTTCAGATGGAGCCTCAAGGTCGAGCACGTCGCTCTGCCGCAGGCGAATATCGATTGCGAGCCCCGCCCCCTGAAACGTCCGCTGCGCAATCTTGACTGCGGCAGGATCCTGGTCGGACGCATAGATGGCGGCCGGCACCTCACTCAGTTGTTTCAGCCGAGAGGCTTCGCGCAGATGGCCCCAGCGTTTGGGATCGTGGACAATCAAGCGCTCAAATGCGAATGACCGAGACTGCCCAGGTGCGATCCGTCGTGCCATCAGCGCCGCTTCGAGAGGGATCGTTCCGCCGCCGCACATGGGGTCGAGAAGCACGTCGTTGGGCGTCCATCCAGCGAGCCGCAGCAAGCCTGCCGCCAGGTTTTCGCGCAACGGGGCTTCGACGGACACCACGCGATGTCCCCGTTTGAAAAGTGGCTCACCAGAAGTATCCAGATAGAAGGTGACCGTTGACTCATCGAGAAACGCGTCAAGCCGAATGCTCGGGTGATGGGTGTCTACATTCGGTCTCTTATGGCGCACCGCCATAAACTTATCGCAGACCGCGTCTTTCACACGGAGGGTGACGAAGTCCAGGCTAGTGAGTGGACAACGGCGTGCGCTCACTTTCACCTTGATGGTCTGTGACGACGTGAACCAGTCAGGCCAGGGCAGGCTATAGGCTGCCCTGTACACATCGTCCTCCGAGAGATAGGGGGCCTGTCCGACTTCCCAGAGCACGCGGCTGGCAATATGACTCTTGAGATTGACCCAATACATGGTGGACCAGGGGGCTAGGAAGGCAACCCCGCCGTCCGTCTTCGTGGTCATCGGCACGCCAAGATCGTGGAGTTCTTGCTCGAGAACCCCCTCCAGTCCGCGCGGGCAGGGTGCAAAGAACCGTAGTTTTGTGCTATCCATTTGAGATCACCCCCGACTGAGCCTCACAATGAACTATTGTAGTGCCTGCGGTACGGCTGTCACCAAGAAAGTCCCCTCAGGCGACAATCGTCTGCGGTTCGTCTGTGACTCCTGTCAGACCATTCATTACCATAATCCAAAAATCGTTGCGGGCTGCATTCCAGAGTGGGACGGACGCATTCTCCTCTGCCGGCGTGCGATCGAGCCCAAGTCCGGTCTCTGGACCTTTCCTGCTGGTTTTATGGAAATCGGTGAGAGCACTGAGCAGGCGGCCGTTCGTGAAACATTGGAGGAAGCAGAGACTCAGATGGAGCATATCTGCCTGTTTGCGGTCCTGAGTCTCCCACACATCGGCCAGGCCTACCTGGTCTTCCGCGGGCCGATGCGTTCGCCAGATTTCGGGGCAGGTGAGGAAAGCCTTGAGGTGCAGTTGTTCTCGCTCTCTGAAATTCCCTGGGACGAGATCGCGTTTCCCGTGGTTAAGGACGCCCTGCGCCGTTATGTCGACGATGTGACGCGTGGCGAGTTCCACGTGCATGTGGCTACCCTGCCGGATCGACTCACCTAACCACCGGCAAGAGGCTGAAACAGGCCTCCAGCTTCGTTCTCGCATCACTCCAAGAAGCCGTGAAACGTAAGATGTAAAAGGTGAAATCTGGGACGGCCGAGTGCTCCTCCTCCTAAACTTTTTACGTTTCATCTTTCACGAACGACAAGGATGGGCTTTTTCAGCATCCTGATACCGTTCAATT
>JBBRRK010000201.1:0-7376 GCA_038200765.1 Nitrospirales bacterium
GTCGAGCGGTTCATCACCTATCCGCTCGAACTCCAGATGACCGGTCTTCCGGGTTTAGCGGAGATCCGATCCCTTTCCAAATTTGCCCTGTCCCAGGTCACGGTCGTATTCAACGACGATGTGGATATGTATTTCGCCCGCCAGCTGGTTCTCGAACGGATCATGGCTGCGAAGGAGCGCTTACCAGAGGGGCTCGAACCAGTGATGGCTCCCATCACGGCGGGGCTAGGCGAGGTCTATGATGCTCCAGGGCATGGAAGGGAAGATGTTCGAACCGCTGGCCTATACGTTGGTGATCGCACTCTTGGCCTCGGTCGTGGTCGCGATGATTCTGTCGCCAGTGCTCGCATCGCTGATCTTGGGCGGAGACCATTCGGAGGAAACGCACCTCACGCGTTGGATGAAACAGCACTATGTGCCGGTGCTCACTTGGACTCTCCGGCATCGCAGTCTCGTGCTCGACGGCTCGACAGCGATCGTGCTCTGCAGCCTTACCCTCGTTCCATTTGTGGGACGGGAGTTCATCCCACTCCTTGAGGAAGGAGCCCTGGCTCCCCAAGTCGTGAAGCTGCCGAGTGTGTCGCCGGCCGAGTCCATCGAGATGGAGAAGCAAACCCACAAGGCCATGTTGGAGTTTCCCGAAGTAAAGATGGCTGTGAGCAGAATCGGAAGAGCCGAAATTTCCTACCGTCCGGAAGATCTGTTTGAGAGCGACCCGATTGTCGGTAGTGTCTCAGTTTGAAAACCGTAAAGCTTGATTCCAGTTTTACCCAGCGTCATACTTGATACATGGCAATAAAGAAACGCCCTCGTGACCCTATACAGCTCGCGAAATTGATGGGGGATATTGCGACCGGCGAGGTAGAGGACGTTATTTCCGAGAAAAAGAAGAACCCTCCATCTCGCGGACGACAGGGCGGGTTGAAGGGTGGAACCGCACGAGCCAAGAAACTAACCCCTGAACAGCGGACAGACGTAGCGCGTATTGCTGCCGCTGCTAGATGGAAAAAATCGAACTAAGCTGCTTTCCCGTCTAGACCTTCCGCTTCTGTAACGTCATCTGTGAAATCAAGTACGACCTGAATAGGCTGCTGCTCCGCGTGCTTGTCATTGTATACATCTACGTCCGTCTTTAACTGCAAACAATCGCCTACAATCTGCCTTCTTCGCTGGCCAAATGCCTTCTCCATAAAGGGCCGATCTGAATGGTCCATAACTCCCCAGAATGTGTACTGGACGCCATGCTTTGTCACTCTCACTGCATGATTTACTCGGTAGCGGCGGCCCAATCTATCCTTGCGGTACTCTTCTCGAAGAGCCGTTGACATGTCCTCGGCCAGCTTATCAAGCGGATCGACTTCCGGGGGTGTCAGCAATCCGCTCGCCACCCCCCAGGCCACAGCATCACGGGAAGAGGTCGGAATATCCCCGTTCTCTGTTTGATACCGATGCCATATATGCTGCAAATCGTCATGGTATTTGGACATAGGAATCTCCTTATAGTGAAACAGGCGCGATTTGCCCCCAGCCATCAACAGCAGCACCAGAGATTGCATAACCGCGAACCTTGACCAACATTTTTGAAAAGATTGTCCATTTATCTAGACGCCTTCGGAGTTGCCCTGCCACGATTCCAGGGTGAACTTGAAGCCGCTTGGCCAATCCAAGAACATCACGATCTGAAAAGAACGGACTTTTCCGATTGATAAATGATTCCATTTCTATGACAGGGACACAGAAATCACTCGCTGCCGCATTTGCAATGCGCTCCTCAAGAGGAATACTACCGTCAGAGCTGGCCTTTTCTCCCTCCAACTCAGCATCAATGATGTCTTCAGCCTGTCCGTGTGATTGCAGGACATGTTCGATTTCATGCCGAAGGACGAACCAATAGTTATCGATTCGATCATACCTAAGCGACATGCCTATTACCGGCGCTTTCCCTAGCCAAAAGCAGGCACCATCAATCTTCGCTGTTGGCAATGTTTCAACGATTACATACCGAACTCCAACCTCCGCCAGAATTCTAGGGACATGCCGTGCCTCTTCAGGATCAAACATCAGAAGGCGTAATTTGTTAAGAGCCTCACGTAATGCCTTCTCCGAGTAGAGATGTTTAAGAGGCATTTCGCTCGCGATCTGGCGAGCACGATAGAGCCAAGCGAGCTGGGACGGAGTTACCTTATCGTAGCTTGCTTTTTTAGCGGCATGAGCGAGATACGGAACATCATCGAGGCTTGGTACGCCAAAGAACTGCACCATTTGGGCTTCCAAGAGCGCAACATTGGCATCTGTTAGCCACCCGCGCTTGATCATCTCACGAATTGGATATCGTGATTGCAAACGTGCCTTCCGCACAACATTTGGGTCAGCATCTCGCGCTTGAGATAGTTCATACGCTTTCTGAAGATTTGTAAAAAACTCAGGTGGTACGTCGAATGCTCCAGCAAGAGCCTTTGCCATGTCCGCAGTGATACCCCGCTTTCCCGAAATGATCATATTGACTGCCTGCTCAGGCACCCCAAGTACATAAGCAAGGTCACGCTGGCTCCACTCACGCGCCTCTAGCTCCTCACGGATGAAGTATCCCGGCGGTGGAACATCAGTCAATTTGTCGTTCATCAGATTTCCTTCCTTTTTAGTCGTGGTAATCACAGACTTCCAAAATCGTCAAAATAGGAGGAGTCGAGTCATCCAGTGTGAAAACCATCCGATACTGATCATTGATTCGAATTGATCGTTGACCATTTCTTTTGCCCTTGAGTTTCTCGTATCGCAAACTCTGCCAATTCCTCAATGTCCTGTCGTCTGGTGCAGCCTCCAACACTACAAGCTTGTCCCGACATGACTTAATAACTGCAAAGGGCAGTTTCGTTTCAAATGCTCGGTCCGTCCGTATCAAGCCGAGTCGAGTATCTTGAAACTGAATCTTCATGCATGCCCCAAATCACGGAGTCAATATAGCCCAGCAGTTTTGACTTGTCAATAGACCACTGAACGTAATGCGTTAAGTTGAACTTTATGCTTAACAAGTATTATCTCGTGCCGTATAGTCGAAAGCATGAACAAGCTATCACTCGAAAAGAGAGCCAAGATTCTGGGGATGTTTTCAGAAGGTATGAACCTGCGGTCCACCAGCCGCCTTGCTGATGTATCGATCAATACTGTGAGCAAGCTGCTCGTTGACGTTGGTGCAGCCTGCATGAAATACCAGGACGCCACTTTCCATGGCCTACAGTGCAAGCGAATTCAGGTCGATGAGATCTGGAGCTTTTGCCGAGCCAAGGCCAAGAATGTTCCCGAAGAGCACAAGAACGAATTCGGGTGGGGCGATGTCTGGACGTGGGTGGCAATTGATGCAGATACGAAACTTATTCCTTCCTGGCTCATTGGCAATCGTAGCGCGGTCTGTGCAAGCGAGTTTATTGCAGACCTGAAAGCGCGTCTCGCCAATCGAGTCCAGTTAACTTCAGATGGCCATCGGCCATACCTTCAGGCTGTTGAAGCAGCTTTTGGAGATGATGTTGATTATGCAATGCTTCAAAAGATCTATGGCCCAGCATCTGAACAGCATCGATATAGCCCGCCGCAGTGCGTGGGGATTCGGAGGGACATGGTACGAGGGAACCCTGATCCAGAGCATGTATCGACGAGCTATGTCGAACGACAGAATTTAACGATGAGAATGTCAATGCGGAGATTGACGCGGTTAACAAAGGGGTTCAGCAAGAAAATCGAGAATCACATGGCAGCAACCGCCATCTATTTTATGCATTACAACTTCGCCAGAATTCACAAGTCACTCCGCGTCACTCCTGCTATGGCGGCCGGAGTAGCGAACCATGTTTGGTCTTTAGAAGAAATCTGCGAGCTAGCTAAATGAAACTGAGACACTACCGAAGCGCCGCATCTACATCGGCTTCAACGTCGTGGGGCGCGACATCGGCGGCGTCGTGGATGAAGGGCGGAAGAAACTGGAGCAACAGATACACCTGCCTGAAGGGTATATCATCACATGGGGTGGAGCCTTCGAGAACATGGACCGCGCGAATGAGCGGCTGTTGATCGTGGTGCTTATTACACTGGGGCTCGTGTTCTTTCTGCTCTTCTGGGTCTTTCACTCGCTCCGGTACGCGACCTTGATCATCCTGAATCTTCCCTTCGCCTTGATCGGGGGCGTCGTGTCTTTGTGGCTGAGCGGACAATATCTGAGCGTACCGGCGTCGATCGGCTTTATCGAACTCTTCGGCTTGGCGGTGGGGAACGGGATTATGCTGGTCTCCTATATCAATCAGCTACGCAATGAAGGCACGCGGATGGACGAGGCGATCGTCAGCGGTTGCGTCCTCCGGCTTCGCCCGGTCGTCATGACGATGATGACAACCCTGCTGGGGCTGCTGCCGTTGGTGCTCGCGCAGGGGATTGGAGCGGAGGTGCAACGGCCGCTCGCGACGGTCGTGATCGGAGGGCTCTTCACCTCAACGGCACTCACGTTGGTGGTCTTGCCGGCCCTCTATCGATGGTTTGCAGAAAAAGAGGCGGGGAAGGAGTATGCGCCGGAGTGGGTGTAAGGGGAAGGAGGGTAGTCTGTTGATCTCCCGCAACGCGCGGCCTGAGAAGGCCCTCGTTGAACGCGCGCAGCGGGAGATCAATCAGACCACCCTCCCGTGAAGAAAGTATAAGCAATCTTGGAGAGGAGGGAGCGACTGACCCTAACTCCGCTGCGCATCTGTTGAGCTTCACCATTCGATGGAGTATCGTTCCGGCGAGAAATTGGAGATCTTGTATGCCTGAGCAATCGGACACTCTTGTGAGGGATCGGCTGGCCCGGCAACGGACCAAGTTGGCCAACGAGCGTACGTTGCTGTCGTACGTCAGGACTGCGCTGGGGTTTTTTGCCGTTGGAATTCCGGCTGTGTGGTGGATGGAGGGGCCTGGATTTCAATCGCTGGGTGTGGTTTCGCTGGTCACGGGCGTGTTGCTCCTGGGGGTTGGGGTTTGGCGATTCGTGACCATCAAAAGGGGGATCGATCGACAACCAGAATAGTGGCCTGGAGGCTCGATCTGCCACATCGAAGGCAGGGCTTCGATTGCGTGCAGCCGGAAGGCCACACCGAACGGAAGGAGATGTTATGAAGCGGAGCTGGATGCTTAGGATGGCAACAGTCGGGTTTGTGAGCGGACTTCTATTTGTGACTGTGGCGCAAGCAGAAGCTGATCTTAATGCGCAGAGCGGCGATGTGGCGCGTGGAAAGGTTCTGTTTGCCAGACACTGCACCGACTGTCATGGGCCTGAAGGCGGAGGGGATGGGTACAGGTTTTCTCGTGGACCGGATCCGGCGAACCTCACATCACCGTCGATTAGAAAGAAATCCGATGCCGACCTGTTCAAGACCCTTCATGAAGGCAAACCGAACATGCCGCCTTGGGAGATCCGCCTCTCGGAGAAAGAGAGCCGAGACGTGCTGGCCTATGTGCGGACCCTCGCCAAGTGAGGGATACGGTCAGCACGGGTCGTCATGAAGAGATTCATCCACTGGCATTGTGCGAGCGCAAGACCTGACGGTCATTGCTTGTGTTCTTCAATCATCGTTCTTCGATAATCCAAAGGAGCGAAGTACCATATGAATCGTCATATTTCTCTAGAGGCGCCGCGGATTACGACGATGGCGGGATGGGCGACATGGATCTTGCTTGCCGCTTTCAGTTCTGGCTGCGTGGCCTTGTTCGTTGGGGCGGCGGGGGGAGCGGCCGGCACCGTCTATGTTATGGGAAAATTAACGGAGGAGCTTAGCTACGACGTGCCTACTGTCCATGGGGCCACGCTGACTGCGATGAAGAAGTTGGAATTGATGCTGTCGGAGGAGCGGGCCGATACACTGTCCGCTCATATGGAATCGGAGTTTGCCGATCGTGTGCATGTCTGGATTGACCTGGAGTCCGTGGGAGAGTCTCGAACCCGGATAACCGTTCGCGTGGGTCTCACGGGCGACGAGCTTCGTTCGAGAAAGGTTTTGGATAGGATCAAGGAGTCTCTCCCTCCGGCCCGCGGAGGCAGCAGGCCTGTTGCAGAGCAGGGAACTGCGATGTAATGCCATCCTGGGAAGAACGTATTCGGTTTGTACGTTGTATTTCTCACAGAGAAGGAGGGTGGTTTCAAGTTCCAAGTGCAACGGGTGAATAATGGCGCAGGTGCGCATAGCCTTCCAGGGGCGTGGCGAAGTTCAGACATTTTCTCGGGCGCGTGTTCAGGCGATGGGCGATGGCGTTCAACTCGCGCTGGGTGTAGCCCGACAGGTCTGTGCCTTTGGGCAAGTACTGGCGAAACAAGCCATGGGTGTTCTCGTGGGTGCCGCGCTGCCAGGGGCTGTACGGATCGGCCAAGAAGATCTGGATGGCGAGCCGCTGAGCCAGGCGCTCATGCTCGGCCCTCTCGTTCCCACGATCATCGGTCAGCGTTGTGCGCAGCCGCGCGGGCACGTGCCGGAGTGTCTTCGTGAAGCCCTCGCGGGCACTCCTCGCATCCGTCCCCTCCATCCGGGCCAGGATGACCAGGCGCGTCGTCCGCTCCACCAGGGTCCCGACGGCCGACCCGTTGCGGGCCCCGTTGATGAGGTCGCCTTCCCAGTGGCCGGGCACGGTGCGGGTGGCCACCCCGGCGGGGCGCTCGGCCATCGGCGTCATGTAGGGATCTGGCCCCGCCGATCCATCCCCCGCGACCGAAGCCGGCGCGTGTTGCGCGCCTGACGCCGTGCCGCCAACCGTTCGCTCCGCAGGGTGCCGCGGGGCCGCACAGACAGCCCCGCATAGATGGGCTCGGGGGAACGCTGTTTGCCCATGTCATCAGGATACGCGCGTCGGAAACGTCCGGCAATCTGCTCAGGCGAGCGGCCCTGGCCCAGGTGCGTCCTGACGTACTGCCACAGCCAGGGATCCAGGAGTGTGCGCGGGCGACGCGGCTGGCTGGCCTGAGCCGACGCCAGGGTGTGCGTCGTGCAGGCCCGATACGGTCCTTGTCCCACGTTGCGGGTGTGCTCGCGGCTGACGGTGCTAGGGGCGCGCCCCAACATCGATGCCATCGCCCGCAGCGAATGGCCGTGGGTCAGGCCCAGGCTCAAGGTCTCACGGTCTGCGTCACTCAAGTGCGTGTAGCTTTGTTTTGACATGGCAACACCGTAGCCCATCAGGGCCGGTCGTGTTGCACTTGGAGTTAGAACTCAAAACTTTATTTGGGCCGCCCCGCTGTTCGGACCGAGGCTGGAAAGGAAGCGATGACTGTGGCCGAATGGTCACCGCTCGTCGACATTACAGAAGATGACAAGGAATACCTCATCAAGGCGGACCTGCCCGAAGTGAAGAAAGAAGACGTCAAACTG
>JBBRRK010000202.1:0-7266 GCA_038200765.1 Nitrospirales bacterium
CGCGACGTGGCTCGGAATCCCGCCAGGGAAGGAGAACTGTTTGAACAACCGTTGCATTCCCTCTTCGTCCTGCGAGATGTCTGGGTAAACCTCGCTGTATGTGCCTTCCAAATACGTATTGGCCACAAGTCCCGGACCGCCGTGCCCCGGTCCGGTGATGTAGATCACATTCAGGTCGTGTTTCTTGATGACCAGGTTCAGGTGCACGTAGATTAAGTTCAGCCCCGGCGTGGTTCCCCAGTGACCAAGCAGGCGGGGTTTGATATGGGACTTCGTAAGCGGTTGCTTCAATAGAGGATTGTCGTACAGATAAATTTGCCCGACGGAAAGGTAGTTCGCTGCGCGCCAATAGGCATCCATTTGCCGCAATAGCGAGGGAGCCTCGGTCTCTGCTTTCGATTTCATTTTTCAGATTCCTTCATCCGAGAATTCTTGATGCCTAAGCCGTATTTGTTCGTTCACACCACGAACGACTGTGGCCCGCTCGCTACCTGGGTTCGTGCGCTCACGTTGATCTTTTTGGACACCCGGAGGCGCGTTTGTTGGAGTAGCGTCTCTTTTCCAATCACGGCGCAAAATTGCCTGGGTCGCTCGTCTTTGGATAACTGCCTGGTTAAGGGGAGCAATCGTGTGCCGTCGCCCCTGGCGAGCATTATTCCGTAGCGGTTGCCGTTAGTCTGGATTCGATCCGTATTTGTGTTCATCGACTATCTACTCTGTATACCCTTCTGCGGAAAGTGTCTTGTTACTCCCCCGCTCGGCCATCATCAACGGCAGACTTAAGCTGGAACCGGTCGGAAACTCCGGTTCGCCTAGAAACGGAAGGTACCCGCTATTCCGGTAGGTGTCGGCATATCCAGGGCCGGAACCACGACCACGTGTCCGCCTTTGCTCAACACCGACTCCGCCAAGTCGTCCAGTAGGTCATCAACCTGAGGGTCCTCCAGTCCACTGAAAGTCACTTGGCCGGTTGCCTTGTCAAAATGACCGGGAATCCGACGCTCGGCCTCCACCAAAAGCGACCCCACCCGCGCCTCAGCGGCGGCCCGTGCGACAGTCTCCAGATCATCCGACCCTAATCCCTTTGATCGGGCTTCATTGAATTTGTCAGCGAGTCCGCCCAGTCGTGCGCGGAATTCTGGCTCTGCGAGACTCCATGCCTTCTGCCGCAATTGGTCGGTGGTCAAGAAACTGGCATCGATTTCAACACCCACAGACAGCAGGAAGGGGTTGTGGCTGATCCGTCGGAAGGGAGTATGGTATTGACTGAGGGCCGCCAGCATCAGCGGCATGCCGGACGGTCGCGAATGATGCTCCAGAATCGCGCGATCGATCGCACGGAAGAATCGCTCTTCGTCGATTTCTACTTCGTCTTTCTTCGATCCGTGACCGTGCCGCATACTCGAGCCCAATCCAACTCCCCCGTGTGAAGTGACGGTCTGGTGGGGCTCGGTCAATTCGTCGCCGAGCGCTTCAGTAATATTCGTTGGAACTCCCGGAGCCAAATCAATCTCGTCCATAGCGTCCCGGTTCCCCTCGAACAGACGGATCTCTTTCCGATTCACGCTCAGGACTTGGAACCGGTCTGCGGACTGCTGGATACGCAGCAGCGGCTTGATATGAAAGCTGCTGGCCACGACAGCCAACTCCGCCACCGGCCGTTGAAGTTTGATGACACGAAACAGACCTGGGGCGCTGAGAACAACGAGGCCATCCCAAGTGTGATTCCAAAAATCACTATCGCCGGCCAATGCTCGGAACGGATCAAGCTGCGCTTCAGCCTCGACTTTGGAGTACTGGAGGAGGAGAGATTCTTCGAGAACCTTAAGCAGATTCTTAAACCGTATGGGATCTTGCTGGTTCTCGGGATGGTGCCTGTGCGTCTGCTGATAGAGCGAAAGGCAGGGAGGTTTTTGTTCTGACAGGAAGATTGAGAGGTTCTCCTGACCTGTAAAATGGTGCATTACTATCTTTCTCCTAGTCGGCCAAAAAGGCTTTCTAGCATTCTCTTGAGTTTTTGTGCAGCTCCCCGCACAGCGTCTTCTAAGTTGTCCGCCTGATTGGTGACTACGACCGGATCGCGGCCGGCTGGCCTGGCTTCCATGAGACATCGCTTGTCCTGGTCACTCGACCTGAGGCCGTTCACGTCGCTCAGGTGAACCTCAATGCGAGTAATCTGAGCGTCAAACCGCTCTAGGGTAGTACTCACGTTGGTTTGCAGGATCTCTAATAGCTCACTGTCCACCACTACGCTCTTATCGCTATTGATCTGAATTTGCATACATATCCCCTTTCAATCTCTGAAGTTCAGCGGTTCCTGCCCTCGACAAGGCGCAAGGATCGTCATCATCACAACGGCGCTGCGCAGGCCGGCGGGATTGCGCAGGTGGGCGATCGGCCCATGTCGTGGAGTCCCACGAACCGCCGCGTTCAGGGAATCCCGCCCAAAGCCGTCTCCGCTTGGAACGCGATAATTTGCATCCACCTCCTTCGACAATGAATGGCTGGTTATTGCCTGCCGGTGTTGGGCTGGCGCAGGCTGCTGGATTGGCGGGAGGGGCAAGGATGCAGGCGCCTTGGTGACCGGTCCCTTCGCACTCCGCTCACGTTCAAACCCAGCGCGCAAGATCTGAATCAAGGGCAACAGAATGAGAGCGGCGATCAGTAGCAGTTGTTCGAAAGTCATAGTTCAGCGCTTTCTACCGGCTCGACGGGTTTCCGCTGCCGCCTCTGTCGCTCTCGGAGATAGATTCTCTCATCGACGAGTCCGCCTGGATGTTCTTCATGCGGTAGTAGTCCATGATCCCGAGATTCCCTTGCCGGAACGCCTCGGCCATGGCACGCGGAACTTCCGCTTCCGCCTCCACCACGCGCGCTCGCATTTCCTGTTCGAGAGCAACGGCCATGGCGCGCCGCTCCTCGGCCTTCGCCTGCGCGATCTGCTTGTCGGCATTCGCCTGGTCAATCTGCAACTTCGCCCCGATGTTCTCGCCAACGTCAATGTCCGCAATGTCGATCGAAAGGATCTCGTAGGCTGTGCCCGCGTCCAGGCCTCGGCTGAGGATGTTCTTGGAAATGTGATCCGGGTTTTCGAGCACATCCTTGTGCGTCGTCGCCGAGCCGATGGTGCTCACCATACCTTCGCCGACGCGTGCAATGATGGTCTCCTCACCGGCACCGCCCACCAGGCGGTCGATGTTCGTCCGCACCGTCACGCGCGAGACGGCAATCAACTGAATCCCGTCCTTCGCCACCGCCGCAATCCGCGCGGTTTCGATGACTTTCGGGATCACGGACATTTTCACGGCCTCCAGGACGTCACGGCCCGCCAAGTCGATGGCGGCTGCGCGCTTGAAAGACATTACGATATTGGCTTTGTCGGCTGAAATGAGAGCATTGACTACACGCACAACGTTCCCCCCAGCCAGATAATGCGCTTCTAAATCGTCGATCGACACCGGCAGCCCAGCCTTGGCCGCGCTGATGCGGGCGGTGACCACGGTTGCCGGAGGCACCCGCCTGAGCCGCATACCAACAAGCGTCGGCAGCCCAACGTATGCGCCGGACGACCAAGCCGCGATCCAAAGAGGAATCGGGACCAGGTACAGGAACACAATCAGTAACGCGATGGTCCCGATAAGCAGACCGGACGCGCCGATCGCGGTGGGATCTAAACTATTCATTTCTATTCTCCTGATGGGCCGCTAAAGGCCTGATAACGATTCGATTACCCTCAACTCGAGTCACCTCGATACTAGCGCCTGCGTCGATGAATCCGCCTTCGGATACGACGTCGACGCGAGTTCCGTCAATCTCCGCAATTCCTGACGGCCGCATAGGCGACAGCGCCGTGCCGGACCGTCCCAACCAAAGACGGTCGCTCTCCGGAACTGAGACGTATCCGAGGTCGGCATCCATGCCGGTGGCGAGAACTAGACGCTGCCCAAAGGGTAATCGTGGCAGGAATTGCATCACCGCGAAAGCGCCGGCCATTGCCAGCAAAAGCGAAAGCGAAACGCGCCCAAGCGCAATGACAATTACGGACACCGTTGCACCGGCGCCAACTAGCGCCATGCCGAGCCCCACCACCAGAGCGACGAAACCGGCAATGCCCACCAGGGTTGTGCCCGGGATCACAAATACTTCTAGCGCGAGCAACAACAACCCAATGGATACAAGAAGCAATTCCTCCCATCCGGCGAGTTGAACGATCCAGTGACCCCAGAAAAACAGGCTGATAAAAAGCAGCCCGAGCGTGCCTGGTACGGCAAAGCCTGGTGTCCGGATCTCCACCAGCAACCCCAGCATTCCCAACGTCAGCAATAGAGAGCTGACCACGGGATTGGTCAGGAATCGCACTAAGGTCTCGGCCCAAGTTTCAGTGACGCGTCGAAGCTGCGAATTGGGCAGGCCAGCAGCCACAAGCGCCGCTTCGATGGTCGGAGCGGACAGATCCGCTACTTTATACTTGAGCGCCTCCGAGGTCGTGAGAGTAAGTAATTTGCCCTTGGCAATCACCCCTGGGATCTCTACGTCGGAATCCACCATCGCTTCGGCATACTCTGGCGGACGCTTACGTACCTCCGCCGTCGCGCGAAACTCCTTCCGTACATAGGAGACCGATTTTTCATCGGCGGGCTTGGTCTCGCCGCTCCCGCTAACCACCGGTGCAGCGGCGCCTATCGTGCCGCCCTCGTTCATCACCAGCGTGTTGCAGGCAATCGCGATCAAAGCGCCCGCCGAGATTGCGCGCTGGTTGACGAATGCGATGGTTCGAACGGGAGAGTTGAGAAGTGCATCTCGCATCGCCACAGCAGCATCCACCCGGCCGCCGAATGTATTAATTTCGAGCAGTACGGCGGCGGCGCCAGCCTCTTTCGCCTCGCGGATCGTGCGTGACAAGAACGGTGCCAAACCCAAGTCGATCATGCCTTCAATTGGAATGACGTAGACGACCGGAGTGGACGTCTGTGCCGAGACCGTTTGCGGGGTCGGTGTGCCCGCCGATGCCAGCAGGACTAAAATCGCGATCCGGAGTGTAAGTGGTGTCATTTAAGCGGCGTTTCGCCGAACCCGCATCGTTGGCTCACTGTCTCGTTGAGCATTCGCAAATCGGGTTGTTCTGTTTGTAAAGCACGTGAAGTTCCACGCAGCTTGCAAAGGAAAATCGGAGGCAAATGACGATAATAGAAATTTTCAGCCTACTCGACTAGGTTAGATTAAGTAAACTTTAACCTCAGGCAGTCGTGTGACCACATGTCGTCACTGAGATCATGTCGCCGCCAACCACCTCGATGCTGCCCGTTCGCCAGGTACAGTGAGCGTTCGTCGCGTGGCACGCGAGCTGACAACGAAGTTTCCAAGTAGTTCGACTCATTGCAGAGCCCCTCACTGCTTGTAAAATGAGAAAAAGAAAAATACTGGAAGATCCACAGAAAGGTCCCCAATGATACGTCGTCAAGCAGTCCAGTTTTCGCTCTTGGCGATTGCGGCGGTTTTCGGTAGCACTGTAAATGCCGCACCCGGAAGCCGCATGGTAAGAGGAATCGTCACGGGCCAAGACGGAACAGCCGTTGCAAATGCAGTGGTTAAACTCAAGTGCGAACAATACACCCAGATTCGATCCTTCATTACTCAAGCGGATGGAAGCTATCGTTTCTCAGGCCTGAATCCAAATTTCGACTATACACTGCAAGCGCGGCATCAGGGCAGACTAAGCAAAATAACGCGGTTGAGTCGTTTCGATGCGAAGGAGGAGCACGTGGCTGATTTATCGCTGCAATCAAATCGATAAAGGCGAAGTCGACAATCACGCTGTGGACCGCCGCGGCCGCGATTTGGGGAAGATTTGGTGACAGCCTTCCATGAGGCGGCTTCCCCTGTCAACCGAAAATGTCACTTCTGGTATGGCTTTTTTGCTCCTTCGCCTCCATATATGCTCCTTTGCACGGGACGTGGCGGCGGTCCAGGCCGCGCGGGTTCTGCGCGAAGGGTAGCCTTGATGGGCGTTGCGTTTCGTGCGATTTCGAGACCATCGAGGCGAAGAAGCCGGACATACACGACTGCTTCATTTCGCCCTAAAGTCTTGGCTATTTGGTCTTGCTTTCCGCTGCTCTGAAGATCCGCCGAGAGGACTAGGCTTCCATCCGCACTCGAAGTGGGCATTTATATTGCCCGGTGCATATTAAGATTCGGTACCTCAAGTTGGAGAGGAGGTGCTGCAATCTGAGGCGCGCCTTTGCGATTGTAATCGCCAGGCCAAGGCTGTCCTCGCAGTCACCAACTCATCGGTCTTCAACGTCGCGTAAAGCAGGTCGTCAAAATATCTATTGATTCAGGTCTAGTTGGCCGGGAATAGCCGGTAGAGATCACCACTCACCCAGAGCTTATGTAGCAGCACCGCCAGTTTCCTGGCCACTGCGACAATGGCTCGCTTCTTGGCGTTGGATCCTCCGCGCTGGCAGAGCTTCAAGCCCCATTGCTTCAGTGCCGTGGCTTGACCATAGGTCCCCAGTAGACAGTGTGCACTTTGTACCAGTAACTTGCGTAAGTAGACGTCACCAGCCTTGGTGATTCCCAATTGCGGATTCTGTCCGCCACTTTGTTGCTGCCGAGGCCGCAGGCCGAGAAAGGCGCCCACCGCCCGGCTTTTTAAAAACCTGCCCGAATCCGCAATTTTCAATACGAATGTCGACGCGGTCAGCGTCCCAACTCCCGGTACCGTCTTCAAGCCTTGCACTGCCGGATAATGCTCGGCGGCGATCTTCTCGATCTGTTCGTCGTAGTTGTCGATCTCTTGCGTCAAGGATTGAACGATAGTGAAGATACCTTCGAGGTGCGGCAATAGCTCTTCGGGAACACTGCCCTTGCAACGCTGGAAAAACTGATCGCTGCTTTCATCAACCTGACCCCAAAGCCTTTCACCATACCGCGTAAGCTATGCATCAGCGCAACGCGCGTCTTCACCAGCTGCGCCCGTGCCCGAATCGAAAGCAAGGTTGTTTGCTCCTTTTCGCTGCGGTGCTGCAACGGGCTTAACAAACTTGCATCAACGCGAGCCAACCTGGCGAGTACTTCGAGTGCGTATCTGACGACAGCATTGCTCCGACGTTCAGTCGAGGCCAGCCGCCTCATCCTATCTGACCCGTCACTGTGCGTTTTATTGGCGTTTTTGACTGTTTTCGCCAAGCTAGCCGTCAATCGGGCGAAATCAAGTTTTTGATCGCGGCCATACTGATTTGTGGCTAAGCGATTGAACAGAAACAC
>JBBRRK010000203.1:0-7258 GCA_038200765.1 Nitrospirales bacterium
CATCATCGAACAAAATCTCAACATCATCCACAAAACGAGCTAGAAGACTGGTGACTCCTACTCCGCCGAAGCAGCCGCTTCGGCTGCGAAGGCCGGAAGCTACGGGGTATTCGGCGAAGGAGAATCAACTCGGTACGGCTCATTTCACTGAAGACCTGCTTGAGGCCAACCTTGGCTTCGTCCAGCATGTTCCTATAACGATACGAAGCCATGACATGGCTTTGAGAATTACCCAGGATGCAGACACAATTGGGACTGCTCGGGCACGGGGCAAGGCGATGAGTTCTCATCTTGCCCATAGCAACTGGGGCAAGAGTATCGTTCGCAGAGACTATCGTGTCGCCATGAGGCCGCTCCACCTCCGTCTGATGAAGAAGCATCTCCCTTCGCTCATTCGTTGCTCCGAATAAGAATCATCCCGCGTATACGCATAGGCCCATGCGATGAGGAAGGCCTGCACGGGAAGCCTAGCCCATAACATGGCTGCGTCGATCTCAGGGAACAGGTCAGGGTGGACCGCCATATGAATGTTGGCGGGAAAGACCGCGATCAACAATGCTATCAAGCCCCATGCCGCAAGGCGCTTCAGCCTAGGAAGAAGCAATAGTCCCCCCAATGTGATCTCGGCCAGGCCGCTCAGATACACCAGGAAGAGATGCCACGGCAGGTAAGGCGGCATCATGCTCGTATAGAACTCTTGAGCTAAAAAATGATTCACCCCGGCCCCCATAAAGGAGACCGCGAAGAGGTATTTCATACTGCTTTGGAATCGACGCACCATGTGGGACCGGTTGCGAAGCCGGTAACGGATGGGCGCATCGCCTATGTCATGCAAGTATGGGGAGTCGATTTTGTGCCAGCTTCCGCTGAGGCATTGAAGCAGCAACAGAGGCTTATGGTTTTTACTCTCCACGTGACACCCCTCCATCTTCTTCGCTTCTGTTCGCGTTTTGGGCCATGTCGGTTGAGTAAAATAGCCAGGTACGTTTTGTCCCGGAAACCTCCGGGGATGCCTGAAGGAATTTAGGCCGACAACGCACCGAGGGCGGACGGCTGGCCGCGGGTCGTAGAAGGTTCGTCATGGATGTTCGAGAGGCCGGTCAGCAAGAAGCTCTCACGACCGGGCTCACATTTTCACTCCGCCGGTTTGAGCAACACCTTCGTCCACCCTTTCTCACGAGCGTCGAAATGCTTATACGCGTCGGGGGCTTCCTGCAACGACAATTGGTGCGACACAATAAACGACGGCTTTGCTTTGCCTTCGTGGATCAGATTGCAGAGGTGACGGTTATATTTTTTGACGTTGGCTTGGCCGGATCCTATCTTCAGACCCTTGCTGAAGAACAACCCGAGGTCGAAGGCAATCTGGCCTTTTTTCTCCAGGTTGTCGGAGGCTTTGGGGTCTTCAGGGACGAAGACACCGATCACGCCGATGCCGCCGGTCGGCTTCACCGACCGCACAAGCTGATTCATCGTGATGTTCGGCTGCTCGTTCCCTTCAGAATCATGGGCTTGATAGCCCACGCATTCGCACCCTCGGTCGGCGCCTTCGCCGCCGGTGAATTCCAAGACCTGCTCAACTGGGGACTCTTTCGAATAGTCGATCGGGATGGCACCAATTTTCTCGGCCAGTTTGAGTCGATCAGGCAATCGATCAACCACCATGACCTTGCTTGCGCCCTTGATGAATGCCGAATAGGCAGCCATGAGTCCGACCGGCCCGGCTCCGTAGACCACGACGGTCTCGCCGGGCTTTACACCGGCCAGCTCGGTCGATTCATATCCGGTAGGAAAGATGTCGGCCAGCATCACGTAATCATTTTCTTTCTCGCCCGCATCGTCGGGAAGGACCAGGCAATTGACATCGCCATACGGTACGCGCAGGTATTCGGCTTGCCCTCCGCTGTAGGGCCCCATACCGGCATAGCCATAGGCGGCTCCGGCCGTCCCGGGGTTTAGCGTGAGGCAGAATCCGGTAAGCCCACGTTCGCAATTCATGCAAAACCCACAACTGATATTGAATGGCAGACACACCATATCTCCGATTTTGACCCGGGCTACCGCGTCGCCGATTTCTATCACCTCGCCGAGATTCTCATGGCCGAGAATTTTTCCGGCCTCGACATTCGTACGTCCTTCGTACATGTGCAAATCGGAGCCGCAGATGTTGGTCGTGGTGATTTTCACCAATACATCCATCGGATGCTCGATCTTCGCGTCCGCTACCTCCTTCACACTGACATTTCTTGGCCCGTTGTAAACGAGGGCTTTCATGAATTCTCCTCTCCGCTTATATGACAGGGGCCTCTGCCGCTTCTCGCTGAGATCGAGTCGTACTAGTATCCCGTTGAGCCGGTCTTATCGGACTTGTTAGTAGAGTCGAGCATGCGACCAGATTCATTTCCATGACCGGCCTCTCTCCCTTGGGCCGAACGAATTGAAAGCGCGAGATTCTGCTCATTCACGTTGGCTTCGATGCGATCTCCCTGGCTGATCACTCCGGACTTCTGGGTGGTATTATCGGTGCGCAACCGCACTTCTTTGCCATCCTGCCCCTTCACAAAGTATGTATCGCCTTCGATTCGCAACACTTCGCCCTTGATCGTCTTGCCGTTTTTTGATTGCTCGCCCTTGATCTCATCGCCAATCTGTTTTTCACCAACTTCCTGACCGCCTTGCCTCCGATCAGTTTGTTCTGATTTCATTTCATCTTGAACCGATGCCGCATTATCTGCCTGCGCGGCATGGGACAAGCCCAGACACAGCAAGACAGCACAGGACATGACACTGATGACTTTTGGAATGGATATCATGGGAGCCTCCTCGGTTGGATGTACACGCATAGATATACCTAATACGCCTCCCGGAGAGTTTTCAGGCCTAGGAACCTGCCTAGTTTATTGGCGACGAGTCTCCTATGCAGGATGCTGAAAAAGTCCACCAGCGGCGTTCTCGCATCGGTCAGAGGCTCAACGAGAGTTGTTCGGAGATCGGAAGCATTGAAGGGGCTTTTCCGTTCGCCAAGATCTATTGCACGGGCGAACGGCCCCATGAAGTGCGGTCCGTACCTCCTCGCCTTTTCGCTCGCTGCGGCCTTGCTGGACGGCCTTTTTGAGCATCCTGAGGTTATTCTGGGTTCAGCGCCATACGGAAAATTCCAACCATGTTTTTGGCATCAACTGAGTTTTTCGCAGCCTGCTAGGCTAGAAACGAGACGAGCGGCTGAGTGGGAATCTAATAAGACGTCTTTGGGGACGGAGGATTGTGCGTGTGAGGTAGGAACAAAACTCAGTGCGGCGCCGGTGCGCGGTTCACGTGACAGGTCGCTCTTGTGATAAGAAAGTGGCTTTCACCACGCGACACTGATGATCAAGAGTCCTGTGATAACCTCACGGGACACTCGAAGGACTTCCCTGGTAATCAGGGAACTCACCTTGTACAGGACATGAATTCAGTACTACTCATCGGGGCAAAGGGTTGCGTGGAGGTTGCTTAGAGCCGCCAGGCTTCAGTTTCTTCATGGCTGGAGGAGCCGTTTCAGGATCGATCGTCATCTTGGGATCGACATTGGGGGGAGTAACTGCTGAACGAGGATCAGGAATCGTCTGAGGCCGTCGTTCAATACCTGGATCGATACGTGAAGGAGGGGGTACAGTCGGTCCTTGAGGATTATCGGGGCGTGATTCTAACGGCGGAGGAGGCACAGGAGTGACATCTGCCGACCAGGCCACCGAAAGCCCAAAGCTTAATATCAAGGGTGCTACGAAGAGGCCGATCGCCATTGTTCCCATAGCCTTCATCACTATTCCTGAAAGAAGGCCGCTGGAATCTCGAACGGGAAGGGCGGTTAATTCGCGAGCGCGCATCATATCCTGGGCATCGATAAGCAAATCGGTCTCTAAGCAATAGGCGGGATTATACGTCATCACCTCTTGAACGGCTGTTGAAGGGGGCATGTTGGCCAGAGCAATATCTCGGTCGCAGAGCGTGCCGACAAGGGTACTCCCGTTACAGACGACGAGAGCGCCGACGTCCAACGACTTCATCAGTTGCACCGCTTCCGCGATCTCGGTCAACGGAGTGACGACGGACATGGAACGGCTCATGGCGTCTTTGACGCGGATGCATTCGTGTGGAAGGACTCCCAACTGTTCGTCTTCGGTAGATTCAAGATAGATACCGGACCGCTTCCGTCCTCCGGTTCTCATGAGTGGGCGATCGTGGCTTGAAGGTTGTGACGACATGACAGCCCTTGGTAGTCGCATGTTCTCGCCCTCACCCATCATTGAGTTCCTAATTCTTCATTATCCGTTGCCGAAACACACGTTGATCCACTTCTAGCAGACTGCGAAAAAACTCGGTGTATACACAAGACGCTGAAGGAATCTTCCCTATGGCGCCAATGTCACAATAGTCTCAGGATGCTCAAAAACGCTGTCCAGCAAGGCCGCAGCGAGCGAAGAGGCGAGGAGGTACGGACCGCACTTCATGGGGCCGTTCGCCCGTGCAATAGATCTTGGCGAACGGAAAAGCCCCTTCAATGCTTCCGATCTCCGAACAACTCTCGTTGAGCCTCTGACCGATGCGAGAACGCCGCTGGCGGACTTTTTCAGCATCCTGCTAGACCTCCATATGTTCTAGATTACCATGGCGAGACAGCTCCATAACACTAGCAGAATCCCTAGCTTCGTTTGGAGCAGTATTGTGGCCGCTTAAAATCTGGGAAAGAGAGGGTCCGTCAATCGGGCACTGCATCTCGCCCGCTCGATGAAAGTCTTTCTCGCCATCTGAAAATGAGGCTCTAGCAGGCTGCGGAAAACTCAGTTTACGCTCAAATCCCGCTGTATTCTTACGCGTGGCGTTGACACATGAACAACTCGCAGGATGCTCAAAAAGGCCGTCCAGCAAGGCCGCAGCGAGCGAAGAGGCGAGGCGTACGCTTCGGTACGTTGAGCCTGTGAGCGATGCGAGAACGCCGCTGGCGGACTTTTTCAGCATCCTGCTAGGGCTTTGCGGCTTCCGATCATTCCCCGAGCTAGGGTAGACCACAGTTAGTGTAGCCTGGCAATGTGATATCATCCGGGCTATTAGTCCTTGTTCAGCCCATAGCCCTTATCAGTTGAGCACACCGTTTCGGAGGAGTATGTATCAGCCACGGGTCTTCATTGCCGATGATCACCTCTTGGTGTTGGAAGGGTTGCGGCAGTTACTTGCCGATGACACGGTTATTGTCGGCGCGGTTCATAGTGGAGTGGAACTTCTGGGGAAGGCCCAGGGGGCAGCCCCGGACATTATCTTGCTGGACATTTCAATGCCTGACATGAGCGGGTTTGATCTCATTCCGTTGCTCAAACAAAAGCTCTCCCATGTAAAAATCATTCTCGTCACGATGCTCAGCGAGCCGTTCTATGTCAGCGAAGGGTTTCGAAAGGGCGCGAACGGCTATGTCCTCAAACAATCCGCTTCGACCGAGTTGCTGATTGCTATCCGCACGGTGATGAGCAACCGCCGTTATGTGTCACCTGAGGTTGCGGCAGATGTTCGGGAATCGATCGAGCAACCGTGGAGCCGTCCCGATGGATACCACGTCCAATTGACACCGCGGCAACATGAGGTGTTGGGCATGCTTGCCAACGGTGTTCCTACTAGTGCGATTGCCACAACGATGGGCATCTCCGTGAAAACGGTGGAGTTCCATAAGGCGGGGATCATGAATAAGCTCGGCATCAAGACTATTGCCGAGCTGACGAGGTTTGCGTTGGGTCAGGGAATGACCGAGCTCTGACGGCCCAATCATTCGAGACCCTGTCGGGAAGGGTTTTGTAGCGAAGGTGCCTTGATTAGTGGGGGTGGAGGCTAGGTGTCGGAGAGACCTCGGGCGTGTCAATGAGCCCGAGGGAGATGGCTCGCTTTGTGAGTTCGGCCGTGGTGCGGGCCCCAAGTTCCTTCGAGATTCTGGCCTTGTGAAACTCAATGGTTTTGACCGTGACGTTAATCGCAGATGCAATTTCCTTATTAGATTTGCCTTCCGCCACCAGTTGCAAAACCTCCCTCTGTCGTAGACTTAGCATCACGACGGGGGTGCTTGTCGGCCTTTTCGGAACGTGAGTGGTCGATTCCAACGCCTGGTCGACCATACCCTGTGTAACGACCGGCGAAATGTACGTACGTCCCTGCAGGACTTCATTCACCGCAAACAACAACTCATCCGCAACCGACGTTTTCAAGACATACCCTCCGACTCCGACACGAAATGCTTCGTTTACAAAGTGTTGCTCCGCATGCATTGTCAGGATGATGATCTTGACTTCTGGACAGGATTTCTTCACATGGCGGCAGGCATCCAGTCCATTCAGCAGAGGGAGAGAAATATCAACCACTGTCAGATCAGGATGAAACTTCTCAGCCGCCTCGATAAAGCTGCGTCCATCTGCGGGCGTCGCCACCACACTATATGACTTCTCCAAGATCTTGACGATGCCTTCGGCAACAAGACGGTGATCATCGGCCACGATGACTGTCGGTTTCATGGTGATCAACTCCTTTTCACGAGGCAAGGCATGCGCGAAACCAGACAGCGTGAAGCTGGTGATCGCGACAGGGTTTCGTCGCACTAAACCAGATCCACCCTCTCTCTATAAAGAGAAATATATAATGACAGCTAAATTGCCTCCAGGGCAAGGGCAAAGACCAGGGATATAGATAGCACATGATCTGTCCGGTTTAGGGTGAGCCCTCAAGGAGGGGCGGAAGCGCGCGGCCGGTCGGAGCGTGCCTTCCTGACCCTGCGAACGCGTCGTTGCCAACGACACTACCGTGCATGATCACCATCAGCGGTTGCAGATCCCGCAGGACCCACATCCGTTTCATGGTGTGAAGGTCACGGTGCGGGTGCACGAATATCGAGATGGGACCCTGGCCATGTTCCATGGGCCTCGGTGTCTGGCGCGCTACCACGCGGATGGCCAGCTGATCGAGACTGAGGCCGAGTCATGCCGCCGAAAGGACCCGACTCCTCGATCACGCGCCCGCCCGATCGTTGCTTCTGGCAGGATGCTGAAAAAGTCGCCCTTCTCACCCGCCCACCCCGGCGCGCCGAGACGCGCCCTTCCCAAAACGGCGTTCTCGCATCGCTCAGAGACTCAACGAGAGTTGTTCGGAGATTGGAAGCATTGAAGGGGCTTTTCCGTTCGCCAAGATCTATTGCACGGGCGAACGGCCCCACGAAGTGCGGTCCGTACCTCCTCGCCTCTTCGCT
>JBBRRK010000204.1:0-7012 GCA_038200765.1 Nitrospirales bacterium
CGTTCTCGCATCGCTCAGAGACTCAACGAGAGTTGTTCGGAGATTGGAAGCATTGAAGGGGCTTTTCCGTTCGCCAAGATCTATTGCACGGGCGAACGGCCCCACGAAGTGCGGTCCGTACCTCCTCGCCTCTTCGCTCGCTGCGGCCTTGCTGGACGGCCATTTTGAGCATCCTGCAAGCTGTTTTTAGGCCGTCAGCACTCGCAAGATCACAGTAGATTTTGAGCACAAACTGAGTTTTTCAGCAGCCAGCAAGGCTCAGGCGCACATCGGCAATGAAGGTTAATGAAGACGTCGTTCAAAACCGGGCTGAGTTTTGGTCTCACGTCCGGCGTGATTACGACATTGGGGTTGATGGTGGGACTCCATTCAGGCACCCACTCACGAACCGTCGTCATCGGCGGCATTCTGACGATAGCGATTGCTGATGCCATGTCGGATGCCTTAGGCATGCACATTGCGGAGGAGTCAAAGAATAACGGGGTCGTGTCCGAAATCTGGGAATCGACTATCGCTACCTTTCTGGCCAAGTTCCTGATCGCGCTGACCTTTGTCGTGCCGGTGCTGCTGTTACCGCTAGAGGTGGCCATGATGGTGAGCGTGGGATGGGGTCTTACACTGCTCGGGGCGCTGAGTTATCTCTTGGCGCGAGCCCAGCAGATCCCAGCCTGGAAAGTCATCGCGGAGCATGTCGTCATCGGTGTCAGCGTCATTGCAATCACGCACTATGTGGGCGACTGGATTCATGTGACGTTGGGTGGGCAGGATGTTGAGTAAGTTCACTGGTGCAGAATAGGTTCGGGCGAAGGTTGAGGTTATCAGGTTTTCGCTCAGCCTCGACCGCAGCCTGTCTCGCGCGGATATTCTACGGACGTGAGGTTACAGAGGAGGACTATCAATGGTGCAGCAACCGCTCGTTGCCTATTTTTCCATGGAGATCGGTCTTGAGTCCGGGATGCCGACCTATTCGGGAGGACTAGGCGTGCTCGCCGGCGACACGATTCGTTCGGCTGCGGATCTCGACGTGCCGATGGTGGCGGTGTCCTTGCTGCACCGCCGAGGGTACTTTTTTCAGCGGCTGGATGCGCAGGGTCGGCAAAGCGAGGAGCCTGTCGCATGGCCGGTCAATGATTTCGCTGAACTGATCGACGAACGGGCCACAGTCGAGATCGAAGGCCGCACGGTCCATGTCAGGGCCTGGAGGTATCGCGTCACGGGCGAGTCCGGCCATGTTGTTCCGGTGTACCTGCTTGATACAGACGTGGGCGAGAATCAGCCATGGGATCGGAGGCTGACGGATGTGCTCTATGGGGGCGACGACCGGTATCGCCTGTGTCAGGAAATGGTGCTGGGCGTTGGAGGATTTCGACTCTTGCGGGCTCTCGGATACAAAGACATCCGACGGTTCCACATGAATGAGGGGCACGCCGCCTTGCTCGTCCTTGCGCTTGGCGAGGAGAAGCTAGCCTTGCGGAACCAGTCGGATTCGATTTCAGATGAGCTGATCGAAGCGATTCGCGAACAGTGCGTCTTTACGACCCATACCCCCGTGCCGGCCGGCCACGATAAATTTCCCGAGACACTCGCGCGCCAGGTGTTGGGCGATCGCTGGTGGGCCATACTGAAGGCCGCCGGTGCTGGGGAGACGCTCAATCTGACGCAACTGGCTCTGCGGGGCTCCCGGTATGTCAACGGGGTGGCGATGAAACATGGGGAGATCTCGCACGGCATGTTCCCCGGCTACCCGATTCATTCCATCACCAACGGAGTCCACGCGGTCACGTGGACCGCTCCGTCGTTCCAGAAGCTCTTCGATGCCCATCTGCCGGACTGGCGTCGCGATCAACTCTCGCTGCGCTATGCCGTGAGCATTCCCACCTCGGACATCTGGGCGGCCCATGTGGAAGCCAAGCGCACGTTGGTCGAGCATGTGAATCGGGAATCGAACGCGGGATTCGATCGGGAGGTGTTGACGATCGGATTCGCCCGCCGGTTTGCGGCCTACAAGCGCGCAGGTCTGATCTTTCAGGATCTCGAGCGGCTTAAGAAGATTGCCCGTGAGGCAGGGCCGATCCAGATCGTCTTTGCCGGCAAAGCGCACCCGCGCGACCGCGAGGGCAAGGACCTGATCGCACATATCCACGAAATGCGCGAGGCGCTGCAGGGGGTGATCGCGGTGTCGTATCTGACCAATTACGACATGGAGGTGGCCAAGATGATCTGTGCCGGTACAGATCTGTGGCTCAATACACCATTGCCACCACTGGAGGCATCGGGGACGAGTGGGATGAAGGCGGCGATGAATGGGGTTCCCAGCTTGAGTGTACTCGACGGTTGGTGGATCGAGGGCCACCTCGAAGGCGTGACCGGCTGGTCGATCGGCGATCGGGTGGAATCCTGCCTGGAGTCTCAGCATGGTATGGATGCCTGCCACGCGACGGAACTCTATAGAAAACTGGAAGAGAAGGTCTTGCCCTGTTTTTATAAGGAGCATGAGCGGTTTGTCGAAATCATGCGGCATGCGATTGCCATGAACGGAGCGTTTTTTAATACCCAGCGCATGGTTGCCCAATACCTCCACAATGCCTATCGATTGGGCCCAGTGCCTATGCCGCAGAGCCATGGATCGGCATGAGAGGTATTGTGAGTTTGCACGGTTTCCACCGCAGCACTAGCAGGATGCTGAAAAAGTCCGCCAGTGGCGTTCTCGCATCGCTCAGAGGCTCAACGAGAGTTTGCCGGAATTCGGAAGTACTGGAGGGGCTCTTCCGTTCGCCAAGACCTATTGTAAGGGCGAACGGCCCCCCGAAGTGCGGTCCGTACCTCCTCGCCTCTTCGCTCGCTGCGGCCTTGCTGGACGGCCTTTTTGAGCATCCTGCGAGTTGTTCATGTGTCAACGCCACGCGTAAGAACACAGCGGGATTTGAGCGTCAACTGAGTTTTTTCGCAGCCTGCTAGATCCCGATTGATCGAACATATAGTATTTCGCATTATTCATGAACGGTTCTGCTGCAATCAGGGATGTTCGGGCGAGAGGCGCGGGGCCATAAGATTGGCTGGGTGCGGAACAGCTCGTGCTGAAGGAGATGTATGAAGTCAGAGAGTGAGCAGGCCTCAGCGCTCTTGCCGAAATCCTCGTTGCAGAGGCTGATCGATCTGTTGCAGGCCAAGGGCCATCGCGTCGTCGCTCCCACGCTGCGCGACGGCGCGGTGGTGTGGGACACGATCTGGCAGGTCGCGGACCTCCCAGTTGGATGGCGCGATCTGCAGGAACCTGGACGCTATCGGCTGGAGAACACCGGTTCAACCCAGGTCTTCGGTATTGTGCATGGGCCGCAATCGCTCAAGCCTTTCACCTTTGCTCCGCGCGAGCCGCTGCTCCAGATCGAACGAACCAAGAAAGGATTCTCCGCTCGTACGACGCTTCCTCAACATGAGAACATTGCCATCCTAGGTGCGCGCGCCTGTGACCTCGCTGGGCTGGCCATCCAGGATCATATTTTTCTAAAAGACACCCATCGTGATCCCTACTATGAGGTCCGCCGCGCAGGACTCTTTCTGATCGCGGTCAATTGCACGAGGTCGCTTGCCACCTGTTTTTGCGCGTCGATGGAGACTGGACCCCGGGCCAAGAGCGGCTTCGATCTGGCGCTGACCGAGTTGGATGAGGTGTTTCTTGTGGAGGCAGGGAGCGCCGCGGGCCAAGAGATGGTGAGCGCCCTGTCGCTCGCACCAGCTTCGACGATGCAGGTTCATGAGACCGGACAGCAAATCGAGGCCTGCGCGGGCAGCCAAGTCAGACGGCTGGATCGGTCGCTACTGCCGCAAGCCCTCTACGACGCGCATGAGCATTCGCGCTGGGAAGACGTGGCGGCGCGCTGTCTGGCCTGCGGGAACTGCACGATGGTCTGCCCGACCTGCTTCTGTCATACCGTTGAGGAGACACCGGACCTCGCACACCAACGCAGCGAGCACAGCAGATTGTGGGATTCCTGTTTCACGCAGGATCACGGTTATATTCACGGCAAAAATATCCGTCCGACGATCAAGGATCGGTACCGCATGTGGCTGACACACAAACTGGCTTCATGGATCGATCAATTCGGCACCTCCGGCTGTGTCGGCTGCGGGCGTTGTATCACATGGTGTCCGGTTGGCATCGACCTCACGGAAGAGCTGCCGGCCTTGCTGAAGCCTTCGACTCAGGCCAAGGAGAAGCCGAGCCAAACATGACGCCCTACTCACAGGACATCGTCAATGCCACGGCGAACCCCTATCTGATCCAGGCGGCCACGATTGCGGAGAAGATCAGAGAAGCGGAAGATATCGACACGTATCGATTGCGCTTTGTCGATGAGCAGGTGCGGCGAACCTATCGATTCGCCGCTGGCCAGTTCAACATGGTCTATCTGTTCGGGATCGGCGAGGTGGCGATTTCAATCGTCTCGGACCCAGATGAGCCGGAACTCTTGGATCACACGATTCGCGCCGTGGGGCGGGTGACGAAATCGATTGCGCGATTGCAACTGGGTGATGAGCTGGGCATTCGCGGGCCGTTCGGGCAAGGCTGGCCGCTCGACGCCGCGCAGGGTAAAGACGTGGTGATCGTCACCGGTGGGCTGGGCTGTGCGCCGGTGGTCGGCGCCATCGAATACATCTTCCGTCGGCGCAACCAGTATGGAAGCGTGAAGATTCTGCACGGGGTCAAGACGCCGCACGATCTGCTCTTTCGGGAACGGTTCGATGCCTGGCGGCGGCATCCCGATACGGAAGTGTTGTTGACCAGCGACCAGCCCGATAAGACGTGGCACTACCACGTTGGCGTGGTGACGGAGCTGTTCGAACAAGTGGCGGTGGACCCGGCGCGCGCCATGGTGCTGATGTGCGGACCGGAGATCATGATGCGCTTGGGCGTGTCGATCTTGATGCAACGCGGGATTCCGGCGACGGCGATTTATCTCTCGCTGGAGCGGCACATGGAATGCGGAATCGGCCTGTGCGGCCATTGTCAGATGGGTCCATACTTACTGTGCAAAGACGGCCCGGTGATTCGGTACGACCGGGTGTCACGGTGGTTGGGACGGACGGGAGTGTGATCGGTGATGGAACTACATCGCTATGAGTGACAAAGAAATAATCGGCCAGCTCGTGACGCCCACACGGCCCAAATTCGGCATCTTCAAATTCGCCTCCTGCGACGGCTGTCAGCTCAGTATTCTCAATCTCGAAGATGATCTGCTCGCTCTGGGGCAGGCGTTGGACATCGCCTACTTTCCTGAATCCTCCAGCGACATGAGAGAGGGCCCCTACGACATTGCGTTGGTCGAAGGTTCCATCACGACGCCGGAAGATGCACATCGGATTTTGTCGGTACGGAAGCAAGCCACCCTGTTGATCACCATCGGCGCCTGCGCCACGGCAGGCGGGATTCAAGCCCTTCGTAACTGGGGGGATGTCGAAGCCTTCAAGCGAGTGGTCTATCCCAGTCCTCAGTACATCCAGAGCCTGAGCACCTCGACAGCGATCTCGGAACATGTGCGCGTCGATTTTGAATTGTGGGGCTGTCCGATCGACAAAGCACAATTACTCCGAGTGATCACCGATCTGTTGGCCGGCGTACCGCCGCAGCTGCCGACGCATAGTGTATGCATCGAATGTAAGCGCCGGGGAAACGTCTGCGTGATGGTCGCCAAGGGGATTCCCTGTCTCGGGCCGGTGACACGCACCGGGTGCGGCGCGATTTGTCCCAGCATGGGCCGGGACTGTTACGGCTGTTTCGGCCCGGCCGAAGGGCTGCATGAAGGTCCCGGACTCCCCCCGAATACGGCCTCGCTGGCCAAGGAGTTTCACCAGGGACTCCAGCTCATTCCGGTCGAGGTATTGCGCCGGTTCCGCGGCATCAACGGTTCCGTAAGGCCGTTCCGTGAGGAGAGCCAGGCATGGGAACGAGAAGAAGCGTGAAGTGTTGGCCGAGCAGGTGAGATACCGGAGGAGCAGCGGCAGAAACGCATGCCGGGTGAGCTGAAGAAGGTCGAGGCTAAGGTTCAGGTTAAGCGAAGCCCTCAGCTTTAACCCACAGAGAGTGGTGAGGTGTAAACGGGATGCTCCCATGTCCTGCTTCGTTGCCGGATAACTCAAGGGGGCTTATACTGCACGCGGACCGGGCCGGTTGATTGATGCGGAACCAGATAAGCCATGGTAAGGCTTGCCGGATCGCGGATGCGCACAGTAGGCGGAGGGGAAGTGGGTTACATTTTCGAATGGGACCCGGTGAAAGCGGAGACGAACGTCCGAAAGCACGCTGTGACCTTTGACGAAGCCTCGACGGTCTTTGGCGACCCGCTCAACCTCTCGATGGCGGACCCGTCTCATTTCCGCGCGACGGGCCACTCGGCAAGAACGGAGGCGATATGAAGAAGAACGATAGGCGGAAAAGGCCGACAGCCGACCGCGATACGATGCGCCCGGAGTACGACTTTCCCGGCGCCGTGCGCGGGGCCACAGCCGCGCGATATGCGCAGGGTGCGAATGTGGTGGTCATCGATCCGTCCGTTCTTGACGTGTTTCCGAACGGCACGTCCGTCAACGAGGCCCTCCGGGCTCTGGCTCCGGTTCTTCGGCGGAAACGTCGGACGCCGGCACGACGGCGCAGCGCCTGACATGGCAATCGAGGGGGCCGCTTCTGAAACACGGGTGGGGTCATTGCTTGACTTTGCACTGCGGCAGAATCTCCTGCCCGAGCCGTGTCAAGAAATCCATCAGGTCGGTCTCGTCATGAACAATCGTCTGCTGGTCGTTGCCACGAGTGGTGAGGCGGGAGAGGGTGTCCGGGTATTCCACGCGAAGGTGGCGAGCCCATACTCCATCTCTGCTTCTTCGCAGTCTGCTGGACGGACTGTGGGCCTCTCAATGTGATGGTGTTATGCGGATCCGCATAAGATGTCGTGATAACGACCACAAAAACTGCAACTGGCTGAAATGGCAGGGTTTGTCGCGTATATTTCAGGAGAAC
>JBBRRK010000205.1:0-6974 GCA_038200765.1 Nitrospirales bacterium
GGCGGCTCCGTATAGACGACCTCCATCACCTCCACTCCTCCTTGCCGGAATCGGACGTTCCATCGTTCGATATCGTGGGGGCCCTCGAAGAGCACTTCGGCATTGGCCTGCCGAACATGCGCCGGGGGTGCCTGGCCGTCCCAGGCTTTCCACGGCGATATACGCCTTTGGAACTTTGAACAGCGTACGCGCAAGCGTGATGTATTTACTGTTCAAGTGATCGTTTTCCGTCAACCCGACCACCGTCTCGACGCTATCGAATCGGGCGCGCATCATGATGCGTTCGTCCAGGGCATCTCCAAAAATGACCGGGAACCCGGCCTCTTCCGCTAGGCGACAGTGTTTGGAATTTGAGTCGATGAAGACGACGGGCGTACCGCCCTTCTTCAGTTCTTTAGCCACGGCCAAGCTCAGCTCGCGAACCCCAAGTATCGCCACGGTTTCCCGCTTGGGAAGTCGAAGTTGAAGGAGCTGAGCCATCGGTCGCGCAAGGATACCTGCATGCAGAACGGTCACCCCGATTGTCATAAACACCATCGCCCGAAGGGCGTCCCCGCCCTCCAGTTGTTCCCGCCGCATCGCCTCGGCGGTCAGCGACGCGATCGCAGCGGCGACAATGCCCCGAGGAGCCACCCAGGCCAGAAAGATCCGTTCTTTCAGGGCGAGGTCGGCTCCGATCGTCGACAGGAACACGCTCGCGGGACGAACCAGGAAGATCAGCGCTGCCACCACCCACCAGGCTGCCGGCCCCAGCTCCATGATATCCTTCCACCGAATGTCGGCTGAAAGCAGGATGAACAACAATCCGACCAACATGATGGTCATTTGATCTTTGAAGTCTCGCAGATCTCGATCGACATGCGTGCCGAGGTTCCCGACCAGAATGCCTGCGACGGTGACGGCGAGGATGCCGCTCTGGGGGATCACCTGATCGGACACTTGAAACAGGGCGTATGTCATGGCGAGGGTAAAGATATTGGTGTAGCCATGAGGCACGAGGCCAGGCCAGCGCAGGAGCCCGCCAATGAGATACCCGCCGATCGTGCCGGCGACGATGCCGAATCCCAGCCGCAAGCCCAACAGGGACAGTTCGCTCACCAGGGTTCCGGCGCCAGGCGACAACACGATGTTCAAGACGAGAATCGCCAGCACGGCGCCGATCGGGTCGATCAACACGCCCTCGGCCTCGATGATGGTCCGCATGTGAGGGCGTAAGCGCATGTCCCGGACAAGCGGGGCTACGACCGTCGGCCCGGTGACCACGACCAGGCTGCCGAACAGAATCGAATGCGAGATCGACCACCCGAGAATAAAATGGGTCACGAGGCTGGCGCCGGCTAGCGTCAGCACGGCGCCCCAGGTCACGAGCCGACGGATGGGCGTTTCCCCCCTACGAAGACGCGACCACTGGAGATTCAATCCCCCCTCAAACAGAATGACCGCTATCGCAAAATCGACCAGGCCGAACAGTCCCTGGCCCATGGACTCGGGATGGACCCATCCGAGTAGTTCGGGGCCCAATGCCACGCCTAGGGGGAGGAGGAGAATGGTGCTCGGGATATGGAGATGGCGGGTAAGCGACTGCGCTAGGACACCGGCTGCCAGAGCAATGGAGAGGGTTAGGCCGGCGTGCACGTTGTCGATGTCTGATTCATGATGATTGGGTAAAAGAAAGAAACCATCGTGGCCGCGGAACCGACGGCTGTGCAGCTGGATACCAGTCCGTTAACTTCGAGTGTCACGATGTCTCCGTCCAACAGTGCGCGATGAACACTCGCGTACTGCACAAGATACACAGCCTGGGGCCATGGAACAAACCTTTTCGTACTCGGAACACGGCTTGTCGCTGGAAGGGATGAGCCCTTGCGCCATCCGCCCCTGTGAAACAAAAAGGTCGGGTGCGTTGTGAGAAAACCATGGCGATAACGTTATCCTTGTCAGAGGCGACAGTAAAAGGGGTCGGGAGTCTTTATTCGACGCATCCGACATTCTGCCGCACCGCTCCGCACCCGTTCCCTCCCTGTGCTCAATCCCCGATGCAATTGCCGACGCGAATCGAGTACAGTGTGCGAATTATTACTCTTTGCCTGATGTTTTGGAGGAGCCATGGCGGTATTTCGACGACCCGAGTTGGAAAAAGATAACCCGATCGCCCCGCAGATATATGCCGGGCCCAGGAGGAGGCGCGCGCTGTTACGTGAAGCCTCGTTGTCGCCTGCCTCAAGGCAAGAGGACATGGTCGAGACGCTGCAGGCCTTGACGGCAGCGGCGGAACGATTTGTGGCGAGCGTGCCGTCATCGAAGAAGCTGCAAGAGGAACGGAGCGCATTGCTGGAATCGATCATCCAGGCGCAACAGCTCTTGTCGGGCGAGCCCATTCCCTGAAGGGAAAAACCGCAGGGCTGATGGATGCCGGCTGGGCTCCCCATGGTGCGTCTCGACAAGCTCTTTCCAGTAAGCTATCAGTCACTTGCTCATTCCCCTCAACCGTTCAACGAAAAGGTCACGGCGCACACGTTGGCGACCGCGTTTCATCGCAAGGTGTGGCAGGCGCTGCAACAGATTCCTCGCGGACAGACCAAGTCCTATCAAGAGATCGCGCGAGCAATCGGACAACCGACGGCCGCTCGCGATATGGCCAGAGCCTGTGCCGGCAATCCCGTCGCAGTCGCCATTCCTTGTCATCGAGTCGTTCGGCTGCTTGCGCTGGAACGAACGTGAGCCGCACGTCATAGGCTGGTTTTTAGTCGTTCCGATTGCCACGTTCTCCTTGTTATCCGCACGATCGTGGTACCCTGTTCAATTGAGTCCCAGTACTGCAATGCGTCAACCGATACGTATCGAGATGACGTACAGAGCATGGTGTTGGAGTAGGGGGTAGGGTGGCTGCGCGCGAGGATAGATTTTGCGGGCGTATTTCCTGAGGTTCGGCTAGAGTCAAATTGAGTCTACCAGTAATCGAGGAAATGACGGTAGCACCCGTTTCGCGAGCTAGAATTCTCTTGTATGCCTCACAAACAGGTCGTCATCATCGGGGGTGGGTTCGGAGGCCTGACGGCCGCGCAATCATTGCGCGATGCCGACGTGGTGCTTATTGACCGCACCAACCATCATCTGTTTCAACCCTTACTCTACCAGGTGGCCACGTGCGCACTGTCTCCTGGCGATATCGCCTGGCCGTTACGCACGATCTTTCGACGGCATCCGCATGTTCGCGTCGTCATGGATGAAGTCGTATCCATCGATTGTGCGGCACGTCGTCTACAGTTGCGGGACAGCAGGCCGATTGCGTTTGACGTCCTTATCGTGGCGCCTGGATCGCGGCACTCGTATTTTGGGCACGACGCGTGGGAGGAGTCTGCGCCAGGACTCAAGACCCTCGCCGACGCCGTCTACCTTCGCGAGAAAATGCTGCTGGCGTTTGAGGAAGCTGAACGCCGACGCATGGCCATCGGCACAGGAGACCCACTTACCTTCGTGATCGTGGGGGGAGGTCCTACCGGTGTAGAGTTGGCCGGCGCGCTTGCCGAGATCGGACGGAAGGCCATGGGGCCGGATTTCCCGAACTTGCGCCTCGATGACCTCAACATTTTGCTTGTGGAAGGCGGCTCTCGCGTTCTTTCAGGGTTTAGCCCGGACCTATCGGCTAAAGCGGCGGCTGCACTCGAACGCAAGGGTGTGACGATCAAGCTCAACAGCCGGGTGAGTGAAATCCGTGCCGATGGCCTGATGATCGGGGGCGAATTTGTTCGGTCTACGCATATCATCTGGGCGGCAGGCAATAGGGCCTCGCCGCTTCTGACTTCACTTGGACTTCCCCAGGATGGGTCCGGTCGGATCAAGGTTCAACGGGATCTGACGATTCCAGAAGACCCCTGGGTTTTTGTCATCGGCGATGCCGCGCATTGTGCCGATCTGGGCGGAAACCCTCTGCCGGGAATCGCTCCCGTCGCCGTGCAGCAAGGCCGCTATGTCGCGAGGCTCATTCGTGAGGGGACTGCGCCTGATCAGCGCAGGCCGTTTGTCTACGCGGATAGAGGCATGCTGGCGACCATCGGACGTGCACAGGCCGTAGCGCAGATCGGCCTCTTGCGCCTATCCGGCCTGTCAGCCTGGTTGCTGTGGTGTGTGGTACATATCTTTTTACTGATTGAGTTCCGCAGTCGCGTGCGGGTGATGTCGGAATGGATCTGGTACTACCTCACATTCAAGCCGGGCGCAAGAATCATCTATATGAAAACACGCCAGGCTATCGCAGAAGCGGAACGTCGCCGCCTCGCTCCACCGGGTCTGACTCGAAGGAATGATTCGGTTCCGAAGATTGAAGGGCAGGCTTTGCCACCCACATCACGCGATGAAGGAAAGCGTCCGGCCTCAGTTCGCACCACGCCATCCCTCACAAAATCGGGTTGATTCTCCTTTGCCGAATACCCCGTAGCTTCCGGCCTTCGTAGCCGAAGCGGCTACTTCGGCGGAGTAGGCCGCTGCGGGGAGCTGTATCTTCGACCACTGTCTTCTTACAATCCCGCCTCAATGCCATTGCCACACAAGGAGAACTCGCCCACATGTCTGAGGCAGATTCACGAATGACTCGACCCATGTCTGTCCATGATCTCATCATCGGCACGCTGATGAGTATGACCGTCATGAGCCTCATTCCGGTCTCCCTCGCTGAAGCACAAGGAAGCAAGATGGAGGCTCCGCACATCGCCGCAGTGCCCTTGGTCAAACTGGTTGTCGATCGGATGCCGATCCGGCTCGATCCCAAGGAGCCCGGCACTGGGGTCCTGCTCGATATGGATGTGCAGAGTACTGCCAATCGTACGTCGTCTCAACCCGGGCTCTAGCCTGATGCTGAAAAAGCCTCTCTTTTCATCCGCACAGGCGCACCGAGATCTGTTATGTCGCATCAGCGGACCATCGAAGCGCTGCTGTGCCGAAATCGTTCTTCCGCAGCCTGCGAGACGAGCTCTGTAGTCCCACCATGATAATGTCCGCTATTGCAACGTAGAAATGTCCTCTTCGTTGCTAGACTGCTGGCTTGCAGTCGGAGAGCCGGATGGTCGGAGAGGACGAGGTCATCATGAGTGTAAAGGAACTCTGGCTGGTGCAGGTGATTCGGCCTACGATGGAGAAGCAGTTGACGCAGGTCAAGGCGGGCACTCTGCTGGGGCTGATGACACGCCCTAACCGGCGCCTCATCGAGCGGGTGGAGCAGGAGGGTGACCAGGGGATGGCCGCATGAGAAACAGCAGAAACTCCACTTAACAGGATGCTGAAAAAGTCCGCCAGCGGCGTTCTCGCATCGCTCAGAGACTCAACGAGAGTTGTTCGGAAATCTGAAGCACTGGAGGGGATTTTCCGTTCGCCAAGATCTATTACAAAGGCGAACGGCCCCCCGAAGTGCGGTCCGTACCTCCTCGCCTCTTCGCTCGCTGCGGACTTGCTGGGCAGCCTTTTTGAGCATCCTGAGACTATTGTGACATTGGCGCCATAGGGAAGATTCCATCAGCGTCTTGTGTATACACCGAGTTTTCAGCATCCTGCTAGACCATACGACGGTGATGGATGAAAACGAAAGTCCGGTTGAGGTACATTGAACGAAGAACTGATATGTTAACTTCAAGGGTTTTGCCGGCGTACGACATCGAGAACCGAACTGGTGGTTTACCGAATTGCAGGGAGCCCGCTCCCGCACCATAGACTAGGAGGCACCTTATTATGGATTTATTTGATAAGGCTAGACAGGACATGGAGGCCGAAGTCAAGAAATCGTTCAAGTGGGTCGTGATAACCGCCATCTTCGGGCTCGTGTTATTGACGTTTTATGTCATGGTCAAGTGAGCCCGCTGAATGTTAATCAGCGTGTAGTCTGGTTAGCCTCAGTAGACGTATCGCGTTGCCCTTTGTTCCAGCAGCGAAGTTATTTTTCAGCTCGCTAGTTCCGGGAAAACGAGCCTGGAAGTTTTTTTACGTCTCGCCCCCAGAAAACAGCAAGAAGAGAGAAGGAAAACTATTCCTGACGCCATGTTCCTCTTCATTGAGACGATGATGACCCTGCCCATAGCCAAGCCACGCCGACCTTGTGGAGGCGTCTAGCCTGTCCACTTCTGCTCAAGACACGGTGTTCGACGCTGTCTCCCTCTACTCGGTATTTCATTGAAAACTTTGTGGCAAGAACTTTCAAAGCGAGAAGGGCTTTGCAAGAACACTTACAGAATGGGGAATCTCAGGGTAAGAGAAAGTTGGCGAGCGACCACGGCAGGAAAAAATATTTCCCTGTTCTCCGTCTACACGGTGTCTACACCGGCTACTTGGAAGAGGATTGCGGCTTGTAAGCGCTTGAATTTTGGTGGGCCTGGTAGTGGTCGAACCTATGTTCCGCTGATTAAGAGTGGCAGAAGGCCAATGATTCGAACCTCTCGATGTTGCGAAGGTTTCCCCGTTTATCGTTGACAATCATGAGCTTGCTGGCTTTCTACTGATTCCATTGCTTATGTTTCAATTCGGTCGTGTGTGAGGATTTCGAGCACGAAATTAGCACAGCGAGGTGGGGTGAACCCCTCAGGTGAGACAGTTTGGAATAAGCACACTTGGTGGTTTATTGCATGTTGCTCCTCACCCCGCCGCTGTTGCTTCAGTCTGATCCTTGACTGATGATGCCGCTCGAGCGAGCGCTCGAAGCCTGAAAAGCCGCAGGGTGGCTCCGGTCGCCGTGGTCGCCGAACTGGCCGCCTGCTCGAACTCTTCCGGTGAGTGGTAGCCCCGCGCCGAATGCAATCGGCCGCGATTGTCGTACGGCTCGATGAACGCCGCAATGTTCGTGCGCAGGTAGTCCAGATCCCGATAGGTGTTGGCGTGGATCTCCTCCCGCTTGAGCGTCTTCATGAAGCTCTCACAACTGGCGTTGTCATAGGGGTTGGCAGGCCGACTCATGCTCGGGATCATGTGGTGCCCTCGCAGCATGGTCACGT
>JBBRRK010000206.1:0-6970 GCA_038200765.1 Nitrospirales bacterium
AGAGTCTCGTCGCCCAGTTACTGGTCTTGCTCGATGGCCTGGAAAGCCGGACGGGGATCTCACTGCTGGCCACCACCAACCGTCCCCGCGCCGTCGATCCCGCCCTGCGTCGTCCCGGCCGCTTCGACCGCATCGTGTGGATGCGCCCGCCCGATGTGACGGGACGCGCCGCCATCCTACGCCATCATCTCGCGCCGCTCAAGCTGGGGGATGCGCTGGATCGTGACGCGCTGATCCTCGACCTGGCGACACAGACGGAGGGCGCCTCCGGGGCCGACCTCGCGTACCTGTGTCAGTCAGCAGCCCGCCACTGTGTGCAGGAAGCCGTGCTCGCTGATGTCTCTCCCGATCAGGTGGAGATCACCTTCGTCCATCTGCAACAAGCCGTGACCATCTGGCAGGACGGGCGGGAGGATCGGCGCCAGTGCGCCTTCAGGTCGTAACATCGCTCCTGGGCATCCGGGCAGGATGGGGATTCCATCTTTCTTCGATCATTCTCGCGGAACAGGCTGAAATCGACTTTACTTCCTCGGCTCGCAGAGCCATTCATTGGGTCGGAACACGAGCCGCGTGTTCTGATATCAATATCGGAGGCAACGATGGTAACCCTGGAAGACATCAAAATCGGAGTAGAGGTGGAAACCACCATGCTCACCCGGCGCGCAGTGGCGGAAGCGATCCGCAGCGTCGTTGGAGGCACCGTCGAGCACATCGGCACCCCCTCTTGCCACGACCCGTACCGGGTCACCGACGCGCGGGGATTAGCCTGGAACGTGGTGGCGGACAGCAGCTTGACGAGTGCGCCGCCGGACAAGCGGGCAGAGATCGTATCGCCTGTCCTGGGCTTTGAAGACATCCCACAGCTACAGGACATTATCCGGGCCGTGCGCCGCGCCGGAGCAAAAGCTGGGCCTGACGCAGGTCTCCACATCCACGTGTCGCACCCGGATATCACCCCGAAAGCGCTCGCAAACCTCTGCAAAATGGTCTACAAACAGGAAGAGATCATCTACGCCGCGCTCGGGGTGAGCGACGCTCGGAAAGCCCGCTACTGCAAGCCGCTCAATCCGGAATTTATCCGGCGCATCTGTGCCAACCCGCCCAGGTCGTTCAAGCAATTGAACGCGCAGTGGTATGGTCGCTACACCGAGCACCCCCAACGCTACGACCAGTCGAGATATTGCGGGGTGAATTTAAATGGTTGGTTTGTCCGGTCTGCCGTTGAGATTCGCTGCTGGTCTGGGTCACTCCATGCCGGCGAGGTTCGGGCTGCGATTATCTTCTGTATGGCGCTGCTGGCGAAAGCCATCAATAGTAAGGCCACCAGCGCGAAAAAGCGCACCTTCGATCCCGCCTCGGGCCGCTACGACATGCGCGTGCTGCTCATCAGCGCCCTCGGATTGAATGGCGAGCGCTTTAAGTCGGTCCGCAGACACTTATTGAGTCGGATTCCCGGCGATTCGGCCTTCAAGTGGGGTAAGAGCCAACGCCCTACGCGAGGCACGAAGAACGCCAAAGCGACCACCGGGGTTGAAGCCGACGCGCTTCAGCCCTCGTGCTAACGAGAGGAGATCATCATGGAGAAGCAACCTGTACGGGTTCCCGCTGCTGTGTATGAAGGGTTGGAAGTCGTCCGACTGAGTGGCGGCACAAATATGCTGGACCGCCTGCGTGTCATCGAGATCGCCGAAATGATGGGGTATGACGAGACGGCCGACTGGGTGCGCAATCATCGTCGCAGCTACAGTGAGGGCGTATTCGCGGGATTCATTGCTGACGAGAAAGGCGGTGGGTAGATGTGTGGTCTCGTCGGATTACTCGCGGGATACTACCCGAAACGTCGCGTGAAAGACATCGAGGCGCTGACCGATGTCTTCACGATGATGCTTTTGCTCTCCGAACACCGCGGCCCGCATGCGACCGGTGTGGCTTGGATCAAGCGTGACGGGAGCATGCAGGTCGCCAAGGCACCGCTTCCAGCGCGCCAGTTCGTGCAGTCCGGCGCATATATTGACTGGCTGCTGAGCGTGAATCGGGAGATCACGTATCTCATGGGGCACACCCGCTGGCCATCGCGGGGGAGCGTAACAAACCCGGCAAACAACCATCCACAGTGCCTCCCTGTCGGCGAGGATGGGGCGATTTTAGCCTGTCATAATGGAACGCTGCTCGGCTTCCAACGCCACTTTCAGCGACTGGGATTGCTCCGCACCGCACAGGTTGACAGCGAACTACTCGCCCGCATCGCCCAGCGCCATGCTGGAACCTCCGGGATCAATCTGGAATCCGTCCTGGATGACTTCTCGCAACTGGACGGCCGCATGAGCCTCGCGCTGGTGGCCACCACGCGCCCGGAGGAGATCATTCTCCTCAAGGGCAACATGCCACTCGAAATCCGCATACAGCCACGAACCCGCGTGCTGGTCTATGCCTCCGAAGCCCGCATCCTCGACCGCGCACTCACCGGTGAATCGGGATGGGAGACGCTGTCACTGGCAAACGGGGAAGGGCTGGTCGTCAATACCCAGACCTGGACGCATCGGCGTGTGCCATTCACTTTCCAGGGGCTGGACACTATTGCCGGCGCCTCATACACCGGCGCGATCACAAGAAAGGAGCGATCACGATGACACGGCAGGAATTCGAAACCTGGGCCACCGCCCATGGCTGGACGCAAGACAAGTGGGGGCATTATCATAAAGGTGAACGACGATTCAAGCTGTCCAATATCGCTGTGCGCCTGGAAGCCAAAGCCGGTAGCGCCGGCTGGGTGCGTCTGCGCAGTGGCTACTTCTCCAAGCTGTGGATCACCGAGGCAGGCAAGCTGGCGGGGCTGGCTTAATGAGGCACGACTGTCGTATGATGAGGAGCAGATGAGCAGACAGACCACACCAGCGCCCTTCCGCGTGTTCGTCTATGGGACGCTCAAGCGAGGGTTCAGCAATCACGAGTATTTTTGCCGCGGGGTCACCGCCATCGAGGAGGCGGTGATCTGCGGGCGGCTGTATGCGCTGAATACGCATATCCCGGCATTGATGATTCCCGAAACTTCAGTGCTGGCCCACGGCTCGCTCGATTATGCCGATGACCACCGACGCCAACGGGATATCGTCGTTGATCGGGAGCTGCCCGCCGGCACGGATGCCTGGCGCATGATTCATGGCGAAGTGCTGACCTTCACCGAACCGGAGCGCCTGGCGCGCCTCGACCAACTGGAAGGCTTCCATCCGCCCGCCCCGTGTCTCTACCACCGCGTGCTGGCGCCCGTGCGACTGCAGAGCGGGGAATGGCTCGCATCCTGGGTATACATTATCGGTGATTGGGCACGCCGCCATGCTGAGCCATTGGAAAGCATCTCGTGGGCAACAGTCTAATACAGCGTGTAACGTTCGATTGCGCCGGTCGCTGCTGGCGTTAGATCGCTGAAATCCGTATACTTAGGGCATGATGCTCATATCCTTGAATGCTCAGCAAAACCGCTATCAACAAACCAAGGCCGAAGCAATGCCCCTCATTAACATCGAACAACTTGAAAAAGACCTGTGGGAGGCCGCGGACCAGCTGCGCGCCAACTCCAAGCTCACCTCATCGGAATATTGTATGCCGGTGCTGGGGGTGATTTTCCTGCGCCATGCGGCGAACCGGTTTGACGTGGCGACGCGGCAGATCGAGGAGGACAAGGCGGCGGGGAAGATGCCGAATCGCCCGGTGGGGCCGGCGGACTACGTGAAGCGGCGGTCGCTGTGGTTGCCGGAGGTGGCGCGGTTCGACAACATCCTGGCGCTGCCGAAGGGTACCGACCTGGGCGCGGCGTTGATCCAGGCGATGGACGCTATCGAGGCGTCGTTCCCGCCACTGGTCGGAGTGCTGCCGAAGGACTATACCATCTTCGAGCGCACCGTGCTGGAGGACTTGCTGCGCATCTTCGGGCGCGAGTCGTTGCGCACCGCCGGCGGCGACGTGTTCGGGCGCATCTACGAATACTTCCTGATGAAATTCGCCATGCAGGGGGCGCAGGATAACGGTGAGTTCTTCACCCCGCCCTCGCTGGTGCAGACCATCGTGAACGTCATCGAGCCGGAGCACGGCATTGTGCTCGACCCGGCGTGCGGCTCCGGCGGCATGTTCGTGCAGTCCAGCCACTTCATCGAGCACCGGGGGCTGGACACTGCCCGCCGCGTCACCTTCTACGGGCAGGAGAAGACGGCAACCACCATCAAGCTGGCGAAGATGAACCTGGCCGTGCACGGGCTGGACGGCGACATCCGCGAGGCCAACACCTTCTACCAGGATGAGCACGAGCTGGTCGGCAAGGCCGACTTCGTGATGGCGAACCCGCCCTTCAACGTGGACATGGTGGATGCCGAGAAGATCGAAGGCGATCCGCGCCTGCCCTTCGGCCTGCCCGGCGTCAATAAGCAAAAGAAGGTGGGCAACGGCAACTACCTGTGGATTTCCTACTTTTACGCCTACCTCAACGCGGCGGGGCGCGCCGGCTTCGTCATGTCCTCGCAGGCCAGCAGCGCCGGGCACGGGGAGGCGGAGGTGCGCCGAAAGATCGTGGAGACCGGCGATGTGGACGTGATGATCGCCATCCGCGCCAACTTCTTCTACACCCGCACCGTGCCCTGCGAACTCTGGTTCTTCGACCGCAGCAAGCCGGCGGACCGGCGCGACCAGGTGCTCATGCTCGACGCGCGCAACGTCTACCGCAAGGTGACGCGGAAAATCTACGACTTCAGTCCCGAACAGCTGGACAACCTCAACGCAATCGTCTGGCTGTACCGGGGGCAGCGGGAGCGATTTCTCAATCTGGTCGATTGCTACCTAGAGTTGATCTGCGATGCGTGCGCGGACGTACCGGATCATGTAACGTCATTCACGGAGATGTTGTTGGAGCTTCACGAGGAAATCGCGGCGTTCCTGTCCGCGGTCAAAGCGCTGGACACCCCACCGGTCGAACTGACCGAGCCCCTATCCGCCGCGCTGGCAGAGTGGACGCAGGCCGCCGAAGCGTATGCAGCGGATCGTGAGGCATTGCTGGCCGGCCTGGCGGCTTTCAACAAACAATACGCCATTGGGCGGTCGGACACTAATGATGTTCAGCACGCCACGCGCCGGGATTTCGACCCGCTAGCCATGGAGTTGCACGGCCTGGTCAAGCAGGTGGACCTGCTCTACAAGCTGGCGTCCAGCGCCGTGCAGGCCGCCGGCATGTTGACCGAATGGGAAGGTGCCGCAAAGTTATTTGATCGCCGTGCTGTCACGAAAGAACTCCGGCTGTTGGACGAAACACGGAAATCTGCCGTCTGGCAACTCAAAGAACCGGCCTACTACCACCGCCAGGTCGCCTGGCTGCAAGACCGCTTCCCTACCGCCGAGATGCGCGCCGTGCCGGGCCTGTGCAAGGTGGTCACCCGCGCCGAGATCGCCGCCGCCGACTGGAGCCTCACCCCCGGTCGTTACGTCGGCGTCGCTCCGCCAGAGGAGGACGAGGAGTTCGACTTCGAGCAAGCCTTGCGTGACATCCATGTTGAACTGGCCGACCTGGATCAAGAAGCCATCGCCTTGGCAACCACAATTCAACAGAACTTCGCAGGGTTAGGCATATGAACTCCGCTCCGCGACCGATCAAGGAGTTCTGCCTGGGAATTTATGACGGCCCACACGCGACCCCTGCGGAAGTGAGCGAAGGTCCGGTGTTCCTCGGCATCAAAAACATCACAGCGGAAGGTCGTTTGGATTTTTCTGAAATCCGCTCTGTCTCAGAAAATGATTTCCCCAAGTGGACACGCAGGGTTACCCCACAGGTTGGCGATATAGTCTTCACATATGAGGCAACACTACACCATTATGCCATCATTCCAGAAGGATTTCGCGGTTGCCTTGGGCGGCGTGTAGCCCTGGTACGCCCCGACCGCGAGCTTGCCGATTCGCGCTTCCTCTTATATTACTTTCTCTCGCATGCGTGGAGGAGTGTCGTCGAGGGATCTGTGATCAGCGGAGCGACGGTAGACAGAATTCCTTTGGAGAAGTTCCCGGATTTGCCAGCTTCTTTGCCAGGCTTGCCGCAGCAGCAGAAGATAGCCTCCATCCTCTCCGCCTACGACGACCTGATCGAAAACAACCGCCGGCGGACGGCGCTGCTGGAGGACGCCGCGCGCCAGCTCTACCGCGAGTGGTTTGTCCGCCTGCGCTTCCCCGGCTACGAGCACACGCCCGTGGTTGATGGGGTGCCGGAGGGGTGGGAGAGGAAGACCCTTGGCAGTATTGCCGAGGTAAACCGTGCTGTGCTTCCAAGTAATTTCGATGGTGATATCGAGTATGTTGACATCTCGTCAGTTGTTCCAGGACAAATCACAGAGACAACCCACTACACTTTTCGAGATGCGCCAAGCCGAGCACGACGGGTTGTAGCACATGGTGATGTGATCTGGTCGTGTGTCAGACCGAATCGCCGCTCGTATGCGGTGATCTGGCAGCCTGTTGACAATCTCATCGTTTCAACGGGTTTTGCCGTCATAACACCTGTGTCGGTGCCAACATCATTCATCTACTTTGCGACAACCACGGATGACTTTGTTGGGTACCTTGAGAACCATGCGCGAGGCGCAGCGTATCCGGCAGTAGTTGTTGGTGACTTTGAGCGTGCTGAAATGCTCGTGCCGTCCGATAATCTTTTAGCAGCTTTGGACGAAGTGGCAGAGCCGATTTTCTCACAGTGCCAAAACCTTCGCCTACAAAACCAAAAGCTCCGCGCCGCCCGTGACCTGTTACTGCCGCGCTTGATGAGCGGTGAAATCCCTGTATAATTGAGGACAGGATGGCCTACACCGACATTAACAGCGAGGACCGCCTGGTCCAGCAGACGTTCGCCGACTATTTGCGCGACGAACTCGGCTGGGAGTCGGTCTACGCCTATAACACGGAGACCTTCGGCCCGGCGGGCACGCTGGGGCGCGCCAGCGAG
>JBBRRK010000207.1:0-6952 GCA_038200765.1 Nitrospirales bacterium
GTCTTTTGTGTAGGGCTTCAGGATCGCCGACACATCTAGCGACTCGCGAACCAGGTCGCGCACGAAGTGAGCCAGATGCCCTGTAGGCACCAGCTCCTGCACGGACGGAGGAAGCCACACCACCTGATCGACATCCCAGGAGTTGAATGTCTTAGCCATGCCGCCTAGAACCTACAGTGCACGCTGGCTGTCCAGTCCAAAATGCACATTACTCGGACAGGCTCCTAGCAGCATGTTGGTTCATGAGGAAAATCAGCCTAACACAGGCGATGCAGGCTGAGAAGAAAATGATGGGATCTCGTTAGGAGCTATGCAGAGGGCGAGGCTGTCGTTCCGAGAAGCGCGTCCACGAATGCGTCACTCTGAAAATCCTGTAGATCCTCGACCGACTCTCCGACTCCGATCAGTCTCACGGGCAACTTGAGTTCCTCGGCAATCGCGATAACAATCCCTCCGCGAGCGGTGCCGTCGAGCTTCGTCAGGACCAATCCGGTTACACCGACCGTTTGATGAAATTGACGGGCTTGCGATAGCGCATTTTGCCCCACCGTGGCGTCTAGCACGAGGAGTACTTCGTGCGGTGCACCAGGACATTCCTGCGCGATGACGCGGGTGATCTTGCGCAGTTCGTCCATGAGATTCGATTTCGTGTGCATCCGGCCGGCCGTATCGATCAAGACCACGTCCACCTGTCGCGCTTTCGCGGCGGCAATCCCATCGAACGCGACGACGGCGGGATCGGCTCCATGGCGGTGACGGATCACGTCGACGCCGACTCGGTCGGCCCAGACTTGCAGCTGATCGATCGCCGCCGCGCGAAAGGTATCGCACGCCACCAGCAACGGCACTGTCCCTGCCTGCACGAGCCGTTGCGCGATCTTAGCGATCGTCGTCGTCTTCCCCACACCGTTCACTCCCACCGCCAGGATGACGAAGGGCTTGGGACCTTTCGCGAGCAGGGACTCCAATGACAGGCCCTGCACGGGCGTCAACGCATCGAGCAGGGTGTCCCGCAAGACCCTATGCACCCGATCGGCCTGTGAGGCGTCGGTCCCTTGAAGTTGTTTCTTCAGGCGCTCCATCACGCGCTCCACGACGCGGGCGCCGAGATCGGAGGCCATCAGGGCCGCTTCGAATTCCTCCATGAGGGTAGGATCCGCCGCACGGCCAAGCAGCCGATCCAAGGACCCTCGAACGACATCGCGCGTTTTGGTGAGCCCGTCACTCAGTCGCTGCAGCCATTCCATAGATCTACTCGTGATGCGTGATACGTAATGCGTGACGCGTTCGATTCACTCGTGTCAGCAACCGCGCGAGCGACCGCAGAATCATCCGTTCACGACGATGCATCCGACGCGCTTCTTTCTCACTCCGCTCATGATCATAGCCGCAGAGATGCAGAATACCATGGATCAAGAGCACCCTCAGTTCTTCGTCCAGCGATCGTTGGCCCTGTTTGGCTTGACGGACTGCCGTCGGCACAGCAATCACCACATCGCCCAGCATATCCGACGTGAAGCGTGAGGCGTGCGGCATCCGGGCTTCCCGCATGGCAAAGGCCAGCACGTCGGTCGTGCGATCCTTGCCCCGATACCGACGATTGAGACTCCGCATCCGCTGATCGCCCACGAGCAAGATGCCCAACTCCGCCGACGGTTCCCCGACATCAGCAAGAATCGCCCGTGCCGATCGTTCCAGGCGCGCCTGGTCAATCTTCACACGTCGAACCCGACTCTGCATATGGACCGGCATTAATGTGACTGACCCCAAGAATCCGTGACCGGCGAGGAAGGGGTGGTAGGCTTCGGCTGTTTATTGTGCGACACCGACGACGGTCGACGTCCCGTCGCGCCAGATAGGGGGCCGGAAGACTGCGCGGGGTTCTGATGCTGATCGTAGGCCTTGATAATGTCTTGCACCAACTTATGACGGACCACGTCCCGTTCGTCGAAGTAGACGAATTCAATGCCCTCGACATCGCGCAGAATTTCCCGCACCTCGATCAGGCCGGAGACCCGTTCGGGCGGCAAATCCACCTGCGTAATATCGCCGGTGACGACCACCTTGGAATGGAAGCCAAGCCGCGTAAGAAACATCTTCATTTGCTCCGCTGTGGCGTTCTGTGCTTCATCGAGAATGACGAACGAATCGTTCAACGTGCGGCCTCGCATAAACCCGAGCGGCGCAATCTCGATGTCGCCCCGTTCAATCGCACGCGAGGCCCGCTCCATATCCATCATGTCGAAGAGCGCGTCGTACAGAGGGCGGAGATAGGGATTCACTTTGGCATACATATCGCCGGGGAGGAATCCGAGCTTCTCGCCCGCTTCAACAGCCGGCCGCGCTAGAATGATGCGGCTCACTTCTTTCTTCATCAAGGCGCTCACCGCCATCGCCATTGCCAGATAGGTCTTGCCCGTTCCGGCCGGGCCGATTCCAATGACGATGTCATGCGTCTCGATGGCTTCGATATAGGCTTTTTGCATCGGCGTCTTCGGCGCGACGAAACGTTTCTTGGTGACGATCGTCGCTGCATTGGCGAGGAGTTCTTTGATCGGGGTCTCGGGGCTCTGCCGGAGCGCGTTCAAGGCATGGGTAATGTCGTCTGGCTGGAGGACCATCCCGTCGTTGGCGAGAGTAGCAAGTTCCGTGAGCACACGTTCCGCATAGCGAGTGGCGTCTGACGTACCATCGAGGGTGAGTTCTTCTCCTCGCGCTGAGAGGCGCACGCCGAGGTCTTCTTCGATCAGCCTGAGGTGTCGGTCGTGGTGACCGAACAGCACGGCGGTATTGGTGCCTTCTCTGAGTTTAAGTTTACGCACGCGTGATGAGTAGACCCTCGCTGTTTGAATTATGTCGATATTCTAGCAAACAAGGAAAAGCCATAACAAGGGAAAGGAGTTATACGGCAGAGCGAAGAGGAGGCTTACGCCCCCTCCGATTTGGAGGGGGTCAAATTGGGAAGCGTCACATCGAACTCCTGGAACGCCGTCCCGCCCTCAATGTCTTCGGCTACCACTCGGACTTTATGTGTGCCAATGAGTTCCGGTGCTATTTGCCAGGCAATATGGCCCGTCTCTGCCTCAATCGTCATCCCAGGAGGAGAGATCTCAAGACGATAGTGAATTCTGTCTCCTTCTGGATCGATTGCTTTCACCACGTACTCAAATCGTTCTCTGCCGACCGCAGCCGAGGGAGTAGACATGATTGTCGGAGGGCTGTTCCCCAGCGCAAAAGGGTCAGATTTTCTCGGCTTACTCGTGCCTGTGCGATCTTGCGAAGTCACCTCTACGATCACAATATCCTTTGGGGAGAAGCCCTTCGTGTCGAGGACTGCCTCATTCCCTTCTTTCACAACCGTTCCGTTACGCCACCAACGAAACGATAGCTCAAAGCGGTCGTGGTCTGGATCGTCTGCTTCTACGAGCACCTCAAGCTTATCTCCCGGCTTCGCAGGCTGAGGACGAACAGAGAGCGACGAGATGATCGGAGGCGTGTTGGCAACGGTCGACGTAACAGTACGGTAGGTCGTGCCTCTTTCTTTCCCATCGTCCGGAACGATATCCACACTAACGGTAGCCCCTTGCTTGAGGAAGCTCACCGGCAATGTGGAAGCGGTCTGGCCGTCAAGCGGACGACCGTTGACCATCCACTGATAGTGGAACGTCAATGCGTCGCGGTCCTGATCATCGGCGTGAATCTGCACGGTAATTGGTGCATCAAGGACAATGGGAATGGGAACGATCGTGGCCTCATGAACGACCGGGGGGTGATTGCCTGACACGACTGACCCTGCAACTCCCTCATGGGCTGAGTCAGCCGTACACCCACTGGCAATCAGACATATGGCAGAAAGAATATACAGGCGCATGCAACTCCAACGTACCTTGGCGGGAGGGCCATTCCCTCCCGCCCATATCGCGTTCGCTCTTTTATTGTCTCAACTCCTACACCCTACTCTCGCTGGTTAATCCAGGCGACATAGCGGCTGCGCACCGAATACGCCGTGTTGGCGCAAGTCTGAGCGATGTTACCGGAGCTGGTGTTGATAAATCCACCCATGCCGCTTTGGCAACCGCTGCCACCACCACCACCACCGCCACCGCCGGTTCCCTGACCACCGAGCTGAATGGCCATCTGGGCGGCGAGGCCGGTGCCGAGACTCATGGATCGATTGACCACCTGATTACTGCCCGATGCCGTCGTCCCGATAATCGACTCCGTATACGCACTCCCCGTCAGATAGAACAGTGCGTACAGATTGCTGGTTCCCGTAGCTGCACAAATATTGTTGTCCGGACTGAACGAGGGGAAGAAGGCGACTCCGCCCAAGAGCGTGGGATTTGCCAAGACGCGCTCTCGTGCCGCGGGGAGCGTAGTAAACCATCCCTTCTTGCTCTGCACTAACCCGATCAGCGATGTGGTCCCGGTGCCGGAGGAGAAGGTGGTCACTCCGGTAACTCCCGTTACCTGATTCGTAGCCCCCCCACAGGTACCGACGCTCAAGACGCACACCTGTGCACTGGAGACGTCCACCAAATCGTTGTCGAGACAATTCGTCGCTGTACTTTGGGTGCAAGTTCCACTTGTGACAGAGTCCTTGATCCCAAAAAAGTATTGAGTAGCCGCATTGGTCTTGTCGGCAGAGCTATAATAGCGGCCCGTGCCGAAGAATACCCAGACCTTACCCGTATCATCGAGCGTCACGGTCGGCGCCGACACAATCGGGCCCATATTTCGGATCGTTCCGCTGGGTGGGAAGGTATCGAGAACCTCCGTCAGCGCACGATTGCTGCCCGAAGCAATCCCCCATGTGGCAGTCGAACAGGGTGCCGCACTGCAGGTCCCCTGCGTGAGCCGATACATCTTGCCGGACCAAGACGCACGGCCGCTATCGGTGGGATCGATCGTCCTCCCGGCATAGACCGTATCGGACCGATAGTCTAAGTTCACGTCCACTGTTATGAGGTCCGCCATAAACGATTTCCATGAGCCTGCCGATATCGACGTGACCAGACTGTTTCCCGCCCCTGGCCCTGCCACGAGGTCGACCGCGTAGACCTTGGAAGTTTGCTTGGCCTCTCCTCCATATCCTGCGACACCAGAGCCGAACACGACATACCATTTGGCGTTGGTATTATCCGCCTTCGCGTCGCCGGCTGGACTGGTCCGAACGACTGATGGGTAACTCGTGGAAAGCCCGAGATCGGATGAACTGAAGGACCACAACAGTTTCGGCGCGACCTCAGGATTCGTAATATCCAGCACGAAATAGGCGGTATAGAAATTACGGGCTGTGCCTCCGATGGTAACGGTCATCGCCGGCGCACCGGTTGAGGCGGCGCAAGCTCCGCAGCTTCCACCCATGCGGAATCCTCCAATCAAGATCGTGCCCCAGCCATTGGGGTGGTCTGCGTCAGGCGTAAAAATCTTGACGTCGGTCACCTTTGGCTTGAGGTCCACATAATACACATGTGTATAGTCTGCTTGTGTCAACCACTTCAGATAAGGCAATAACTGATAGGGGATGAATCCCCAGAGCTCGTCTCCCAACGCTTGGCCGCTCGTATTGTCCGTCGGGTTTTTCGAGTACCAGCCATGTTCGATTGATGACCCCGTAGAGGGGTCATCCCCTCGATGATAGAACCCGCCGTTGAATGCGTGCATCATCCCATCGTTCGAACCCACGTAGGCGACCTGGCGGCGATTCTTGTAGAGCTGGAAAAACGGCGTGTAGGTAGCATCGCCGTAGAGGAGATCGAATCGTTCCTTTGGCGTCCCGATGATCGTCGGCGTTGAATGGATCGGGTCTCCGTATTTCCACACAGCCAGCGATCCATTGACCGTAAGCTCGCGATCTCGAAGACCGCTGACCTGGGTGCCGCGGATGAAGTTGATGATGTTGTCGGCCGTGTACGGCGCCGCACCGGCCCTCAGGTAGGGGCTCAGGGTGGCGGAATTGGCTGTGGTGAAATACAACTGCTCGCCGGAATCGACCAGACCATTATTGTTTATATCCACCCACGTCAGCAACGTGCGGTCCGCTGGAGCAGTCAGGGCCAGACGTTTGCCCGCTTCCCAGATCCCTTTCATTTCTCTTAAATTGATCGTTTCGTAGGGAGTCGCACTATCGGCTTTCCCATCGCCGTCGCTGTCATGGAACCGGTCGACCAATACGTTATTCGTCGCGTTGTCGAACCGGGTTTTAACAATCTTGTCCAGGTTGTAGATCAAACGCCCATCGGCATCCGTATCCTCCCGCAGATTCCCAAACGTGTCCAGGAAAAGCCCCTGCGTGTAGCCGGTCCACTTTATTTCTCTCGCCCCTTCGTAGGTGAGGGGGTAAAAGAAGGACTGGTAGAGCGATCCGTCACCAGTCGAGGAGGTCGCGAGCACCGAAACGGCGGTCCCGGAGGCGCTCCGCTGCAAAATGCTGGTGATAGCCGCAATCAGCTTGTCCCGGAGGTCATTGGCATTGGCCGATTCGAAGTAGGTGTCAGGCAGGCCGTCGGGGCCCGCCGCACCGGTATAATTGTTCACCTTGTCATACTCTTCGACGAGGTCCGGTTGATTGTTTCCGTTTCGATCCTCAAATCCCCCGGTCTTGGCCGCCGCCTGCAAGACCTCCCGCCCAATCGCCTTGCCGAACGCATAAAACGTATAGACCGTGACATTCTGCATGCCCGGCAGATCTTTCCCTGGTTCATCCAAGACCGGCAATGTCGCTTGGCGCAGGTCCGTCGTATGCGCATAGAACGCGACATCGTCCAAGTAATGTTTGCCGCTGGACGCGTAATCGGTCTTATGTCCAGCACAGGTGGTCGTCGTCGTGCTGGTGCAATGGTTGCCGTGATGAGCATGGGCATAGTCCTGCAAACTCACCGGGACGTTCGTATCCTGTGTCGGCTCACCATCGGTGAACACCATGATAAAACTCTTACAGCAATTCACA
>JBBRRK010000208.1:0-6802 GCA_038200765.1 Nitrospirales bacterium
TGCAGCCCCAACGGAATGAGGGCCTGAATCAGCGCCACCTTCGTCTCGATCTCCTCGGCTGGCAATCCGGCTGCTGCCGACACCTTCACGTCTTTCACCTTGCCTTGTCGCGGAATCTGGACTCCGCTTTTCATGGAGCGGTTCCTTTTCTGGGGTGTGGAGTGGTGGTGGTCTGAGCAACGATCACTGCACCACACCGGGGCCGCTTCGTCAATTTTCAACTAAGCCTGGCACACCTTCTTCGAATGACAGCGGTACTAGAAAGAATCCTAGAGTTGAGAGGAAACTTTCCTAGCTCACATGATTCAAGAACGGTTGTGGTGCAATCATGATGCCTGACTCAAGCGAGGCGGGCGAGACTGGCGGGGAGAGTGCGATGGGTAGGTACCAGAGTGTACACGTCTCACGCGAGTCTCGCTCCTTGCGCTTGTCGCGCGCACTCTGCCATTGCTTGATGAACCTTCATGAATCATGCGGGCGAGTCACGCGCTTCTTGCCCTGCTGTTGGCGCAATGTCGAGACACAGCACCACCAGGTGCGCCTTTTCTTGCGTGCGGATCGGCCTTTAGACTCCCGCTATTCATGATGTGGCCGACAGTGAATCATGGCGCTACGTTGAGGCACCCGGTACCAGAGCCAGAGCGGGCGATGACCGACAGCCAGCCCGGGGTTCGGCGATTCCTCCCAGGTCAGAGCGTGTGGCTGCTAAGAAGGTAGCGTCCTGTTCATGGTCGCTCACCTGCGTCTTCAACCGTCCTCTGTATACGGAGCCACTTCTCACATTGTCGCAGGATGCAACACTTCCCTTTGGTCATATGCCCCATTCTGCCTCAATACCACCCCCACTCCTCGCTCACGTGCACATGCCAATGAATCAGAGAATGTTCTGGATAGAGGCGAAGAGCGGAGAAACAAAGAGAGGTTGTCGGAGGGTCAACACCAGGGAACAAGTTTTGCGGATATGGGCAGGGTATTGTGGCACAGGAAAGATCCAGACGCGCAGACGATCAACGATCAGCCGGCGTATCGAGTGTGAGTGAGTGCGGGCATACAAAGGGCAAGTAACCTATCACTGGGTGCACTGGGACATGGTGGCATGGGTGGCCTGGAATGGCCCTGAACCGAAAGTAAAATCGAAGGCCGTGGAATGAAGACGAGAGAGGAACAGGGGGAGCAGGCTTCGTGAGACAGAGAGGCTCCCATGCAATTCGATGTGAAGGCCTTTGCACTGAGCTCTGGTCTGATCCGGGGGCTGCTCGTTCTCACGGGGTGCATCATTGCCTTTAACGGTCCGACTAGCAGGCTGCGGAAAAACCTAGTTGATGCACAAAATGCCGTTGGAATCTTCTCTATGGCACCGACGTCACACGTCACAATAGTCCAGGATGCTCAAAAAGGCTGTCCAGCAAGGCCTCAGCGAGCGAAGAGGCGATGCGTACGCTTCGGTACGTTGAGCCTCTGAGCGATGCGAGAACGCCGCTGGCGGACTTTTTCAGCATCCTGCTAGAGAGGTCACGTTCATCGGACGCCTCTATCGCGGGTATGCCATTAGTCCGACGGGAAGCATAGACGGCCTGTTCTGACTTTTCGACGGCTCGATCGGCGGCGCTATCTTTGCATGGATGTATACCTGTTGACGACAGGTCAGCAATGATAGCCGTCGTCTCCGTGATAGATTCGCGGTTAGTATCGTAGATGTACGGTTCGATGCGCGTTTTCCGCCCTTCTACTCGTTGCTGCACGCGAAGGAGGGCGAAATTACCATTGAGGTGCTAGCTCAACTCGACGCATATCACGTGCGCGGGATTGCGCTGACCCCGACCGAAGTCCTCGCGCGTGGCATGGTGGTGGAAGACACCGGCGGGCCGTTGCAGGCGCCGGTCGGCCAGGAAGTTCTCTCGCGCATGTTCGACGTGTTCGGAAACGCCATCACCGCCTGCCGGCGCCGTCGAATGTCCAATGGCGCACAGTCCATCGCGCTCCACCGGAGTTGCTCTTTTGCGCCGGAACCACAGGACTCCAAGGATTTTTCAGATAAATCCATGGACGCAGGAGAATCTGTGCTATCGCAGTATGGCATGAGGTAGAATACTGATCCTCAAGTGTGTTGAGAAGTGAGCGTGCCGACTCGCTCGAGAGACGGAAAACAACAAGAGTATCGACGACGAGCACAAGGAGGAAGACCACAACATGCCAGCCACAGTAAAGCAGTGCAAGTGCCCACGGCGCCGATCTATTCCGACGTCGCGAGCCGCTGCCGCGGCAGAGTCCTAAGTCAGTCGAGGAAGACCCCGATGCGCAAAAGCGTATCCAGGCTATTCTTGAGAGCCCCAGCTATTGGGAAGCGGATGAAGATGTGGGGTTCCTTCAGAGCGATGAGGCGCGGGGACTGCGCCTCTAGCTGGACTACCTCATCAAGACGACGCTGGCCCTGCTCGAAATGGACAAAGACCTTACGACAGAGGCATCGGGCGACAAGGTTCATAGAATAGCGCGGTCGCGCAGGGAAAAAGGCAAAGAAATCGACACCATGTGGACGGCCTGGGCGATCTTTATATCGAGCGCGGCGGTGATCGTCTATGCCGGGACGAAACTCTCTCGCTATGGCGATCAGATCGCAACACTCACCGGGCTGGGTGGGCTGTGGATCGGCGTCGTCCTGATGGCGGGAGCGACGTCGCTGCCGGAAGTGTTCACGACCGTGAGCGCAGCTCTAATGGATTCACCGGATCTTGCCGCCGGCGATCTGTTCGGTGCGGGGATGACCAACATGCTCACATTTGGGATCATCGACCTGATGCATCGACAGAAGCGGGTCTGGCAGCATGTCGCATTCGAGCATGCCTTGAGTGCCGGGTTGGCCATCTTTCTCACCGGACTTGCCGCATTTTTCGTGCTCTATGGATCGGATGTCAAGCATGGCGGGGTCGGGATCGGGAGCTTGCTGTTGCTGCTCCTCTACATCCTCGGCATGCGATTGGTGTTCAGACAGGAAAGCAGTAAGTGGCGGCAACGGGAGCAGGAGAAAGTTGTGGAAGGGCAGACGGCGCAGGAACTGAAACAACCGGGTACGCGCGAGGAGCTCCGACGGGCCTCTATTGGATTTGCCGTGACAGCGCTGGCGTTGCTCGTGGCGGCGCCGTTTTTGGCTGGATCGGCAAACGCGATTGCCGAGCAATCCGGGATTTCCTCGACATTCATCGGTACCACGCTCTTGGGCATCACCACGTCGCTACCGGAACTCGTGACGGCCATCGCGGCGGTTCGGCTCGGCGCGTTTGACCTGGCGGTCGGCAATTTGTTCGGGAGCAACGCCTTCAACATGGCGGCATTCTTTTTCGTCGATACGGCCTATCTCAGAGAGCCTCTCTTTAACGCCGTCTCCGACACTCATGCCATGACGGCCTTGTTGAGCATCCTCCTCATGAGTACGGCACTGATGGGCATCATGTATCGCGTCGAAAGACGATTTCTGCTGATCGAACCGGATAGTCTCGCGATCATCCTGGGCTACTGCCTCGGACTCTGGTTGCTCTTTCAATGAAGACCGCACCACCCACCGTTGGAACGTGGTATTCGCGTTCGCCAGATGCTCTGGCGAAGGAGTTCCACACGAGTGTCGATGGAGGCCTGTCCGCTCACGAAGCCCAGCAACGGCTTCAGCGAGAAGGCCCCAACGAACTGCCGGAAGCTCCCCCACTGTCACTTGTAAAGCTGTTTTTTTCTCAGTTCACGAGCGTCATTGTCTGGGTGTTGATTGGAGCGGCCGTCATATCCGGTCTCTTGGAGGATTGGCTCGATGCGGCGGCGATCTTGGCCATTGTGTTGCTCAACGGCCTGCTCGGGTTCGTGCAAGAGTTTCGGGCGGAGCGTTCCTTGGCGGCGCTGCGGAAAATGTCGGTGGCGACGGCGCGAGTGTTCCGTGACGGCGTCCTCCGGTCCATTCCCGCGCGGGAATTGGTGTCCGGAGATGTCATTCTCCTGGAAGGGGGCGACCGTATCCCAGCGGATGCTCGGCTCATCTATGCGGCGAATTTTCAGGCGCAAGAAGCGTCACTGACCGGTGAGTCGACGCCGGTCCAGAAACACGCCGAAGCTCTCGAAGGAGCCGACATGCCCTTGGCCGACCGGACCAATATGGCATTCATGGGCACCATCGCGGTTTCGGGCAAGGCTCGCGCGCTGGTCGTCGCGACGGCGCTCCGAACGGAGCTGGGCCGGATCGCCTCGATGATTCAGAAGGAGTCGGAGGCTGAACGGGCAGAAACTCCGCTGCAACGCCGCCTGGAACAATTCGGCTATACCCTCTTGTGGCTTGCACTGGCTGTGGTCGCCGTGGTGTTCGCCCTGGGCTATCTGCGCGGCGAGCCGTTGGTGACCATGTTCATGACCTCGGTAAGTTTGGCTGTGGCGGCTGTGCCGGAAGGTCTCCCCACGGTGGTGACGATTACATTGGCGCTGGGGGTCACCCGCATGGTCAAACGGCATGCGCTGATTCGCAAACTGCCTGCAGTCGAAACGCTTGGATCGGCCACGGTCATCTGCACCGACAAAACCGGCACTCTTACCAAGAACGAAATGACGGTGACGAGGTTATTTGCCGGAGATCGGGTGTTCGAGGTCACGGGTGAAGGGTATGAGCCAGTCGGTGAAGTTCGAGAAAAAAGTTCTGAGTTATCCGGAAAAGAAATTGAGCTTCGCTCCGATAACTTAGAACTCAGAACCCAGAACTCAGAACCGGGCCAGTCTCCCGCCTTGCGCGAACTGCTGACCGCTGCCGCGCTGTGCAACGGGGCGACATTACGGGAGAAGAATGGAACCTGGCAGGTGATCGGCGATCCGACGGAAGGAGCCCTTCTGGTTGTGGCGGCGAAGGCAGGGGTTACGATCGAGAAACTCGATTCGGCCTATCAGTTTCTCGGAGAGGTGCCGTTCGATTCAGACCGCAAGATGATGACGATCGTGCGGCGCACATCGGACGGACCGGTGGCGTATGTCAAGGGTGCGCCGGATGTGTTGTTGCGGCACTGTACGCATCGTTTGGCCATAGACGGCACGATCGAACCGATCACGGAATCCATTCGTGCCGCCACCCTTGAAGCGAATGCATCGTGTGCGCATCAGGCATTGCGCGTGCTGGCGATGGCCCATCGTCGGTTGGAACGCGAGCCTGACGCCTATCGCGCGGATGAGTTGGAACAGCAGCTGGTGTTTCTTGGGCTCGCAGCCATGAAGGACCCGCTGCGGCCGGAAGCAAAGGCAGCCGTTCAGGCCTGCCGCGACGCCGGCATACGCACGGTCATGATCACGGGGGACCATAAGGATACCGCAGCGGCGATTGCGGGAGAGCTCTACGGGACGGGCAGCCATGTGGAGGCCTTGTCCGGGATGGAGCTTGATCGCCTGTCCGATGATGAATTGGTCAAGACTGTGGAGCAGGTGGCGGTCTACGCCCGCGTCTCGGCGGCACACAAACTGCGTATCATCCAGGCCTGGAAACTCCGAGGCGCGATCGTGGCGATGACGGGAGACGGCGTGAACGATGCGCCTGCGATCAAGGCAGCGGATATCGGCATCGCGATGGGGATCACCGGAACCGATGTGACGAAAGAAGCCGCCGATATGGTGGTGACAGACGACAATTTCGCTTCCATCGCCGCAGCCGTGGAAGAAGGCCGGGGGGTCTTCGATAATATCCGGAAGGCCGTCCATTTCCTCCTGTCGTGCAATCTGAGCGAAGTGCTGGTCATGCTGTTTGCGGCGCTGCTGGGCCTGCCCCTGCCGCTCCTGCCGATTCAGATTCTCTGGATGAATCTCGTGACAGACGGCATCCCGGCTTTGGCGCTGGCGGTCGATCCCAAGGCACCTGATCTGATGAAGCGTCCGCCTCGCCGGCCGGAGGCTCGGCTGCTGGACGGCGGACGATTACTGGAGATCGGCGGAGAGGGGTTGATGCTGGGGTTGATTGCGTTAGGCGCGTTCAGCTATAGCCTCTATGGTCTGCATCAAGAACTTGATCAGGCCAGGACGGTGGCCTTCACGGTGCTGGTGGTGGCGCAACTGGTGCATGTCTTCAACTGCCGGAGCGAACGGCTGTCGCTCTTTCAGCTGGGCGTCTGGACGAATCGCCCGCTGGTGTGGGCGTTCCTCGTTTCGCTGGTTGTGCAGGTGGCGGTGCTCACAATTCCAGCGGCCGCGCCGATCTTCAAGGTTGCCCCGTTACCGATCGAAGATTGGGTGTTGATGGGAGCCATGGGCCTTCTGCCCTTCGTGATCATGGAGTCGATCAAGCTGTTGAGGCGACGATGAATGTGCTGGCGATGAATAGCGGAAGCTCTTCCCTGAAGTTCAAGGTCGTTGAGTTCGACGACTCTGCTGACGCGGCAGCCAGTTGGCAACCAAGCATCCGCTATGAGGGATCAATCGAAGACATCGGACCTGCGGCCAGGCTGATGCTCCGTCGCGAGAGGATCACAGTCGTCCAGACGACACGTCCTGTTTCGACCCATGCTGAAGCGGTCCGGTGCATGATGCAGATACTGGAGGAATCGAGCAAATTGGAAGGACGAGATCTCCACATTGACGCGGTCGGGCACCGAGTCGTGCATGGTGGCGAGCAATTTCGAGAGCCGGTTGTGATCGACGATGAGGTGATGGCCGCAATCGATCGGTTGGCCGATCTCGCGCCACTCCACAACCCTGGCTCCATCGCCGGGATCAAGGGGACGCGCGCTGTCATGGGGTCGCACACCCCGATGGTCGCCGTGTTCGATACGGCCTTTCACCGCTCGATCCCGCCCCA
>JBBRRK010000209.1:0-6702 GCA_038200765.1 Nitrospirales bacterium
CCCCATGAAATCGAGATGGGAGTGAATGATGTCGAAGTCGTGGGGTTTTCCCAGCGCCTGCTCCATCAGCATGGTCATCGGCGCATTGTGGTTGAAGATCCCCGTATTCAAACGGAGCGCGTGACTGCAAATCGATTCGAGACGCGCGGCCGTGATCGAATCTCCGCTCGCGAACAGGGTCACATCGTGCCCGAGCCGAACAAGTTCTTCCGTGAGGTAGGACACGACACGTTCCGTTCCGCCATAGAGTTTCGGCGGAATGCTTTCAAACAAGGGGGCAACCTGGGCTATTCTCATCGGACGATTCCTTTCATCAAGTAGATTTCATTCTCTTGGTGGACGATTCGCAGCAGACTAGCTTTGCACTTTCAACCCGCCGCCCAGGGTGATCAGGGACGATCGGCTCGTACCCTGCGTCTCATCGAGCCCGCGCACGGAGTGTCCCCGTCGCAGGCTCGATGAGCGTGCGTTTAGATTGTCATTCGTCACCCCCACCTCCTTGAATTGTCTTTATCCAAGGACACCGAAGAACCAGAGGATGACAAGCAATGTGACCGGAACTCCCATCAGCCAGAGAATAATTGCTTTTCCCATGGTATGATCCTCTCCTTCTTATGCGGTTCGCTACCTCGAACACCTGCATTCGCCCGCGACCCCAGTTCTTTCAGGAAGCTCGCAGCATGCTTTTGGTCAAACTACGGTTCGCTCTCGAATTTCTGCAAGCTCTCCCTCGTGCCGATGTGCTTCTGCCTTTGAAATTGAAAATTGACGTCCTCATTGTTCCTCCTCGACCCCGTGGCGCCTCACATGAGAGCCCCGGGTTGGGTCATATGCATGGATTCGGGCATCAGCGAAATGAAGTCCCCAAAGGTATCCTGCGCGGCAGCCGCCTGAGGCATTTCATGATTTGGCTCAGGTTTCACCGCATGCACGAGATCAGGAAATTTGAGCGCATCTTGGATAAAGAACACAGGCATATTGTCGCCGACCAGATCATAAAGAGAAACGTCAATTCGTGGCCCGATTCAACTTGGTAATGGGCTCCATTCGTGCGTGTGGTGATGGAGCTAACTTGGAGCCCCGAGCATGTGCGTAGACAGCCGTGAACGCGGCTCCGAATAGAAATATCTGCGACGCATAGTAGACCCATATCAACATGACCGCGAGAGCCCCAGCCGCCCCGTAGGCGCCGCCGACATCGCTCTTGCTCAGATAGAAGCCGATTAAGAACTTGCCGATTGTGAAGAGCAGCGACGTGATGATCGCGCCGCTCCACACATCGCTCCACTGAATGGATGCGTCAGGGAGCAATTTGTAGATCATGGCAAATAAAAGTGTGACGATGGCGAATGACACGAAGAGATTGATGAGTTGCAGCAGCAATCCTGGGACCGGAAGAAAATGTTCCAGGGTCGAGCCTATCGCCGATAACGCAGCGCTGATGACCAAGGAGATCAACAGCAAAAATCCGGTGCCGAGAACCGCCAGGAGTGAAATGAAGCGGTTCTTGATGGATTTCCATAGGCCCTCCCCCGGCTTTTCCTCGACCCGCCAGATCGTGTTCAGCGCTTCCTGAAGTTGAACAAATACACCGGTGGCCCCGAGCAGCAGCAGAACAAGGGCCAGGACCGTGGCAAGGATGCCGGAAGCGGGATTCCGGGATTCCTCGATCATGCTATGAATGGCTTTCGCGCTCTCCTCACCGACGACGCCTTGAATCTGCCCGATAATCCGGTCTTGCGCCGTCTCCTGTCCGAACACTAACCCGACAATGGCAATGACGATAAGGAGCAGAGGCGCCAAAGAAAAGATCGAATAGAATGCCAAGGCGGCGCCTAGGCCTTGGGCGCGATCTGCAGTCCATTTTGTGTAGGTGGCGCTCAGCAGTTTCCATATGACGTTCAGGCCCATATCCCCCTCCCAGACGCCGGTCAACTAAACTTTGGGGGACGCCCAGAGCCTACTTGATCTCTCGGCGTCCCCGTTACAGATAGACCGACAAGTTGCCTTACTTCTTCTTGGAGGTCTTCTTTGCCGTTAACTGCTCCTTCCGCTTCACGACTTGGGAACAGAGTGCTTCCCAATCGAGCTCGCAGTCTTCAGCCTTCGGAAACATTTCCGCCTCTTCTTCCTTGATGTGATGCCGAACGTTCTCGGCCAGCACGGCAAACTTGGCATCGTAGCGTTCGTCGCTGGGCTTCATCTTCTTCAGTTCCCTGAGCAGCCCATGCACGACATGATGCTCCTCCAGCGCCTCATCCATCAGGTCATCGTCATCGATTTCAGCGCGAATGGCCGGATAGATGAGTTCTTCCTCCAACTTGCTATGCACTTCCAGCTCCATTAACGCCGTCTCGACGATCTGCTGTTTTGCTTTGGTATCTTCGGCCTGCTCGAATTCCTCGAAGAGCCCCTTCACTTTCTTGTGGTCCTCCCGAAGCATATCCGTGACTGATGACGCGCCGGCTTCCTGAGATTTGGTGAACATGAGCGATCCTCCCTTTGATGAATAAATGAAATCTGGTACTCGACGATTACGAATGGAAACGATTGCAACGCCCATTCCGCGTGACGCGCCGCCCTCTTTCCAATAGCGTCTTCATCGCTATTGTTTCTCTCACTGTTCTGATTATGCCGTGGCCGAGGAAGGTATAAGACTGGGTTGTACCCTAGTCCGCAGTACTCATCACGGTTCGCAGAGAAATCGGTGTGCCGTGTCGCGAGACCGACTGGAGAGGAGCCGTGAGAAATCGAACGCGTGCGTGAAGAGTCAGAGGGCGAACGCCGGCGAAAGGCTCGTCGTGGCAGCGGCTAGGCGATTGCTGCGGGGAGCTTCATCGACGCGTTGAGTTGTGCTCGGACCGAGGGGCCCGTTCTCGGTGGTTGCCTGCGATGGTTTGCACGAGGGCCGGTAGGGCTTGACGGAGCATCTCGTGGAGAATACCACGTCCGAATCGGACGAAGCCGCTCCGTACGACACCGAGTTCGTCTTGGAGGACTCGTTCCAACTCGGTCCACAATGTGAGTCGATTAGACCGGCCTTGTTCCTCACTCGCATTGTCCGCTTCGCGAGGAGGGTAGGGGGGATATACTCCGGACTCTTGCCGTTCGGACGAAGATGAGCCTCTTTCAGGCATAACTGCCGCACCCTTTGCGCCGCGGGGGTAATGGGGAACCACTCCCTCGATCCTCCAACCACGACGGTAGAGGGCGCCGATCGCATAGCCGAGGACCAAGGTCCCGCCTACGAACACCCATGGGTGGCGTGTGATATGGACGCGTGGATCAAAGGCTTCCTTGGTCGCCTTCAATGTTTCATGCACAGATGAGGTCATGTTGTCCGCAACCTGAGTCAACCTAGTCCTCGCGTGCTGCATCGTTGATCCCACATGTTCCTCGATGGCTCCTAGTTTTTCGGCAATTGCGATTCTAGTCTGGACGATATCTTTGATGTCTTGGGCAATGCGATCCGCGTCTTTGTCCATGATCTCCCTCTTTTTCTTAGTCGTAATCCTCAACGCTCAATGAGGAATCGTGCTTCCCCACGACTGCTCTTTAAATGGGGGGTCAGGCCGCCCTCCTTGGAGGCTGCTGAGTCTCTATGTCATTCCGCTGCAAGCCAAGGCGTCACCGCTGCCGAGATCGAGAGAGCAGGTATCCCACCGAGACCCCGAGCACCAGAATCTGAAACGGATGGCGGCGGATAAGCGTTTCCACATTCCCTAGGACACCCACCGCTCCACTATTGCGGAGATATGCAGTTGACCTATCGAGACCCACTGCTACCATTCCTATCGTGGCGCTGGCGCAGTTCCTGGTTCGTCGGAGGGGACCTTGTATCGTTTGCGCCGCCGAGTCCATGGTCTGACTGATCGAGCCGGCCATCTTATTGGGCTGTTCGGTTACTTCCTTTCCCGCTGTTCGCACAGAGGCTCCGTGTGGTTCCATTGCATGTTCTGTTGTTGGCTCCATCTGGGCCTCCTTTTTCCAACCATGGTGAACCCTATTCCCCGCATCAGACTCCTGATCGGCCTGAAAGAACCGCGCGCGTAGCACCGACTGTCTCGGGTGCGCTAAAACTCACGGGCACCCCAAGCAGCCGTAACGGTTTTTGCTCCAAGCTTTGACGTCGCTGTATCACGTGTGTCGTTAGTCGCTCCCAATCCATATCTGTCTGCTCTGCGAGGGGGAACATCTTCCCCTCCTCCTCGTTGATATGGTGTATTACCTGGTTCTTGAGGGCCATACACATGGACTCGTATCGCTCATCCTCTGGAACCATGTTCTTGAGCACTTTGATCAGCGCGTGAACGACATGGAGTGTCTCGCGGGCCTCGTCCATCAGATCCAGTCCCTGCTCGTGAACATGTTCTCTCCAGGCAGGGTAAATGAGTTCCTGCTTGAGTTTCCAGTGGATCTCCAGGATTGCAAGAGTTTCTCTCACGATTTTATGTTTCTTTGTCATCGTCGTTTTCTCAAACTGTTCTAACAGCTGTCGGATCTTCTGATGGTCTTCACGGAGCATCAATGTGATGAATGTCGCTCTGGTCTCGATCACCCGTGTGTGATTCCCCATAGATCCTCCTTTGAATGGTTCGTAATCCACCGATCTCCCCATCAAGTCCAACAGCGCGCGAAGCGTCTTCCCGATTGTTCCCGTGTGACGGTCTCCGATTGCGTGGCAATGTTTTTATCAGTACCACGGATGATCGCATGGGTCTGGCCGATCAACCACTCGGAGTTCCCCTAGTTCTCGGGACCTTACTGAAAAAACCTGTCCCGACATAAACCGTTCTACCGTAGCAATCCGGGGTCTCGCATCTGGCCGCATCTCCTACGCCTCGTCACGAAGGCAATGTCGGACAGGCTCATAGCAGGTTGCTGAAAAACTCCGCCAGCGGCGTTCTCGCATCGCTCAGAGGCTCAACGAGAGTTGTTCGGAAGTCGGAAGCATTGGAGGGGATTTTCCGTTCGCCAAGATCTATTGCAAGGACGAACGGCCCCACGAAGTGCGGTCCGTACCTCCTCGCCTCTTCGCTCGCTGTGGCCTTGCCTGGGACAAGGCGCGTCTCGGTGCGCCAGGGTTGGGCGGGTGAGAAGTCTGGCCTTTTTGAGCATCCTGCGAGTTGTTCATGTGTCAACGCCACGCGTAAGAACACAGCGGGATTTGAGCGTATACTGAGTTTTTCCGCAGCCTGCTAGATAATCACACCGCGTCACACTGTCTTGTCGCCTAAATTATGAGCGGAGCGCGCATCTTCGCGAGGAGCGCTCGTGACGCCAATGATCATGCCGCTGTCTTGATGCTGGTACTCTTCCTGGTAGATCACAAACGATACGAGGACGACGGCGAGGAGAGCGGGGCCGAGAAACAGGCCGAGAAATCCGAAGTAGGCGAGGCCTCCGAACGAGACTAAGAATAGGGGGAGCACCGGGAGTCGCGCGTTCCCGCCGACGAGAAGGGGCTGCAGCAGATTGTCCATTAGGCCCACCAGGCCGGCGCCGACCCCAATGAGAATGAGGCCTTTGGCCACCGCGCCGCTGAGCAACAGGTACAATGCGACCGGCGCCCAAACTATCGCCGTACCGCCGACGGGGAGCAGTGAAAGCAGTCCAGACAAAGCCCCGAGAAACACCGAAAAGGGCACGCCCAATAGATAGTACGTCACACCGGCCGTCGCACCCTGGGCGACGGCGGTTAACAGCGTGCCCCTCACGACAGCCTTCGTGGTCGTATTGAGACGTTCGAAGATCTTTGCCTTGTGCTTCTCCTCGAGGGGAATCGCTCGAAGGATTGTGTTTAAGATATAAGGCCCGTCGCGGAACACGAAGAATAATGTGAAGAGCATAATGAGAAAGTCAGTCGCGAGGAGCAGCGCGTTCCTGGCAAAGTCTACCCCTTGCGAAAGAAGAAAGGTGCTGACGACCTTTCCGCCTTCCAGGAGGGAGGCTTCGACCTTCCCGCTGCTGTTCACGATGAGACGGCCTAACAGTTCTTGGCTCAGCCCTCCCACTCCGGGTACCTTGGCAAACACCTCACCAAGGTCTTTCAGATGTCCTTCCTTCAGCCATTCTGAAGCCTGTGAATACGCCTCCATACCTTGCTGGCCGGCGAGAATCATACCGTACAAGGCAGGAACCACCGCCATGATCAGCACCCCCCCGGTCATGATCCCGGCGGCAACATTTCCGCGATGTCCCACACATGCCAATAACCGTATGTACACCGGGTACGTCGTGGTCGCAAGGATCACAGCCCAGAGAATCGGGGAGAAGAACGGACGGAGAATGAGTCCCAGTTCCCACAGGAGCAGAAGAAACACTAGCAGAAAGGTCACTGTAAATAGCTGTCGGCTAGACATCGGCTCAAATCCGGTCACATGGTCGCTGAGAGACTATCGGCTTATTCAGAGTCTTGCGGTAGGGCGGCAGGCCCAAGCGCGATATCTATGTAAACCGTGTGCGCACCCACTCCGCCATCCACTTGGCGTCTTCCACCACGGTTCGGACGGTTCGTAGTGGGATGACATGAACGGACTTTGCCACTCCCCATCCCGCCATCGCGAGCCCCCACGCCCCACCCAGGAAAAAGACACTCACGATTGCGGCACAGGCCCAGGCAGGCAACCCTGTATACTCAAAGAGGATCAGCACACAGACCGCGGCGCCCACGAACAACCCGATCAGTGCCAGCACCGCAGC
>JBBRRK010000210.1:0-6667 GCA_038200765.1 Nitrospirales bacterium
TCTCGCATCGCTCAGAGACTCAACGAGAGTTGTTCGGAAGTCGGAAGCACTGGAGGGGATTTTCCGTTCGCCAAGATCTATTATAAGGGCGAACGGCCCCACGAAGTGCGGTCCGTACCTCCTCGCCTCTTCGCTCGCTGCAGCCTTGCTGGACAGCCTTTTTGAGCATCCTGAGACTATTGTGACATTGGCGCCATAGGGAAGATTCCATCAGCGTCTTGTGTATACACCGAGTTTTCCGCAGCCTGTTAGAGCAGGGTACTCTCGGTTCACTATCATCCATCACGTAGATGGAGGGGCTGCCTCCATGGCAATGAATGAGGATTGGTCGAATGAGGAGGTTCAGGCTGCGTGGGCCAAGCTGGCCGAGGAGATTCGTACGGGGGTTCTGTTGACGCTCAGAAACGGGCGGCCGTTTTGGTCGCATGTACCTTATCTCTTTGGCGAACACTGAACACGTGCCTACATTCATGTGAGTGGTTTGGCGTTGCACACTGAACATCTGTTGCGCGATCCACGTGTGGGGCTGTTTGTTTCGGAGCCGGATCGGCCGGGTAAGAATCCTTTGGTCTTGCGGGGGATGAATCTCCAGGGTGAGGCGGTGCCGTTGAATGTTGGTGCACCAGACTATTAGGCGTGAGAGGTTTCGGAGGATGACCGTTCGGCGTCTCCACACTTCAAGTTTCACGGCTCGTTCTGAGCCGAGGATCGGTAGGCAAAATAGAGCGCGATGCTCCCTATGAGAGCGATAATAAGACTTGCGACAAATACGGTGGCGAAGCTTACCGGTGTGATGTACCGGTGGTAGAGGAGGGGCAGCAGAATGGGGGCTACCACAGCCAGCGCGAGGCCTAATATGTGACGCTTCAGATAGATCGGTTCGCCTGGCTTACGCTTCATGTCAGACGAGTTCCCTCAGGCCAGGTGACCCTTCCATTCCTCAACTCCTCTATAGTGAGCAGGCAAACCGTCCTTCACTACATGCATCGAGCGACCACCGCTTTTCTATCTTCCCCCTTGAGGGCGGGCTAGATGGTCTCCCGTTGCGCATGTCCAACGAGGGTCTTCTAACAGGATGCGGAAAAAGTCCGCCAGCGGCGTTCTCGCATCGCTCAGAGACTCAACGTACCGAAGCGTACGCCTCGCCTCTTCGCTCGCTACGGCCTTGCTGGACGGCCTTTTTACGCATCCTGCGGGCCCCTCTGATGCGAGACTGCCTGTGTGCGAATCGCGACGTATGACGCAATAATCGAGTTTTTCCGCAGCCTGCTGAGGCCGCGCGTTGCACGAGCACAGGAGACTATCTAGTTCGCCCTCCCATTTCTATTTCACGAGGAACGGTCTTGAGTTTTCTCCCGAGGCGGTGGTGACGGTGAGGAGGACTAAGCCCCTCTTTCCACCGTGTGGCACAGTCGTCGTGATGCTGTTCTTGGTTTGATGAAACTGCGCCGGGTGACCTGGGCCAAATGAGACGCCTCGCAAACAGGCTGCCGCGCCGAAGTTGGTTCCGGTGATGGTGACAGTGTCGCCGGCTTTCCCTTCGTCGGGCGTGAGTTTGTCGAGCGTTGGCGCTTCACCGAAACAGGATGGAGCCTTTCCCGCAGTCTCTGCCGTGGCGAACTTTGGAGCGGTCGCTTTTTTTGCGAGTGCGCTGGTGCGTTCCTGTGCCGGTTTGTTCGTCTTCTTCTCTTGCGTGACTGGTTTGGCGGCCCAGGTGACGGCCGGGGTGATCGCGGCCAGGCTGAGTGCGAGCACTCCGATTGAGACCGTCATTCTGCGACTTGTTGCTGAGCGCATGTCCAACCTCCGATTGTTTGCTGAGAGCATAGACGTGGTATCGATCATCGGTCTTGAAGCCGGTCCCATCAATCTTCGATCGTCGAAATATCGCCAAGGTCCTGTCCGAGCTCTTTCGCTTTGAGCACCCGCCGCATGATTTTCCCGGATCGGGTTTTGGGGAGCGAGGGCACGATGTCGATTTCGGACGGTACGGCAATTTTCCCCAACTCCTTGAGGACTTGGTCCTTGATCGACTGAATCAGGGCGGGGCTGTCCACTTCACCCTGCTTCAAAATGACGAAGGCCTTTATGGACTCGCCGACGAGCTTGTGCGGTTTGCCGATCACCGCCGCTTCCGCCACGGCCGGGTGGCTGACCAGCGCGCTTTCCACTTCAGCAGTGCCGAGCCGGTTGCCGGCCACTTTGATCACGTCATCGGCGCGGCCCATAAACCACATGTAGCCGTCTACATCTTTGTGGCAGATGTCGCCGGCGGTGTAGCAGTTCGGGATCGTGTTCCAATAGGTCTTGTAGCGCTCCGGATCTTTGTAGATGGCCCGCATCATCGAAGGCCAGGGTTTTTTAATAACGGCAAAGCCGCCGGCGTTGGCGGGGAGACTGTTGCCTTGGCTGTCTACGACGTCGGCTTCGATGCCAAGAAAGGGCCTGGTGGCGGAGCCTGGTTTCAAAGGGACGGTCGGCAGGGGGGTAATCAGGATGGACCCTGTTTCGGTTTGCCACCAGGTGTCCATGATCGGCTTATCCCCACCAGCTGCGCGATGGAACCATTCCCAGGCTTCCGGATTGATTGGTTCGCCCACGCTGCCCAAGATCCTGAGGGTGGAGAGATCGAATTTCTTGGGCCAGTCTTCTCCGTAGCGCATGAGCAGGCGAATGGCCGTGGGGGTCGTATAGAAAATCGAGACGCCGTAGCGTTCGATGAGATCCCACCAGCGGCCTGGGTTCGGATAGTCCGGCTTGCCTTCAGCGGTGAGGATCGTAGCGCCATTGAGGAGGGGACCATACACAATGTAACTGTGCCCTGTGACCCAGCCAGGGTCGGCGACACAGAAGTAGGTATCGTCTTCTTTGAGATCGAAGACATATTTTGTTGTGATGTAGGTTCCGACCATGTAGCCCCCATGGACATGGACCACACCTTTGGGTTTGCCGGTCGTGCCGGACGTATAGAGGATATATAAAGGGTGTTCCGCATCGAGAGGCTCAGCTTCGCAGATTGCCTTCTCATTCTTCAGCCAGTCGTGCCAATCGATTTCCTTCGGTGCGGATAAGTGTACGTCAGGATGTTGTCTTCGCAGGACGACAACATGTTCGACGCTGGGGGAACCGGCTACGGCTTGATCGACCACCGGCTTGAGATTGAGGACCTTTCCTCGGTCGAACCCGACGTCGGCGGTAATGACCAGTTTGGACTCAGCATCCTGAATGCGGTTTGCTAGGGCCGGGGCGCTGAATCCTGAATAGACCACACTATGAATGGCGCCAATACGCGCGCAGGCGAGCATGGCGACGATCTGTTCTGGGACTTTCGGCAGGTAGATCGTGACCCGGTCGCCCTTTACGATCCCGAGTGTCTTGAGGGCGTTCGCGCAGCGATTGACCTGTCGATACAGTTCGCCGTAGGTGATGACCCGTTCTTGATCATTTTCGCCGACCCAGATGATGGCGACTTTATTCTTGCGCCAGGTTTTAACGTGACGATCCAGACAGTTATAGACAATGTTACAAGTGGCGCCGACGAACCATTTGGCCCAGGGATAATTCCATTCGAGGACCTTGGTCCAGGGGGAAAACCACTCCAGCTCTTTGGCCACGTCGCTCCAGAAGCCTTCAGGATCGGCGATCGATTTCTTGTAGGCGCTCTCGTAGTCTTGAATATAGGCGGCGGCTTTGGTCTGAGCCGTCGGCTGATACAGGCGGCTTTCCTTGAGGAGGGTCTCGATGTTGTCTGCCATGGTGCAATGACTCCTTCGGGTCGAGGTGCAACGCAAATTCCCGCCATTATGCGGGAGGGGGGAGTGGGAACTCAACCAGGTCTAGTAGGCATGAGGGATTCTCTTTCGCCCAGTCCCTCGTAGCTTTCGGCCTTCGTAGGGAAGGGCGACGTCGGCGGAGTCGGTTGGTACGGGGATGAGGGCAAGGAAAACTTTCCGCAGCCTTGGCGAAGCACGAGGGGGGCCTCGTATTGTCAGGGAATGTCCGATTGAATATTCGACATTGCACATTGAGCATGACGGTCGCTGCCGTTTCTTGACAGTACGCAGAGGCCAGAGTAGGGTGAACTGTTTACTCGTCACCCGATGGACCGGTCCACGTGATGTTGCCAATCGCCTACCCACAAACTCGCCGCTATCTTTTTTCGTTTCTTGTCTGCCTGCTGGTAGCCATATTCTGTCCACTGTCGGCGTCTGCTCAATTAGGAAAGCCGGAAGGGCTCTACTACAAGTCATGGGCCGTTGTCATCGGGGTCGAGAACTATCTCCTTGCGCCGAAAATTCCCGGTGTGATTGAGGATGCCAAACTCGTGGCTCAGACGTTCCGCCGCCTGGGCTTCGACGAAGTCGTTGAACTCTACGACAAGGATGCGAGTGCTCGCCGTTTGCAGCAGACGCTTTCGGATTTCTTGCCTCGAAAGGTTGGTCGATATGACCGGCTCGTGCTCTATTTCGCCGGACATGCGGGTGTCACGCAAGACCTTGACGGCATGGAACTTGGGTATCTCGTGCCTTGGGATGCGCAGGTGGGGAATGTGTCCAAGTCGGTGACGTTTGAACAGCTCAAAGAGTTTAGCCGGCGTAACGCGTCCAAACACACCCTCTTCTTCTTGAATGCCGCGGCTCGCGGATGGGAGGTGAGCACGCGTCAGCCTCTGTCCCTCGAAGGGCGATTGTCTCCGGAAGACGTGACGGAACAGCGAGCCGTGCAAGTGTTGACCGCGGGCGATAAGGGAGAGTCGTTGAGTCAGGAGAATGGGAGGAGTCTGTTCGTGCAAGCGCTGGTGCAGGGGCTGAGCGGTACGGCGGATAGGAATAACAACGGATGGCTCATGGCCTCGGAGGTCGGAGACTATGTCATCGAGCAAGTTGTGGAACGGTCGAAAGGCGTTCAGCATCCCTTCTTTGTGCAGCTTGAGGGAGAAGGGGATACGGTGTTGATCGAAGGCCGAAAGGCTGCCTTCATCATGGGGGCAGAGCCTCAGTCTCCAGCCGAACGACGACAGGCTGCGAAGTTGCAGTATGAGCAGGCCTTCGCGCTGCTCCAAACCGGGAAATCGTCGGAGGAAGCATTGGAGCGGCTGAACAAAGCGCTGGAATACGACACCACATTCGGCGACGCCTATGTGCTCAAGAGTTATGTGCGGTTAGAAGTCCTGCCGAACCTTGACGACGCATTGTCCGCGGCGAAGCTGGCAGTGCAGTTTGCCCCGAAGAACCCGGATGCTCAGTATACGCTTGGTCTGATTCACGAAAAGCGTGGGCAGTTCGCCGAAGCGGAACGTGCCATGCGGGAGGCGCTGGTGGTCAATCCGGACTATGCGGACGTCTATTTCTCTTTGGGGGTTCTCTACGCCGATGAAATGAAGGATCAGCCGAAGTCGGTCGAGGCCTTCACACGCTATCTCGAACTCGGGGGGAACCATGCCCGTGCCCGAGCGGCTGTGGCCCAGTCGACACCCCCCAAGCCGTAACCCGCATGATTCATGAGCGCGTCTGCTGCAATCGCCGATCCGCTGTTGAGACGAGCCTTCGGCCTGCGGGCTCGCCCCTCGGACCCCTCAACGTCCTGCACGAGTACGCCTCTGGTCCTCACGGCTCTGCGCGGAGGTCCCACAACGCGGCTCAGCGATCTCGCGACGAACCGTCATGAATCATGCGGGTTAGAGGGTGCTCAGAAAATCCTTCCGGCAAGTCCACATAAGCAAATAGGCGGAAGCGTGCGCTCCGGCCGTACGGTGAGCCTCTGAGCGCCGAGAGAACGCCGCTGACGAACTTTGTCAACGGCCTGCTAACACAACACAGATCGAGATTGCCGACACGAGTGGGCGAGAGGTAACGCCAAGATATGGCATATATTGCCATTTTCTGTCATGTATGGCATTGTAGAAGGGATGAGTAAGAAGGAGGCGCCCTATGCAGAGCATGAATATCTCTCTCCCTGATCCCTTGAAGCAATTCGTGGATGGGCAGATCGCCCAAGGTCGCTACAGCAGCGCGAGCGAATATGTGCGTGAATTGATCCGGGCCGACGAGAAACGCAAAGCGGAAGACCAGCTGGAAGCGAAATTGCTGGAAGGCCTGAACAGCGCCGAGACTGCCCTGACAGCGGCAGATTGGAAGGACCTTCGGGCCGAAGCCCTAGCGAAGCTGGCGGCCCGAAAGACATCGCGCTGATGCCGGTGGTTTACCAGCGCGCGGCCGCAAGACGTGATCTGGTACAGCAGTTCGTCCATCTGGCGGAACAGGCGGGCCTGGACATAGCGGAGCGCTTCTTGACCAAAGCCGAAATCAGTTTTAACGACCTGGCTCGCCAGCCGATGATCGGTGTCCCCCTGACGCTGCGGCATTCCAATCTTGCGGGCATCCGCAAGTGGCACATCACAGACTTCGACAACCATCTGATCTTCTACCTGCCGCACTCTGACGGTGTGTCGATTGAGCTTCCCTCTGTTTTCCGTCTTCCATCGGGCGGGTTTCATGCGACCAGGTTTTCCTCGTGTTGAGCCAGGCGCCACTCATCCAGGAACTGCATCGGGGACTGGTAGCCCAGCGTCGAGTGCCGTCGCGTCCGGGTGTAGAACACCGCAATGTATTCGAAGCGCGCCGCCGTCATCGCTGCGCGGGTGTCATAGCGAATTCCATGGACGCGC
>JBBRRK010000211.1:0-6627 GCA_038200765.1 Nitrospirales bacterium
ATGCCCCAAGTTATGATATCCCGTCCGTATACCCCTACGAAAGTGGTATTTCAAAAAATGCTACGCAAGCATACCTACAGACTACGGGCTACGGTACGTAATTGTTTATATGCGCGGTGCAACGCGTTTCTCTCGATGGACCATCATCAAAGGAGCCAGCCATAAATGATACCTCAAGCTTCAAGATGTGCGGTCCTTCCATCTTCCAGCCACCATCGTCCCTGGGGTAGCAGAAACGATACAAAGAGCTGCTTTTGGAAGCGAGGTTAGGATGAAAAATATTCTTGGAGTTTGCGTGGCGTTGTGCATGGGATTCGTCTGGGGATGTGCGGAGGTTGAAGTGCTAATCCCATCACATCTATCTGGCCCAAAAGGACCCCCATACAACTTTGGGAAGCCACCGATAACCCTAACCCTGGACGAACTCAAGGAAATGCAAATGCAGGGGGCAGGGCCGATCTGCGATCCCACGCGTTCGATGACACTGGAAGTACCTCGCGAAAAACAACAAACGCCTGCCTGGTGTTGGGCCGCATCGACCCGAATGGTGATGGAGTATTACAACAAGAAGAAGCAGCAACAGCCAACCGATCCCCAGTGCGAAATTGTTAGAAAAGTTTTTGGCATTTCGCTGGAAAGAGCTAACTGTTGTGAGACAAAAATTACCTCTGATTTCATCGACTCGCCATCGAAGTGTGTACGAGGTGGGTGGCCCCACCAAGTACTTGATTATTACCAGTTTAGCTATCAGACGGTAGGTGGTGCACTCGACTGGGAGGCTTTGACTAGGGAGATTTGCACAACCGGTCCATTTATTCCTGTCATCGATTGGAGAGAGGGTGGCAAGCACGCCTTTATCGTCACAGGCTATATATCTCCAGGCCAACCTGGACAGTCGTCTCGACGACAGATTGTAAAAATATATAACCCTCTCGAAAAAGATTCTGAGTACCTAACTTTCGATGAGTTTGTCGGCGACTCTCCAGGAGGGCCGAATAAGTCCCATGGATTTTCCCACGATCTAAATTTTGTGCGGATTAAATTAAATAAAGCCAAGGACTAGCCATGAAAACACGGTGCCCGTCATTTCTACCCTGCTTGGTCTCCATAGTATTCATTAGCCTGGCCCTTTTGATTGGAGACAGAACCATTGGTGAAACTGGCGAAATTACCCAACAGAGGAAGGTAGAGGAACCTGTCCGTCTGTTAGATCTTACAAGTCTACAGGATCTAGAGGATAAGGAAGGTGCTCAACATGCCGCAAAAGAAGGGGTACAAATACTTCTGCAACTACTGACGGACGACCCGAGCCGTGCTGAAGAGCTTGGGTTTACTGATACGTCTTTTCTGAAGATGAAAGATGGCGCCGAGCCACTCACATTGACGCACATCTTCCCTATATACACCGTCAGCCTTAACGATCTGCGCGCCCTTACTCCAAACACAAATGAAGAAAACCTATTGTCAGACACCCAACAACTACTCATTGCGATCGAAGTCAACAAACAGGTTATGTCCTCAATGACTATACGATTTGTTCGCGATGGGCAGGGCGGAGTGGAACAGAAGGGAAAGGGGGCAAGTTGGCGCCCCACTCGATGGGGGCTTCCCATTTTTATTCGTCAGCTCACAGCCACACAACGCAAGTTAGCAACTGAGAGACCAGCTCTTGTATCGATTCCGTCGCTCAACCGAAACTTTCTTGGCTACAAGGACAACACCGTCATCAAATTGGTTCCCCTGACCACTGATCACCTTTTCTCAGAAGGAAAACCATATTCAGCACAGCTAGTATTCGAGCGGCTTTCCGCGGAGGCAAGGAGTGTGAATGACAGTCCACGCTGAGAGGTTATCGTTAAAGTGACTATTCATTCTTACGTGCACAAAGGAGGCGGGACATGAAGAGGGAGCGCGGATGGTTTCAGATCGGTGCCGGACTAGTTCTTTTCTTGTCGTTTGTTGTTGTCCTTGCAGGATGTGCCAAGGTAACCGTCCAATGCACTCCACCAAACGCCATGAGTCAGGATTCGACTCCCCCCACGGGGGTGTGTGGTAAAAATGCATACGGGAAGTGCATGAAGAATGCCTTCTGCACCTGTTGAACCAGGCCTGCAGCTGGAATGCAGTCCTTACGTGAGAGGTCGACATCTCACACAGTTGTTCGCCTCTTTCCGCTAAAGTTATTTAGGCCGTCGAGGGCCAGGAGCTCAGATGAGTCATATCGCTCTTCCGACAGTAACTGGTGCAAGAAATCTAGTGCTAATTCTCATGTTGGCATTTGTGTGGGTATCTTTTGAGACCTCGTTAGGTCTGGCCCAAGTAAGTCTGGGCATTACACCGACGACGGGAGTCGGCAATCTTGGCACTACGGTCAATACAGTCGGTACTGCGGCTCAAATTACTGGAGGAACCAGGCCAGGCAATGGGACGAACCTCTTCCACAGTTTCGACCAATTCAACGTGGGGCGTCCCGATACAGCCCAATTCCTGAACACCACGCCATCGCTCCCCACCTACAACATTCTGGGGCGAGTCACCGGTGGGAATCCATCCAACATCTTCGGCACCATCGATACCATGAGCTACCCGGGAGCCAATCTGTTTCTGATGAACCCAGCCGGGGTCGTCTTCGGGCCCAACGCAACATTACACGTGGGCGGTTCGGTCACCTTCACCACGGCCAACTACCTCCGGCTTGCTGATAACTCGCGGTTCACCGCGATCCCTGGCCCAACGGATGCTCTCCTCAGCACTGCCTCGATAACCGCCTTCGGGTTCCTGGGCTCTACCCCTGGTCCCATTACCGTCCAAGGAGGCCGTCTCAGGGTGGACACGGATCAAACCCTTGCGCTCGTCGGAGGCAATATCACCGTTGAAAATGGCACGCTCGAAAATGGCACTGTCCAACCGGCGCAGATTACGTCGCCCGGTGGCCTGATTCATCTCGCGAGTGTGGTATCGCCAGGGGAAATTATCGCGGAGACTCTGCACCAAGCGGCGAATGTGAATGGACAGTCGTTCGGGGCGCTCGGTACGATTCAGATCTCGCAACAATCCCGCATCGATACCAGCGGTGAGGGTGGAGGCACCATCCTTATCCGAGGAGGTCGCCTGATCGTCGATGACTCGACGATCTCCGCGAATACCGTTGGGCCGGACGCGCGCCCCCACACTGGTCCCTTTGGGGCAGGCATTGATATTCAAGTGACCCAAGACGCCATCATCGACAACGGGGCAATTATCGAAACCAATGCGATCGGACCGGTGGCTTCGGATCGTGGATCCGGTGGAGTCCGCGTCACTGCTGACCACATTGAAATCTCGGGGGGGCCCAAAATCCTGGCGATCCTGGGAACGAACCCTAAGACCTTTCCGTTCGCCGGGATTAGATCCAACATCGAGCCAGAGAGTACTGCAGCGAGCAGTGGAGATATCTCGCTCAATGCTACTTCCATTCGAATCAAGGACTTTGGACAGATCGTAGCGCAAACGGCAGGTGCAGGAAACGCCGGTCACATTATCTTGAAGGCCTCAGAAAACATTGATATCGACTCCGCACTTGTCGGTATCGGCCCAAACAATCATTCGGGACACGCCGGGAACATCACGTTCAGTAGCAGCCAGGGAAATGTGAGTTTCATCAACAGCACTTTTGTAAGTACTCAAGCGTTCGATAGCAGCGGGAGCGCAGGCAACATTACAATAAATGCACCGCATGGGGATATCCTTGTTGCTGATTCCTCACAAGTGGTCATAACAACCCGGGGTACCGGAACACTCGGAGATATTCAGATCACTGCTCACAATCTACACCTACGTGGTGCATCCAAACTGGGGATTGATAATGTAGGTGCACCGTTCGGTGGAAACATTGGGATTACACTCGATGGTCGCCTGACCCTTGCTGGGGGTTCGTTTATCAACACAGGCACGTTTGGACCAACCCCTTCAGGAGACTTGATCATCAGGGCCCCCGACATTCTCATTACGGGTAAAGAAAGCACTCAAGAAAGTTCTCTCTTTACCGGAACCATAAGTTCAGGTGCTGGAGGTCAACTACGTCTCTTCACAGACAATCTGCAACTTGCAGATGGCGGGACGCTTAAAAGCAACAGTGCCATCGGCGATACGATGGAAATCCCATCAGGATCTGGCGGGGTTATCAGTATCCAGGGGCTGAGAAGTCCCGGCACCGCGGTAACAATCGATGGGCCGGGTAGCGGCATCTTCACGACTGCGGCAGGTACCGGTGATGGCGGTATGATCAATCTGTCTGCACGATCCCTTACCATGACCGACAGGGCTACCATCACAGCCAGCAGTACCGGCACCGTACCCAATCCCGGCAAAGCGGGCGATATCTCGATCAACGCGGGACAAAGCCTCGAAATGCGCGACAGCTCGATTACCACTCAAGCCACGCAAGCCAGCGGAGGAAACATCAACATTCAAGCAGTCGATCGCATACGCTTGGTCAACAGCGTGGTCAGCTCCTCGGTAGCCGACGGGCCTGGAGGCGGCGGAAATATTTCGATCGATCCGCAGGTCGTGGCCCTACAGGACAGCAAGATTCTAGCCCAGGCGGCGGATGGTCAGGGTGGCGCGATCAAGATCATCACGAGCCTATTTCTGCGGGATGCCAATAGTATAGTCAATGCGGATGCTGGCTCCTCCGGCTTGAACGGCACGGTGACGATTCAAAGTCCCACGTCCAATTTAAGCGAGAGCCTTGGAACCTTGCCCTCGGAGCCCAACCAGGCACACAGTCTCTTGACGCAGCGCTGCGCGGCCTTGGCTAATGGACAAGCCAGTAGCTTCGTTGTCGCAGGGCGTGAGCAATTGCCGGCCGATCCAGGAGGCTGGCTGACGAGCCCACTTGCATTCGCTGAAATCGATGCTGATTCATTCACAAATGGAACCTTCGCCACCATTCCAGCAATCATGGCCACCCACGACTCAGGCACAGTCTCGCTCCGTCGATTGACCCCAGCTGGGTTTTTGATGGCGAACTTGGCCGATAGTGAGGCAACTGGGTGCCACTCATAAATCCACTGGCCGCTCGACGCGCCGCTCCACAGACGGCCCGTCGAACAGCGAGATGGTTCACGTTCTTTGGAAGTGCCATGCTGACCCTGCTGGCAGGAGCCTCCGCCTATGCACAACAGGCTGTGCCCCCAATCTTTGACCCAACCGGGCGATCGGGAGAACCGCCGGCGCCGCTCAAGAAAGAGTTCAAGGCCCCGACCCCTGTGCCCCTCCCGACCCTCCCTGTGATCCCGGTACCGCCGGAAGGAGAGGTGAAGAAACCATTGGGCCACGTTCAGGTCTTCGCCAGTTCCATTCATGTGAGCGGCAATACGGCCTTCTCCGATGCAGAGCTGGCTACAGTCACGACGCCCTACACCAATCGAACATTGACGACCGAGGATCTCGAACGTCTTCGTCTGGAACTCACTCTTCTGTATGTGAACAAAGGCTATATCACCTCCGGGGCAATCATCCCGGATCAGGACGTGACGAACGGCGTGATCAACATTCAGATCATTGAAGGCACGTTGGCCAAGATCGATGTCGAAGGGCACAACTGGTTCCGCGCCGGTTACTTGCGCGACCGGGTCGAACGGGGTGCGCAGACGCCTCTGCGGATGGAACCGCTGCAAGAACGGTTGCAGTTGCTCCAGCAAGATCCACGTATCGAACGAATCAACGCCGAACTCCGTCCTGGCGACAAGCGCGGCGACAGCCTCTTGCATGTGAACGTGAAAGAGGCCAGCCCCTGGAAAGCATGGCTGGACTTCAACAATTATCAAACGCCCGTAGTCGGAGCCGAGCGAGGACTCGCCACGATCGCCCATCAGAATGTCACCGGCAATGGCGATGCCTTCAGCTTTACCTATGGCCGTTCACGTGGCGCGAATCCGATCGTCGATACCTCCTATGCGCTTCCCTTGAATCGATACGATACGACCTTCATCGCCTCGTACCGCCGAAACGACTCCCTGGTGATCGCCAATCCCTTTCGCCCTCTCGACTTGAATGCAGAATCGGAAATCATCGGCTTCACCCTCCGTCAACCGCTCTATCGAACGCTGACCGATGAGTTTGCCATCGCGATCACCGGTGAACATCTGTCCAACAAAGTCACGTCCAGCTTCGATACTCCAGGCCTGCCGTCGCTCTTTATTCCCGGCTCCTCGAACACCGGGGTCAGCACCGTGAGCGCCTTGCGCGTCATTCAGGAGTATGTGCATCGCACATCGACATCAGTGATCTCGGCACGTTCCCGCTTTTCCGTCGGGCTGGACGTCCTGAGCGCCACCAACAACCCCGACACATTGCCGGACGGACAGTTCTTCTCCTGGTTGGGGCAGGTCCAGGCGGTCCGGCGATTTGACGACTGGTGGGGCATGCAGCTCCTGGGACAGATGAGCCTGCAACTCGCAAACGATCGACTCTTTCCGCTTGAGCAGATTCCTGTCGGGGGACGGTTCAGCGTCCGGGGGTATCGTGAGAATACGCTCATCCGCGACAACGCCTTTCTTGCCTCAATCGAATCGCGATTTCCCTTGATCAGTTACGTCACGGGAGAGCCACTCTTACAATTTGCCCAATTTGTGGATCTCGGAC
>JBBRRK010000212.1:0-6592 GCA_038200765.1 Nitrospirales bacterium
GTCATTCGGAGAACAGACCCAGGTAAAGGACGAATCGTAGCGATACTGATCGTGATACACCCGCTCCCAGGACCGATCCGGATAGTCCCCCAACGGGTTCCCGACTTCGATGACCGGCTGGAGCGCCGTCAACGCCAGGACGTTGTCCGCCACCGCCACCGCGGCGACCGTCCCCGCAGTGACCTTTAAGAACTGCCTCCGTGACAAAAACATGGGTAACACCTCCTACAGTTGAGGGCTTCATTCAAGCCCGCGCGACTTCACCGGTATAGAGAGAAAATTGGTACCGCTTAACTTTTAAGAATTTGATTCCATGAATATGCTGTCCATCAAACCAGGTTGATCAACGAACAAAGCAAGTTGGTTGCCAGACTGAGAAGAACTAGAAGCCAAGAAAATCTCACCGGTTAACACATTGAAATAGAACGGATAAAAAGATAATTGCAAAAACATGCTGGGAAGGAGAGAGCAGCGGTGGTTTCGCTAATCGAATAGTCTGATATGCGTAATCTGATAAAGAGGTTATTTCATCCAATATATTAATTTGTTACGTCCGCATATCCGTGTATTCATCAACGATAATCCGGCGCATGACCTTGACATAATGAAGTCCAAACCATTTCACATGATGGTGGTGCTACAAAAAAGAAACGTGATCGTGGGAATGAACAGATGGCGAAGCCAGTAAATCAATGGATTGTTACGAATGGGAGACAGGTGCTACTGATTCTCGACATCCTCGCTTCCAAGAAATCGTTTCATGAGCAGCGAGAAATGTTGCCGTGGAATGCCGCTGTCCTCAGCGGCCTTCGTGATGACACCGCCATGCTGCGAGAGTTTGACACGCAGGTAGGATTTCGTAAATTCTTCAAGGGCTCGTTCCTTCGCCTCCATGTATGGAAGGCTGGCCAGACTGGGGTCTACTGAGCCGAGACTCTCCGTCTCACTCTCCCGAAGCAAGTTTCGGACATCTCGCGCCGGAATGATATCGTCGGTCGCGAGCATGACCATCCGTTCCACGATATTGCGGAGTTCCCGACCATTTCCGGGCCAGGAATAGGACAGAAGGACTTCCATGGCTGCTTCGTCAAAATGGCACTGTGTCTTACCCATGGATTGAGCCAGTCTGCCGAGCAGATGGCGCGCAATAACGGGAATATCCTCGCGACGCTCTCGGAGAGGCGGTACCCGAATCAACACAACGGCGAGCCGGTAGTATAAATCCTTCCGGAAGGTCCCCTCACGCACAAGCGCTTCAAGATTACGGTTGGTCGCAGCGATAAAGCGTGTATTGATCCGGCGGACTCTGGTTCCGCCCACGGGACGCACCTCGCTTTCCTCCAGAACGCGCAGAAGTTTCGCCTGAAGAAAAAGGGGAAGCTCCCCGATTTCATCGAGGAACACCGTACCGCCGTTCGCCAACTCTATGAGCCCCGGCTTATCAACGATCGCGCCGGTGAAGGCCCCCCGTACATGCCCGAACAGCTCGGACTCCATCATCCCCTCAGGAACGGTCGTACAGTCGATCACTTGAAACGGCCGATCACGCTCAGGACTCTGCTGATGGATCGCCCGTGCAATCATCCCCTTTCCCGTTCCGGTTTCGCCGGTAATTAAGATCGTTGAGCGGCCCTGGGACGCCTCACGAATACTCCGCGTAATGTGCTCGAATGCGGCGCCGTTCCCCACGAAACTATTGGCGGTAAACTCCTGCCGGTCCTGTTGTTCGTACACTGAATGCCGACGCAGGATTTCGGAGATTCGAATCGCCCGATGAAGTCGCACTCCCAAGTCCTCTGCATTGACCGGCTTCAGCACATAGTCGAAGGCGCCTCGCCGCATCGCATCCACGGCGAGAGAAACCGCGTTCATTCGCGTCACTACCAGCACCGGCAAGTGTGGATCGATCCGTTGAATGCGGCTGACGAGATCCAGTCCATCCATTCCTGGCAACATCATGTCGGTCAGCACAAGATCGACGGCCCGTTCCCCGAGCAATTGCAAGGCCCCTTCTGCCTTCGCACGAACCTCCATATCGAAATCTCCCCCGAGCGGTTTCAGATCTGCCGATTCAAGGGCGTGCAGCATTAACTCAACATCCGTTGCGTTGTCCTCAACGATCAGGATCGTGAACGGCGCTTTAGATTTGGTTTTGGTCGCTCGCAAGTCAGAAACTCCACTACGTGTCATCGTCTCCCCTTTCCTCACAGAGCCACTCGCTGGACGACATCAACTACATCGTGATCCCTCAACGCCCGCATTTTGAGGTTCAAAGCTCCCGCTTGCTCTTGAAAACTCGGGACCGTGAATTGGACTGTACAGCCGGACCCCTCGGCCCCGTCGATCCACACTCTGCCGCCATACAGCTCCACGATGCGCTGGATGATGGTCAGACCAATCCCGTCGCCAGCTGCGTCAGACATCAACAGACGGACAAAGGGCTGAAACACTCGAGTGCGTTGGGCCATAGGGATCCCAATCCCATGATCCTCAACAGAGAAAACCACCATTGACCCTTGGACATGTCCACTGATCTTTACCTCGGGTGACTCTCCCTCACGAGTGAATTTCAACGCGTTCGAGACAAGGTTATCGAAAAGCTGCTGGAGATAGACGCCGTGACAGGCGACGAGTGGTAATCCTGGCTCAACCTGCACCACCGCACGAAGCCGTCGGATCTCTTCAGCTCGGGCGTCCAATACCTGACGAACAACCGCAGTTGTATCGATAGCCGTGATGTCCTCTTGATCAGCACCCACGCGAGCCACGGTCAAGATCCCTTCCACTCGCCGGACAAGATCCTTTCCATTCTCTTCGATCAGAGATAACCACCGCTTCGTCCGATCATCAAATTGCCCACTGTCCTGTTGGGTCAATAACCGTGCAAGTTCTTCCATGCGAGCCCCAGGCCCTTTGAGATCATGAGCCAACGTTTCCGCTAGATGCTCGAGTTGTCGAAGGCGTGTGACCAACTCCTGCTGTTTTTGCTTTGCCGCTGCGTGTAGCGGCGCATTGGAGATGGCCGTCGCCGCCTCTTGGCCCAATCCTTCAGCCAGGCGAAGATTCCACTCATGCGCTACCCGCGGGCGCTCGTTCAGAAACGACAGAACACCGAACGAAATCCCGTGCGCCAACAGCGGAATGGCCAGCACACTGTTTCCGGTCAAATCATGACCGTCCATGTGTGGCCACTCATTCGTACAAACCCATTTGCCGGTAGCCGACTCGCGCGTTTCAAACGCTTGAATACCGACGGGAAGCTCTTCCCACGGGATGTTCCAGTTCTTCAAACGATCGTTCCATTCGCCGGAGGCTGCCTCAACGATCCAACAACTCGCTCGATCATCGCGTAGGAGCACCAGACAGATATCCGTTTGGATCAATTCCGCTGCCCGATCCGTAATGCGTCTGAGAACTTCTTCCGGATCGTCAGAACCAATTGTGATGATTTCTTGGGCGATTACATCGAGCGCTTTGATCTCTTGAATGTTCGTTTCAATGCGGCAAGCCATAGCGAAGTATGCCTCTGCCAACTGGCCAAGCTCGTCCTTTGCCTCTCGGCTATTGGCCAACAACTCTGTGATCTCAACCACATCGACTCGGGCTCCGATCCGTGCTGTGGCGGACTGCAGCCGCGTGATCGGATCCGTAAGGGAGCGTGCCAATATGCGCGAGACAATCCATCCCAACACAACCACACCGGCGAGCGTGATCCACAGTCCGACAAACGTCCGTTGCGACAACACATCCGTTTGCTCGGTCAACGAATTTCGCTGTCTCTCGAGGCGGTCTTCGACACCCCGGACACCTTCGCGGAGAAGATCGGAACGTCGGAGCCCTTCTCCCGAGCGCACATACGCGAGCGTTTTGTCTTCCGGTCCCTTCTGAATGTCGGCGATCAATTCGTGTTTTGATCGTAGTAATTCTTTCAATTGCTGTTCGATCGTCGCGAGGCTGTCAGGAGAACCCGATAGTCGCGCAAGTGACGCTGAGGCATCCGACAACGCCTGGTCAAGTTTTGAGTCTGCTTCCATCAGTGGAGCAAGAAAGGCGGGTTGCTGCGTCAACACATAGCCGCGAAAGCCATCTTCAATATCAATGGCGAGTCGCCCAAGCACATGTACCTGCTCTTCAGTCAACATGATTTCTTGCCGTTGTTGTTGGAGCACAAGCAACTGTTGGACAACGTACAGGTGAATAGCAATGCCTGCACTAAGCGGAACGCAGAGCAGCAGAAGCACCACCCACACCTTGTGCTGAATGCGGAGATGATTCCCCCACTGCGCGACCCATCGATCCATCGGGCGATGTCCCCTCGTTCTCTGAGGTTCGCTCACGAGCCTATGATTAAACTATCAATTATGGGTTTGGGGAAAGACATCTCAAGCCCGGTGGCTAGAATCCCAGTAAGAGCGCCATACTAGCTTGCAAAACAGACTCGCATCTAAAATGGCAGAGAGTCTATCTTTATGAATAGCCGCATCCTAGCTCTGTCACATGATCAGTCCATGAAGCAATCATGAAGATTTCTTCATCATCCTGAAGCGGCGTAGCCCGCAGTAGCCATGGGGGTTCGTCAAAAAATCATGCCGATAGGGTAAGGCTGGGATTAGAGGAAAGAGCGGTACGTTCGACTGGAAGCCTTCATCTCTAGCCTCGCACCTCTCACCAAACATTGAAATTGCTGTAGAGCGCTTTGTGAGTAATTCTGGTTACTGCAGGTTCTTGTTCACTTCAAGACAGGAACACCCGTAACTCATCCGGAACCGCGGGTCCAGCGCATCAGCGACCTTAGGCGGGACGGTATCTCTTTTGATTCTCTCTTTGGAATCGACGCGTGCGACATCGTCACTCATCCGTCATGAGAACTGGCTCGGAAACTGCTTCACCAATGCAATGGTGAGACAGTCCGCAATATCATAGACGTGTTTCCGCATCATCGGCCAGGTTTCATCGAGCTTCGCATACTCCTTCTTCTTGTACTGGTTGATTTGGAGGACATGGTGCGCGACATGCGCTGCGATCAAGCCCCGAACGGTGTCTTTCGGCAAGTGGTGTGGATTAACTCCATTCAAGAAAACGGCGATGTCGTCGGAATTGGATGCCAATCGTGCCAGTGCCGCATCCTGTTGAGGCATATTCCCTTCGATGGTGGCTTCCGAGTATTCTTTGAGCGCGGCAATATGATCGATCAGTAGGGTAAAGAGCGCCTCAGACCGTGCTTCGCCATAGTATGGCGTCACCGCGCTGGCAATCTGTTTTGCGTTGGCCACGACCTCCGCTTCGGCGGCAGCCTGCTTCGCCGAACTGTTCATCGCGTTGTTCAACACGGCGTGCTGCATCCAATAGATGTGTCCGAGCCAAAGATCGCGAAGAGACCTCTGCATCTCCGCCACACGGACTGGATTCGTATCCTTAGCCGCTCGCGAGTCATAGTCACAGCCCGCCAGGCCAATGAGCACGAGGGCTGATACCGCCATCGACTGAAATATCTTTTTCATAAAGCCCTCCCTCGGTGTACAGTTGAATGCAACTCTTCGACTACGAGAATCTGTCCTTGTCACACTTCACGCAAATGAATTCGCTCGCCCTCGTCTTGGTCGTATCGTTATCCAGTTAATGCACAGACTGTGCCGTTCGAATTATTTTCAAGCGATTCATTGTAACAAGTTAGAATCATTGGGTTTAGCGCAATCGCCTCTCGGAGTTATTGAAGAGGGTTGCTGAAGTTCCACGATGCAGCGCGGCCAGTCGTGGGCTCAGCTCACGACTGATCGTGGGCAACTGCTTCTGAGAGGGGGTAGGCGAGAGCTCGTGCGGGAAGGAGGCTCTGTTTCGTCAGCTAGCAGGCGGTCGCTTGATTCCCAAGTGCTTCATTCGGCTGCGCAAGGTGCTCGGAGGGATCCCCAAGCGCTCAGCCGCGCCGTCAGCACCTTCGATGTGCCAATTTGTCAGGGCGAGGGTCTGCAGAATGTGTCGTTCTTCGACATCCTTGAGGCTAGTTGGTGGCAAGCCAGTGACGGAAGAGTCCTGTCGACCTAAGACATGGTCGTCGATCCGCAACAGAGGGTCATGAGAGAGAATCATCGCTCGCTCAATCACATTTTGCAGCTCACGGACGTTGCCGGGCCAGGTGTAGCGAATCAAGCGTTCGAGAGATTCCTGGTCGATATCCTCCCACGAACGGCCGAGTTTCACACAGTATTTTTTCAGGAAATGTCGGGCCAATAGAGGGATATCCTCAGGACGACTCCTGAGTGGCGGTACGGCGATAGGAAAGACATTCAGACGATAAAAGAGATCGGCGCGAAATGTGCCCTCCTTGACGGCTGCAGACAAGTCGCGATTGGTGGCGGCGATCACGCGCACATCTACGCGCACGGGCTTGGCGCCCCCCAGACGATCCACCAGGCCATCTTGTAGGATGCGGAGCAGCTTGGCCTGTGTCTCTAACGGCATCTCCCCGATTTCATCAAGAAAGAGCGTGCCTTCATGGGCCAGCTCAAATCGGCCTTCGCGCGCGCGGTCAGCCCCGGTAAATGCCCCTCGCTCATGGCCGAATAATTCACTTTCGACTAACCCTGCCGGAAAC
>JBBRRK010000213.1:0-6559 GCA_038200765.1 Nitrospirales bacterium
GAAGACCATTCGTTCAGTCTTGTGAGATACGCTTTACGGCTATCACCAACGCAACACAACAACAGGCGTGATTTGTCAATATACGAACTCCCAGCAGGATGCTCAAAACGTTCGTCCAGCAAGGCCTCAGACGACGGAAGCACCGGAGGCGTAGCCTCTCGGCTACGTTGGGGATGCTTCCGAGGCGAGAACGAAGCTGGCGAGCGTTTTCAGTATCCTGCAAGATGAAGCAGATTGGCTGCTAAATATCGTTTGGAGATGAGGGCTGGATCGAAACTGTAGAACACCACCAGGGTGCGCCGGCGATCGAGATCGAGGAATGCCGGATAGCCGGCCTCGAACTCATGTTGATATCGATAACCTTGGGGATCGTCGAGCAACCGATGTTCGGGCCAGGTCGCGCCAAAATCCTCGCTCAGGCTGATGCCGACGCCGGCAGCCGCCAGCCCTTGAGGATTTCCCACATGGTTTCTGTATCCAAGGAGGAGCAGCCCCGACTCCGTGAGATGAAGCGACGGAGACGTGCCCCAGAGCGGCATTGGCTGAGGTTCTGACCAGGAATGGCCTCCATCGCACGACAGGCTCTGGAACAGTTGCCTGAGGGTCTGTCCTACGCCCTGCTGGCGGAGGACGGCCAGGATACGCCCGTCCGGCAACTCCAATAAAGTCGCCTCATTGAATCCAGCGCAGTGGATGGGCGCGTGAGGGGTACGGAGTGAGGCCTCCGATATGAGACCTGACGCGTGAGGGGTCTGGAGCATTGGATTAGACTCGTATCCGATGGTGACATGTTCCCCCCATGTGCGACCGCCGTCTCGTGAACGGACCAGCCCAGTTCGCCAGGCTTCTTCACACACCCGCTTTCCCCAAATGGGACAGAGGAGATCCCCGTTTCTCAGCTCGATGATCTTGCCATAGGCAAAGGGCTCGACCACGTCGGTGCCGATCGGTACTGGATCGGACCAGGTGGCCCCGTGATCGCGGGAGCACAGAATGAGTAGATCCGCTTCGTGCTGGTCCCATTTTCTGGTGATCCTGGTATCGCAGCAAGGGTAAAGCACCGTGCCGTTTTTCAGCGTGGTCAGGCCTACTGAAAGATTGATACAGCCGTCCGGTTTCTTGGAACGAACGAGTGAGACAGGGGCATTCCACGTCCGACCTTTATCCGAGGAGCGAAGAAGAAACGCCTCGCCGCCGGGCTGGCAATCGAACTGGGTGCAGAAACTCACCAGAAGGTCTCCGTTCACAACTCTTGTGAGACCAGGGAACAAGGCTTCATCCTCACCGCCCTTGTAGACGACGAACTTCTCGATAATCGTGATGCGTCGAAGCCGATGCGGCATCGATGCTCCTATATGTTTTGTCGTTTCACGTTCCATGTCTTAGCAGGATGCTTATATGGACTGAAAAAGTCGCTTTTCTCACCCGCCCGACCCGGGTGCGCCAAGACGCACCTTTCACCAGGCGTCGTTCTCGCTTCGCTCAGAGACTCAACGTACCGAAGCGTACGCCTTGCCTCTTCGCTCGCTGCGGCCTTGGTGGACAGCCTTTTGAGCATCCTGAGGCTCTTGTGACATCGGCGCCATTTGGGAGAATCCATCGGCCCGTTGTGTCTACACCGAGTTTTTCCGAAGCCTGTTACGTCTCACGCCTATTGCGTCGACTCTATCGGCATGAAACGCCTCGACCTGGAGGCTTCGTGCTCCACGGCGCGACAGAGTTTTCTGGCGTTCTGTTCGAGTTGAAGCTTTCGCACCAACCATTTGCCCGCATGATGCATGACGGTTCGTCGTGAAACGGTGAGGTCGCGCGCGACAAACGCGAGGAGCGAAACTCGCGTGACGTGTGAGCCCTGTCTCTGCAGTCACGCTTTTCTCGCCAGTCTCGCCCGTCTCGTTTGAGTCAGGGATCGGCGATTCCAGCAGACGTGCTCATACATCATGCGGGTGGGGGCAGCGACTCCCCTTCAGATCGGGGCAAACGGCTGTAACCCACTGAATCTGTGAGCCGTTTCTCATCGGGTCGGTGCATTGGAGTATATTGTAGAGCCCCCTATGCTTCGAATTGCTTCCAATGCTCAATATTTCACCAATACCGACCGATACAACACAGAACAGAGACTGGGCTCAACTGTACCTCTACTAACCTACAAGGGGAGATCAACCATGTGGCAGCCAGAGAAGCCGGAAACCAAACGTCCGTCACCATACCTCTCGAGTTCGGATAAAAGTATCCCACTATCTCCGAACACCCAACCGGAATCGACAGATGCCATCGTGGCCTTTATCGGCAAAGGGGTCGAATTCAAAGGAACCATGTCCTACAGCGGGACCGTGAGGATCGATGGAGTCCTTGACGGAGAGGTCCACACCGATGGGACCCTGTTGGTCGGAGAAGAAGCCGTTCTCACTGCAAAGGTCAGCGCGGGAACCATTGTGTGCATGGGGAGAATCACCGGCGACGTCATCGCGAAGGAGAAAATCAAGCTGATGGCCCCCGGCGTGCTGAGTGGCGGAGTGAAGACTCCAAGCCTCTCAATGGAGGAAGGGGTGCAGTTCAACGGGACGCTGGAAATGACACAGGCCGTCAAGGACATGTCGCGAGACACGTCACTCCGCTCCATCGACGATTCAGATGGCTCGCCCCTTCAACGAGCCGCTGCCTAAAAACGCGCGGCAGCCTGAGGGTCCGGTTCGAATGAAGTTCCCCGCAGTAAGCTGCGGGGTATCTTGCGAAATTCTCCGAAGCCACTACCCGCCTTCGCCATGGCTACGGAGGGCTCTCCTCGCCTTCATCCCCGTAGCAAGCTACGGGGTATTCGGCGAAGGAGAATAGAGAGGAAAGAGGATCGGTCGCTCCGAGCAACCGCACACCTCATTGACGGAAGCGCAGGGATAGGCTCGTATTGTTTGTGACCCTTCGTCACACAATCATGGAACCGCGTCGCGGAACCGACGCATGGAGCCGTGTGGATCCGATGCGTGCTCGTGCAGTACTGAGAGGGTCCGAGGGGCGAGTCCGCTGGCCGGAGGCTCGTCGTCGCAACGGACCGGCGATTGCAGTAGAAGCGCTCATGGACAATGCGGACTAGGAGGGTTTCATGTGGACGTCAGAAAAAAGCCGATCCGAATCGGGGACAGGGACGGGGCAAGAAGGTTTTACATTCCTAGGAAAGGGCGTCGTCTTCTACGGCAGCCTGCTGTTGGAAGGGCAGGTTCAGATCGACGGTCAGCTCGAAGGCGAAATCCATTCAACCGGCCTGTTGACGGTCGGAGAACATGCCGTCATCAAGGGCAACATTACGACCGGAACGTTGATTACGAGCGGGAAAATTGAAGGCAATGTCATCGCATCGGAGAAGATTAAAATCCTGGGTTCTGGAATCTTGATCGGCAATATTCGCACGCCTACAATTTCCATTGAAGCGGGAGCGTACTTTCACGGGCAATCCGATATGGAGGGAGATGAGTGACCTCGCCGACCACCGCGAGTAACTGCGCGCTCCGAACACCCGTGAAGCGGAACATGTGACGCGTATCTCCTTCTTCGCGCGAAACTTGCGAGAACAGCGAGGCTGGTGAAACGGATGAAGAAGTTTTGAGTTCTGCGTTACGGGAACTTCGGGCCTTGAACTCTCCCCCGTCTCGGCTTTCTTACCCGCCTCTAACCCAGAACTCAGAACTTCGTGTCGCGCCCGTCGCGCTCGGCTTGCTTGTCTCGCTCACCTCTCACCCTACTGCGTCGTCGCCATCGCGACCTGGCGTTGATAGAGGGCCGCGATCTGCAACAGTAATTCCTTCCAATTGGGAACCAAACGGAGCATCTTCTCATAACAGCGTCCCGCTTCCAGGTAGGCCCCACGTTTGAGATAGAGGCGCGCCAATTTCTCGTACGCGTCGAGGTCGTCCTCTTCCAATCGACAGGCCTCTTGGAAGAACGATTCGGCTTGCTCCTCAGACCCCCGTTCCAGTGCCAGGTCTCCCATCGCCTTGTAGATATCTGCGCGTGTCGGGTCGAGCGCCAGCGCCTGTTCCCAGGCTTCGACTGCGCCACCTTGATGCTCTAACTTCAGCCTGGCATGGCCCAGCTTCGCATAGCCTTCGGCTGTGCGTTGCTGCAAGACCGCTTGCGCCAGCATGGAAACTGCCCGCCGGTAGTCTTTGGTCCGATAATAAAACCACCCGGCTTCTTCCAGGCATTCCGCCTGAACCTTCCCTTCGAACTCCTTCTTGAGACGCGCGCTCCGTTCTTCCCAGGCCTGGTGCTTGGCTTGCGCTTCCTGCACCAGCCCCGCCAACTTCCGATCGGTTCGCGTGAGACCTCTCAATCGTTCCAACGCCTCCATCGCCTCACCTGTCCGATTGCCGTCCAGGAACAGACGAGCTGCAAGCTTGAGCGCCGGCACATGATCGGGATTGCGCGTCAAGGCCTCCTGAACGGACCGGAGGGCCTCCCGCCCGTATTCAATCTTGCCGTACGCGACCCCGCGCTGATACCACTCTTCCGCCGTTGCCACTGACTCCAGCGGCTGAGCCTCCAGTTCCTGTGCGCGCCTCAACCGGCCAATCAGTCGATCCAACGGCTTTTTGAAATTCTCTGCGGCGCGAACCACACTGGGATAGTAGACGGAAGCCCGCTCCACCTGCTTCGTAATCTTCCGATCGACTTCCTCGATCTCGTCGACCGTCGCCACATCATGCTGCATCATGTAGAGCTCCAGTGCGTAGTTCTGTTCCCCCATCAAATGTAGCGCCCGCCCATGGCCGTCCATTTGCTGAGTCAATTGTTCCGCCTTTTCGGAGAGTGCGCAGAATTGGTCGTCGTCCAGTTCGCCCTTGCCGATCTTTTTCTTCAACTTGCCTGCCACCGCCACGACCTCGCGGCCCTCCTTCTTGATGCAATCGAATTCCGCACTGATAAAGTCCATATCCCGCAGCAGATCGCCCGTTCGCACGGCTTCCACCGCTTTGCCGGCTTCCCGCAGCATCCCCTTGATATTCAATTGCGGGAGATTGCAGTACTCGTCGATGACGTCCCGCAGGCGCATGGGTCTCGCCCCCTGCTTCTTCGCCCCAGCTTCGGTCGCGTCGATAATGGTGGCCTGGGTCTCTGCAAAGGCTTTCTCAAAATAGTAGATGGCATGTTTAAAGGACGTCATGCTGCCGACCGGTTCGCCGAAGATATCCTCAACCATGTCCATGTCGCTGGTGTCGATATTCCACAGCGAAAGATCGCCGGCATGGACTTGGTTCTTGGGAAAGGCCAGATCCTGCCCGATGAATACGATGGGGTCGCACCCCATATGCCTGGCGAGAAAAAACGACATGTGCGCGACCGTCGTGCCGGACGAGAGGCCCCCCTTATCCTCCACATATTGCATGAGCCATGCTGGAATTCGGTTCGGCACATGCGAAGAGGTAAAGCGTGGTCCCTGAAAGGCTCGGATGCTTTCGTAGTAGCCGCCTGGATGATAGACCAACGAGATATCCGGGTCGATCGGCACGTTGGCGAACTTTTGAAAGTTGATCTGATTGAAGTCGATCGTGGTCACGATATCCGGTTTGATTCCCAGCGGCAACAGCAGCCGCAGTGCGGTGTCCACTGCGATGATCACCGCCCGTCCCTCTAATTCCCGGAGCAGGTGGATATTTTTCTCCAATGAAGGCCCCGCCGCCACCAGCACAGCCGGTCTTCCTTGAAACAAGTTCTCCAGATGCTTGACACCGGCAGAGTGTAGGACTTCCGGAAAATTGAGCAGCGTGTTTTCCATCATTCGTGCCCCGGCTTTCAGGGTCGTATTCCGGTTCAGCATGATGGCCGTGGACTCTTTCTGCGCAATCGTCTCAAGCTCCCCATAGGCCTTGGGATTGAGGTGGACTGAGGGACCAAATGAAATGATATCCACTTTGGCGGTCATAAACTTGGTCGCCAGTCTCGCGATCCAGTCCTGTAAGGGAATCTGCGCTCCCACTAAGATACGGATATAGTCGGAGTCGAGGACCTCATGCAAATCGACGTGGGTGAGCGCCGTTTTCAGAATCGCCGCGTCCGCTTCACAGATGATGATCGTATGTTTCTCTTCCACCTTCCTCGCCAATTCTCTGGCCAGATATCCCAATCCACACCCAAGCAGAACCGACCCATTCGCCGCTTTCATATCGTGTTTTTCGGCCGAACGGACGGCGCTGCCGATGGGATCTTCGAGATTATGGAGGAGCACATTCTCACCGGATGGCAACGTCACCCTGGCAGTCGGCACATCCGGCTGCAGCGACGGAAGCACCTCGATATGGCTACAATCGATGTCGCTACGCATGAGCAACGCCAATTCCGGATCGCGCCTGTCCATGATGGTAAGATTCTTTTCGAGGAAACTCATGAGAGTCCTTTCGATATGGCTATGCCGTGAGGGCCGCACGATGGGGGGCTTGCAGCCCGGCTCTGTCAGGGAACACCTCCTGCAACATCTGTACGATCGACCGGCGTCCCAGCGGCAAATCGCGTTGGGAATCGTACCCTGCAGCCGGCGCCGGTCGGGCCCCTTCATAGGTGCGGCGCT
>JBBRRK010000214.1:0-6537 GCA_038200765.1 Nitrospirales bacterium
CGTCAGATCCCGACATGGACGGTTGGCCCGCGCCACTGACCTCACGTTGTCATCGATTCAGATGTGGATGGACGACATGGCTAGCTGTGATCTTGCCCTGAGTACGATGCGTTCGCGCCAATCGACGCTGTCGAGCTTCTGCGGTTGGCTCGTAAAGCGGGGCGTGCTTCAGGCGAATCCCGTCGCGGCGATGGACCGACCACCACATCGAATGGAACCACCGCGACAAGTGCCGACGCCGGCCCTCATGGATGCGTTGATTGCAGCAGCCCAACAACGCCAGCGGCCTCGTGATATCGCCATCTTTCTGATCATGCGGTACACAGGCATGCGGCGCGAGTCGGTCGCGACGCTTCAGGTGCGACATCTCGATGGCACTTGGGGCTTGCGGCGGGTACGCGTCAAAGGCGGACAGACGCGGGACATTCCGTTGCCAGAAAGTGTGATGACGTATCTCCATACCTACGTCGAACGGTTGACTGGCACTGTGGGTCAGATAGGGCCGGAGACGCCGCTGTTCTGGTCTCTGTGGGGACGGCGGACCATCGGAAAGAGTCGCGCACCGATGCAAGGCAAAAACATTTGGCGGCTCTGCAAAACCTATGGGCGGCTCATTGGGTACCCGATGCTGAAGCCCCATGATTTGCGTCATGGGGTCGCGATGGAGGTGCTGGAGCAACAGCATGACTTGGAACAGGTTCGGGCCTTGCTCGGGCATGCGCGCATCGACACGACCCAAATCTACACCATGATTCGGCCCTCGCATTTGAAGCAGGTGGTGTCGTTTTATGAAGAGCCGGCGAGACGGATGCTGACGAGTTAGAGCAGAGGTGCCATTCCATGTTTAAGGACCAACCCAAAGGTCCTTAAACAAGAAGGCAAAAAACTGAGCAATAACAATGTGGTGGTCCCAACGGGATTTGAACCCGTGTTTAAGCCTTGAGAGGGCTCCGTCCTAGGCCAGGCTAGACGATGGGACCAGATCATCGACGATGGGAATCGACCGCATACAGTAGCACAGGGTCTTTTCATTTTTCAATTTCTACGATACCGAGCAGTTTTCAGGCCCCTGCACGACCGGTGTACCCACGACTTGACAGAGACAGTGGTATAGCCTACCTTGCGGAAAGCCCACGCTGCGGGCCTTAGGGAGAGGGATTCTTCGGTCGTCGACCGCCTCCTTCCATCGGCTGACTCATGGCGGATCATGAACAACCCGCTCCAAATCAAAACGATCGGCATCACAGACTCTCCGGAACTGCTCGACATCGAGATGCCCGACCAGGGCCTTGAGCTATACGTCGGCTCGAATGTGTTTCGAAATACGAACGGCGTCGTCAAGTTTCAAGGCAAGGAGCAAGTCGTGCTGGAAATGCAACCCCAACCATTGGCATTACTCCTGACGATGGACCTGTACGATGAGGAAGGAACCCGCGTCGGCCATATCCGACGGAATGCGCTCTCGGCACATAGCGCGAATCGCTTCACCATCAACGTAAAGGCCAACGGCGAGGCAAGCCCGGACGACCCTCCTTCCGTCATCGTAACAGACCGAACAACTGGACACACGGTCCTCGAAGCCTGTCTCACGCAGAGAAGAAAAATTCGCATCACCGCGGGGTACTTCTGTACCCATAAAGGTGAATTAGTCACTGTCAGCCCGCACTACTGCCGCATCGGCACCGGTCTCACCCAGTTCGGCGATGTAGCGGAAAGCCGCGGCAACGCAGCAGTAATCGGATAATCGGCTTCCCAGAGACCGCAGCGTCAATTCATGCGTACCCACTCCCTACAATCGAGAGAGTGATCGCCGTCGTCCACCCTGGCTCCTCGTTGAAAAACCCATCCTTTCTGACACGATGCAGGACTCCCGTACAATGGCAGTATGTCAGACATTGTGAATCCAAGCGTGCCAGCCTTCCTGGTCTGTGACCAGGTTATCGAGGACAGCGTCACCAAGAAGAACAGCCTCATTGGTCTCTTCACCTCCCTGCAGGCCGTGAGCTTTCCCTTCCGACGCTCACAAATGGGATTGTATTTCTGCCTCACTGATGCCGAAGGGACCTATCACTTCGACATTGATTTGATCTGCCTCAACAACGAACGGCTCGTCTGTCGGGCCACCCTTCAGAATATTGCCATCGTCGACCGCATTCAAATTTCCGACTTCGGGATCAATATCCCCTCACTGGTCTTCCCCACTCCAGGACGCTACGAGTTTCGCCTGCGGATTGAAGGGCATCTCATCGCACAGAAAGACTTCAGCGTGATGCAGATGCCGACTCACCACACCGCATCGTGTCTGGTTCGCTCCAATGTCCTCCCTTCTCGGAATAAGTTCTTCTCTCGTCTACCTGTCTTGTGATAGAACAGCCCGCAACGATTGAGGCTGCACAGGTCTTGTCCGCAAAGGAGTCATTGCTCTATCGTGTCTGAACCGACTGGCGCATCAAACTTTATCCGCGACATCGTGGCCGCCGATCATGCAACCGGCAAACATGGTGGTCGAGTGGTCACGCGCTTCCCACCTGAGCCGAACGGCTATCTCCATATCGGGCACGCAAAATCTATCTGCCTAAACTTCGGCTTGGCACACGACATTTCAGGCGGTACCTGCCACCTGCGATTCGACGATACCAATCCGACCACTGAAGATCCTGAATATGTCCAGGCCATTCAGGACGACATCCGATGGCTGGGCTTCGACTGGCATGGGAAGATGTTTTTTACCTCGGATTATTTCGAGCAGCTGTACGACGTTGCCGTCCGACTGATCCATAAGGACAAAGCCTATGTCGATGACTTAACCGCGGATGAGATGCGCACCTATCGCGGCACCCTGACTCAGCCGGGAACGAACAGCCCTTCTCGCGGCCGTTCCGTCAATGAAAACCTTGACCTCTTTCGACGCATGCGCGCAGGGGAATTCGCCGACGGCTCCCATGTCCTTCGAGCCAAAATCGACATGTCATCACCCAACATCAACCTGCGCGACCCAGTCCTCATTCGCATCAGACATGTGCCGCATTATCGAACAGGGAGTACCTGGTGCCTGTACCCGTCCTACGACTATGCCCATCCCCTTTCGGATGTGATCGAGGGAGTCACGCACTCCATCTGCACCTTGGAATTTGAAGATCACCGGCCTCTCTACGATTGGGTCGTTGAGCAGGCTGAAGCGCCGCATCGACCACAGCAGATCGAGTTTGCTCGCCTGAACCTGACCTATACCGTCATGAGCAAACGGAAACTGCTCGAATTGGTCGAAAAGAAGCTGGTCAGCGGATGGGATGACCCACGACTGCCGACGATCAAAGGCCTACGTCGCCGCGGGTATACCCCGGAGGCCATTCGAGTCTTTTGCGACCATATCGGCATAGCCAAGCGCGAGGCCATCGTCGAAATGCAGCTACTCGAACACTTTATTCGCGAAGACCTGAACAAGCGCGCGCCACGAGTGATGGCCGTGTTGCGGCCGCTCAAAATCATCCTCGATAACTATCCCGAGGATCTATCCGAAGAATTGGACGCCGTCAACAATCCAGAGGATTCGTCTGCAGGGTCGCGGCGTGTCCCCTTTTCACGCGTCCTCTATATTGAGCAAGACGACTTCCGTGAAGATCCACCCAAACAGTACTTCCGGCTCGCCCCAGGACGCGAAGTGCGGCTTCGGTATGCCTACATCATTCAATGTGTCGGGATGACGAAAGATCCGCAGACTGGTGAGATCACCGAACTCCATTGCACCTATGATCCCACAAGCAAAAGCGGCGCTTCCCAGGAACAACGCAAGGTCAAGGCTACCATCCATTGGGTCTCGGCAGCCCATGCTGTGAAAGCCGAAGTTCGACTCTATAACCCCCTCCTGGTGACGGATCTGGCAAAGGTGCCGCCAGACCATGATTGGACAACCTATCTCAACCCCAACTCATTGGAGCGAATCACAGGCTGTCTGGTTGAGCCCAGTTTGCGGGAGACAGTGCCCGGCACTCGATACCAATTCGAGCGCCTGGGATACTTCTGTACCGACTCTGACTCGACCTCCGGCACATTGATATTCAACCGCACTGTGTCACTCAAAGATGCCTGGGCGAAAATCGAAAAAGCTCAGCCATCCCGGTAGTACACCGATACACTTCCTCCGTTTGCCAGAATTCACCCAGAGGTTCCCTCACTCTGACTATCCGTCATACAGTTTCCATGTTTTACTTTACCGTAGCGATAGGGTTGCTAGACTGTCCTGAGATACGGTATCGGCATGACGAGGAACCTCAAATCGGACGGAGGACCGCATGATTGAATGTCGAGAATATCCACGAATCCCTGTTGACATGCAGGTGTTCTTCTCCAGCACCAACAAGGCAGACATTTGCAAAGGCACCATGTTCGATCTGTCTGCCAGAGGGTGCGCTGTCACCAGCATGTCGTCGGTTCAGCCCGGTTCAGCAGTGAGCCTCCTCATCAAGGCGACTGATCTGGGGTCACCCATTACCATCGAGTCCGCCGCGGTCCGCTGGAGTGAGAGTGGGGAGTTCGGCGTCGAATTCCTCGGCCTCTCAGAGATCGATCAGCGCCGCCTACACCGATTGCTCCAAGTCTCCACCACGCACCAAATCCACCCGAGTTGACCACTGACCGATTCTCGGATTCACGTGGTACAATGCCGCGTATGACTTGCCCCCTCTGTCGTCAACCCAGCACATGGGAAGGCAACCCCTGGCGCCCCTTCTGCTCTGAACGATGCCAAGTGACCGACCTGGGCGCTTGGGCAACGGATCAGTATCGCCTACCAGGTCCCACCCTCACGATGGACACCTCACTCCCAGACCCGTTGGAAGGAGGCAACGACACAGAGGCACAGTAGAACAGTTACGCAACAGTCCACGTACAGATCGTCCACCTCCCCAGAACGCAGCCGTTATCCTCCCAACAAATTCCCTCAACAGCGCGAAACATTGGTAAATGCCAGCCTCGCTCGCACGTTTCAGGGTTGGCAAGCCCAGGGTATCTTGATATGGTCATGGCCGAACCAGGCCCTCTCACAAGGAGCACACGCCATGCTGTCGACCCAAGGCTATGCGGCGATGACCGCCAAGACTGCGCTAGAACCCTTCTCATTCGAGCGGCGTGAGGTCGGCCCTCATGACGTGCTCATCACGATCACCCACTGCGGCATCTGTCACTCGGATATTCATCAAGTGCGTGACGAATGGGGTGGGTCGATTTTCCCCATGGTGCCAGGCCATGAAATCGTCGGCACCGTGGCGCAAATCGGGTCTGCGGTGAAGAACTTCAAGACGAGCGACCGGGTCGGCGTCGGCTGCTTCGTCTATTCCTGCCGAACCTGTGCTGCCTGTCGGGAAGGATTGGAGCAATACTGCGAAGTCGGCATGCTCCTCACCTACAACGGACGCGACAAAAATGGTCAGCCTACGCAAGGCGGTTATTCCACGCAGATCGTCGTCGATGAACATTACGTGCTGCGCATTCCCTCAGCCCTATCGTCTGCAGGAGCGGCCCCCCTCTTGTGCGCTGGAATTACCACATACTCCCCGCTGCGCCATTGGGGAGTCGGTAAATATCACAAACTCGCGGTGGTGGGGTTAGGGGGGCTCGGTCATATGGCCGTAAAGATTGCCAAGGCGATAGGCACAGAGGTCACGGTTCTGAGTACATCCGAACAGAAACGAAAAGATGCGGAACTATTAGGCACTTTCGATTTTGCCCTCACCTCACAGCCCGAGACATTTACCCGACTACAGCGGCGCTTTGACTTTATCCTTGATACCGTCTCCGCGCCGCATAACTACAATGATTACCTGAACCTGCTCAAAACCGACGGCACCATGATTCTCGTGGGCGTGCCGGACAAACCGACGCTGCTGGAACCCTTTCCGCTCATTTTGCATCGCCGCCGCATTGCCGGGTCGGTGATCGGTGGCATCCGAGAAACCCAAGCGATGCTTGATTTCTGCGCCATGCACAACATCGAGTCCGATATTGAAGTGATTCCGATCCAACACGTGAACGAAGCCTATGAACGAGTCCTCAAGGGCGATGTGCGGTTTCGGTTCGTCATCGACATCGCATCGCTCAAGTAACTCACCACTGAAAATCGGCGGGAGCTGGCAGGGCTTCTAATTCTTGAAGCTTGGCGATGCGAAAAAGAATGAAAGCGCCACGGGTTCCTTTCTCACTAGAAAGAAAATGAAGGCGTGCGCATCTCTTTGATGCTCTTCAACTTCCATTCAGAATAATAGTTATTTTCCTGCGTCAGTGGAAAATAACAACAGCATGTCAAGCCAGCTACTCCTCGTGGCGGCGGTTGGCGGCTTGCATGGCGCAGATGTCGAACAGTTAGCTGCGAGTTCCTGCCGTCGGAATTGTATAAAATTCAGGTTCTTCGCGTGAGAGTATGGGTAAAAATGGCATTAAAATCACAATTTCGGGAGCATGGATGTGAGAATTTTCAGCCGCAGATATTCCTCGTCGCGCAATCCCTATGCGCGTCGCTGGATGACTCGTAGCTTGTTGTTG
>JBBRRK010000215.1:0-6407 GCA_038200765.1 Nitrospirales bacterium
CCGATGGCGTCTTCAGCCCACCCTTCTCCACCCGATCCTACGGTTAGGAACAGAACGGCGATGGCACAAAGAGCCCTCATGGGACGAGATCACTCCGTTGCGATAGTGACGGCCCGCTCAAAACTCGTGCGGAGGGCAGCGACCGCTGGCTGCTCACCCGTCAACACTCCACATTCGACCAACACAGCCAGACGAGGATGTGGATCGAGGCGGCGCAAGGCCTGGCTGGTGAGTCCACCAGACTCAATCGTTTTTCTATAAATACCCAACCACGAATCGGTGACGGCGCGCAACCCCGCATCAGTGGGCTTCATCTGCCCAAGCTTAACCTGTTCAAGCAGCTTGGTGAGGGGATCGGACTGAGAGATCGTGGCAATGGCGCGCTGCAGAGCCTGGTTGCTGGACTCCATATTCAATTTGTGGAGCAGGAGCCGGGGCCGCGTGGATCACCGCAACTTCCGCAAGCACCTCCACCATTACCTGGCAGCACCCAGCCATCCGTCCCTCCAACCCCAAACGAAGAGATTTGTTTATCCAACTTCGTCGTGTGGCACTTTGGACAAGCAACTTGCGTCGAACCATACACCAACAGCTCGAATCGATGATTGCATTCCCCGCAGACATATTCGAAGATAGGCATTGATTGCCCTCCTTACTCTGAGGGGTATTATAAGGTCCCGCTGGCCACTTCGCAATCAGGGAGGAGCGCTATGTACCAAGAAGAAAAAACCTTTACTCTTCGGTTCAGCCTAGAAGCCTCGTTTCCCGACGACTATGAGGGCGAGGAGGAAAACCAAGCCTGGGTGCGAGAATGGGAAGCGCGGATTAAACCGGATCTGCTTAAGACGCTCTTCGAATCGTTGCGTCAGCACCAGTCCTGGCAGACGCACGTGCGCAATCGCGGGAAATCCCCTGCCGATGAAATTGAAATCGTGCTCGCACGGGATTTTTCCACACCCCAAGGATTCAGCCTGTCATCATGATGCTCCATCCCCTCGGTCTCTACCTCCACATCCCCTTCTGCCGGCAGCGATGCGACTTCTGTTCCTTCTATCTTGAGATCCATCGCGAGAGCCGCGCTGAGGCCTTTGTTCGTTCCCTCATCCATGAGATCGGACTGTCCGCGCAGCAACATGTTGCCGCACACCGCCCCATCCAGTCCGTGTATTTCGGAGGCGGCACACCAACAGCTCTTGCCACGACTCAGCTAATCGCAATTCTGTCTGAGATTCGCCTACATCTCACTCTCGCCTCCGACTGTGAAGTCACCGTTGAAGCACACCCCTCCACAATCTCCGAGCAAGATCTCGTACGACTACGTCAGGCTGGCGTCACCCGCATGAGTTTCGGCGCGGAATCGATGGAGGATGGCGACCTCGCCAAAATCGGACGGCCCGGCGCCGTCAATGACACCGTCACGGTAGTGACTCAGGCCAGCGCCGCAGGATTCGCCAACATCAATCTTGATGTGATATATGGACTCCCTGGCCAATCCCTCATGAGCTGGCAACGGACCCTCACTCAATGTCTCGCCCTGAAGCCCACGCACCTGTCCTGCTATGCCCTCACAGTCGAAGAGGGCACGAAGCTCGCCTCCGACATCGAGCGCCAGCACAGTTCGGCACCAGACGAAGGTCTTCAGAATGAAATGGACGAGGCCGCGCAACAAATGCTCGGCGGCGCCGGCTATGAGCGATATGAAGTGTCGAACTACGCTAGACAGGAATACGCCTGCCGACACAATCTGCTCTATTGGACCAATGGCGAATACCTTGGATTGGGCCCAAGTGCGCAGTCCTATCTGGACGGGACCAGATTCGGTAACGTCGCCGACCTCGCCGCCTACGACACATCGCTCGCGGCAAGCCGCCTCCCTATTGAAGATCGCACCAGGCTCTCGGAGAAGGAGCAACTCCGCGACGCCGTAATTTTTGGATTACGCCTGATTCGAGGCATTCCCTCACAACATCTTCATCAGCATGCTGCAAACTACGGGTATGCAGCCGTCACCGCACGATTACTCACGCAACAGTTGCTCGAAGAAGACGGTGAGCACAGCAGACTCTCGGCACGAGGCCGCCGCCAGGCAGACACCATCGCCGGACAGTTGTACTAACCGGCTGTTGAAAAAGTCCAACGACTTCACTCTCGCATTGTTCAGACCCTCAAAGAGCCTCGGAATTCGGAATCACTGATGGGTTTGCCGTTCGCCAAGATCTATCCTAAGGGCGAACGGCCCGCACAACCTGCGGTGTGTACCTCCTCCAACCCGTCACTCACTACAGCCTTGCTGGGTAGTTTTTTGAACAACCTCCGAGAACAGAGACGCCTATTCACCTTGACGACCACCTGACTCCATTGACTTTCTCCTTAGACTGAGTGGAAACTGAATGGACTTCACAGCGGAGTTGTCATGCCCGTCAATATGGATCCTGCCAAGAAACGAAGAAAACAGCAGTCGCCACCAGAGGCCGTTGCGTCTCCCTCCGAGAAGAAGAAGACCACGCCGACACACACACGTCAGTTTGGCGAAGAGACGGAAGAGGATCGAGTGAAGGATCTGGCAGATGCAGAGCAGAAGAATCTGTGGGAGGCCACGGAAGTCATCGACATGGATAAAGTCTGACAACACTGAAGGGAACTGTTCACTGGTACATTTCCAATACGGACACGACTGAGCGTTCCCCTTGAATCTTGGTAAATAAATTTGGACTAGGCCGGCAAAAAGAAAAACGCGATCGCCAGCATGAGGTAGACCCCGATCAACATCACGCCTTCCATCCAGTTTGATTCTCCGTCCATTGCGACGAAGCCCACAATCAGAACCGAGATCGTCACAGCAGCGACTTCGAACGGTGTGAAGATCAGATCCAAGGGCGCTCCGATGAGATAACTGGCAAAGACGAGCAAAGGGGCAACGAGCAACGCGATCTGCAGGCTGGACCCAATTGCGATACCATAGGCGAGGTCCATTTTATTTTTCAGCGCCACCATCACCGCCGTGGAATGTTCGGCCGCATTCCCCACCAGGGCCACCAGAATGACGCCGACGAAGACTTGCGTAAGACCAAGTTGGTGCGAAGCCGACCCGACTCCAACGCCCCCACCAACATTTCGCTCATCAAGGCCACGAGACAGGTCACCACAGTGAGGACCGTAATCGATGCGCCACGGGTCCAGGGTTGCTCTCCGAGATCCGACGCGTTATGGGCTTCTCCGGCAAACAGATGACGATGCGTCTTCAAGAAAAACACTAGACTTGCTATATAAATAGCGAATAAGACAAGTGATATTACAAGACTTAGCTGTCGCTCAATCGCGACCCCACGATCAGCGGCGGTCAAATGAAAGAGGGCGGGGATGATGAGCCCCACAGCAGCTAGGAGCAGGAGACTGGCACCCATTTCAGCGGCAGTCTGATTAAACTTCTGTCGCTCGAACTTCAACCCTCCGGCAAACATGGAGACCCCGAGTACGAGTAAGATGTTGCCCAGGATCGAGCCGGTGAGAGACGCTTTCACGACATCGTGAAGGCCCTCGCGCAGAGCCACAAGTGCGATAATCAATTCTGCGGCATTGCCGAGCGAAGCATTGAGCAACGCACCGATGCCAGCGCCAACATGGGTCGTTAAATGTTCGGTGGCTCGCCCCAACAGGCCCGCCAGCGGAATAATGGCCAGCCCAGCCGACAGAAAGACCAGCAATGGATCAGCTCGAAAAACTTCGAGCGCGACCGTCACCGGGACAAAGATGAGCAGGTAATCGAGCCACGACGTGAAGAGATATCGCACGCGCAAACCCTAGCATGACCGTGAAACTTTGTCGATGAATCGACCCCGAGCTCCCCACGCCCTATTCTATCCCTTTCATCTCTGCCACTCGGAGACCTTGGCACGGCTCCTGACTCGCTTTGCCACGGTCCATTTTCGCGATTTCATGGCGCTGCAAATGACCCCTATGTCCGGGATGACGGCGTTCCAAGACCGGATGGGCATGAGCTTCCCGGACCTCATCCAGTCTAGACGCCTTGTGCAAGGGTATGACGTCAGTGGCCCGATTCCACCTACGGTGGCAACCGCCATCGATCACGACCTGCACGATCCTCTTTGGCGCGCGTGTTTTCACACGGCGCTTCGCCGGAACCGTCGTCTCCAACGTGGCCTATTCGAGCCGTCACACAGTCTTCGTATCGGTGACAGTCTTGTGCCAGGCCCTGCCGCACTCCTGCGCCTCATGGACGACTCATTCAGACAGCAGGCCTATGATCTTGGTCAGGTGAGAGCGCTCTCGAAGAGGGGGCTCACCCTTGAAGAGGGGTACCACTATGAATATGGGCTCGCCCTCGTGAAAACATCCGCCTCACTCGTCTATACACAGACCCTCTCCCTGGCACAACAGCTCCAGCCAGTCACAGACTCCCCCGCTCATTTCTCACTCTATGCGCAATCGTGCGCTAGAGAGAACTGGCTCACAGTCAACTACCTGCTTATCCGGACATCTTACTAACTGCATTACACATGCACCTATCTGACTGACTCCATCACGGATTCGTGGCACTTGCAGGCGACGCATCGTTCAGAAATTGGGCCCAAAATAAACAAGACGTGCACAACAGACGCGGCTCACGAAAATGCATTATCCAACCCGACTCGTTTTTCGTGCAGGTCTCGCGCCAATAACACGATACGCGTCAGGAGGAATGCGCCTTCGGGTAGATGGTTTGCGATGAACCGTCATGAATAATGTGGGTTAAAAATTAGAACCAAGTCTGCTAGAATTCATCCTCATGGCCGGCACGAATACCCCTTTCGCACCTCCCGTCCCAACAGAGACCACCAGTATCGACATTGATGCTGGGCTCGATGCGCGTGTCATCGTGTTCAACTGCGAGTGTCACACCTATGAGCAAGTCATTGCACTCTTTTGCCAATACATTCCGGGCATGAACTCCACGAAGGCCTTTGAGCTCGCGTGGAAGATCGACCACGATGGAGAAGCCGTCGTGTTCGCAGGCACGCTAGCAGAAGCGGAAGAGATTGCCGCAAAACTGGGGGGAGGGGGGCTACGAGTGGCCGTGCAATAATCGCAGCCTGGCTACTTCTTGTGTTTCTTTGGAGCAGCTTTTACCGCCAAAGGTTTTGGCTTTGGCTTCGAAACGGCAGGATGCGTAGCGGCTTTCGCAGGCACGCGTTTCGCAGAAGCAGGCTTCGCAGGCGCAGGCTTCTTACTGTGATTCCCCGACCCACCTTTCACAGGTTTCCCTTCAGCCAGCTGAGCCTGAAGTTTGTGCGTCGCGGATGTTTTATTCAGCTTCGTCACCATATCGCCACTGTAGATCCGTACTTGATAGAGCTCTAAGAGCTTGCCAATGGCCTTCTGATCGCCTCTCTTCGCGGCATTCAGCAACCGGCGGCGATGGTTCATCTCTTCTTCTTCGGTATGGGAAGCAGCCCGTCGTTCCATGTCCGTCCTTTCTATACTAGGTGCTCGTTCAACGTTGACTGATCTACTACGGCGAACGATCCGCAACCATCTGTATCGTGCTCGGCCAGAAAAATCCTCCATGCATTCCAGTGAATACACTTCCTATTTTTCAGGGCCTATGGTCTCACATCTGACCACGCCTCCTTCGCCTCGGCGCGAGAGCAATGCTGGAGAGGCTCTCTAGACACAGCAACGCGCCGCGCAGTATAGCTGAACTTGCGCAAATCCACCAGACGCTCTGTGCAAGCAGTCAAACCCAAATAGAAATGTCCTTTTCCTCCCAAAGTAGAAATGTCCGGTTTTATATTTCGGCCGCCGCCGCTTGCGCCACGGATGATCCGGTCTCGGCGTGACCAGGCACCGTGGTTGGTGAACCTTCTTGGCCTCAGCCGCCTTCATGGGCCGCGACGTGATCGCGTGAACGCCGAGCGTCAGACCCTGATGCGTGATCCGCATGGTCCCATCCACGAGCGCTTCCACCAGCATATGGGAAGCCCGGATCGCCTCGTGAATCTGATAGGGTCCCCCCTGATACGCATAGGTGAAGTCCTTGCGCAAGCAGCGGGTCGTCTTACGGCACAGGATGCGGTCCAGCTCCCTGTGTGCCGGACGGGGGCGATGCCGATCAGCGGCCTGTGCAGGCGGCACCGCAACGCGCCGGGTGTCGATCGGCAGATCGCCCTCCAGAAACCGATTCGCCGCCTTCAGAGTCGAGCCCCCTGCCAGCCGCCGCTCCTAGACCAGTCGATCCTGCACCGTCTTGAACAGCCGCTCCACCCGCCCCTTCGCCTGCGGGGAATGGACCGGGATCAGCTTGCCCCCAGCTCGTCCCGCGCCCGCCCAAACTGACTCGTGGGCTTTCCCCCGGCCAAGGCTCGTCCACGGTGGGCGGAGCCGGCGAGTGCTCGGTCGTCTGCGTGTCC
>JBBRRK010000216.1:0-6404 GCA_038200765.1 Nitrospirales bacterium
TATTGCGTACAGCAACGCTGAATGGGAGAAGCTCGCGATCTTCCTAGACCTGCTTACGCCTAAGCTGCCGGCGCCGAAGGACGAGGACCTCGCCAAGGGAATCCTCGAGGCGATCGACATGGACAGCTACCGTGTCGAGAAGAAGGCCGCCATGAAGATCGCGCTCGCCGACGACGACGCGGAGATTGGGCCGGTGCCGACCGATGCGGGCGGACGAAAGCCTGAGCCCGAGCTGGACCGCCTCAGCAACATCCTGAAGTCGTTCAACGACCAGTTCGGCACGTTGTTCGGCGACACCGATCGCGTCGCGAAGCGCATCCGCGATGACATCGCGCCGAAGGTCGCTGCCGACGTGGCCTACCGGAACGCCAAGGAGAACACGCCGCATACCGCGCGCATGGCGCACGACCAGGCGCTCGGCAAAGTGATGCAGTTGCTCCTGAAGGACGACACGCAGGTCTACAAGCAGTTCGTGGAGAACGACTCGTTCCGGCGCTTTATCGGCAACATGGTGTATGCGATGACGAGTCAGTGAAGAAGGGCTGGCGACGCGGGATCGGAAAGTGGCAGGGGAGTTGGGAGCCAGGCATGACTATTGACTTATTGGAGCCGATCGCCTTGCTTGAAGCGATTGCGTCAGTGCATTGAGTTCATTGCTCGACCGTGCACGTCACGCCTTTGACCAGGTTGCCCATCCCATCCTCTCATGCTTGCTTGTTCTTTCTTAGGGACAGGGGATGGTCTATCTTGTCTATCTTGTCTATCTCGTTTGTCTGGTTGGCCGGATCGGGAGCCTCACCAGAAGAACCAAAGAGACCAGACAGACTAGATAGATCAGTTTCGGCTCTCCCAACGGCGCCGGGAATCCCTACAACCCCAGCAGTCCCACGAATCCCTATGGTCGCGGCCTTCGGATTAAGGGCACTGACCCATTCGCTGCCCCCCCCCCATGATCTCATGGCTGTTTTGGACCTCGGCCCTACACCGCCATTCACAGATTTGAAGAAAGCGGGGGCATTTTACGTTTCCATCAGCTCTGCTGGCGTTCGATCGGTCTTAGTCTCGAATGGTGTCCCGAAGTTGCCTTGTGCCACAATGGGAGAGGGAGTGCTGCCGGGATCTGACGAACCATACCGCTTGACTTGGGCGTCTGTTCGAGTATGCTTCGGCCTGCGACTTTGATCTCTTTCTCATTCGAGAGGAACACACAATGGCTCGCTTAGTTCTGCTTCGACATGGCGAATCGCAATGGAATCTAGAAAACCGTTTTACCGGTTGGGTGGATGTGCCCCTGTCTCCGCGCGGCATTCAGGAAGCGAAGGATGCGGGCGAGAAACTGCGTGGCTTCACCTTCGACCGCGCCTTCACCTCCGTGTTAGCCCGCGCGAATGAGACGTTGCGACTGGTGCTTGAGACCATCGGCCAGACTGGTATCCCGACAGAGAAAGACAAGGCCCTCAACGAACGGATGTACGGAGAGCTCCAAGGATTGAACAAGGCGGAAACGGCCAAGAAGTACGGCGATGAGCAAGTAAAGATCTGGCGGCGGAGTTACGACGTGCGTCCGCCGGGAGGGGAAAGCCTGAAAGACACGGCGGAGCGAGTGTTGCCCTACTATGAGCAGACCATCAAGCCCTCTGTCTTGAAAGGGGACACGATCCTCGTTGCAGCACATGGAAACAGTTTACGGGCCCTGATCATGGAGTTGGAGCAACTCTCGCGAGAACAAGTGCTGGAGTTGAATGTCCCCACCGGTGCGCCGTTGCTCTATGAGTTGGACAAGACCGGGAAGGTCCTAGATCATCGCTACCTCTGACCGGTCCAGCGGGATAGGAGGCTATCCGACATCTTCCAGTAACTGCCCGTAGGTGTCGACCGGCACAAAATCGATCAAGAGGGTCAGGAGGTTACGCCCCTCTGCTTCTGAGACCAATCGATTGTCCTCCATCAGCGTAACGGCTTCCGCATTCACCGCAAGCGGGCTCAACCCTTCTTCAATCAAGCGGCTATACCGAGTACGACGTTCATGCAAATCGTTGAGGTAGGCGGTCCAGGACGCTGACCCGACGGGAACGGTCGTCCCCCATCCTACTTCTATCGAAGCCAACATGTGATCCGACAGCGCGGACTGATACTTCTGAGGAATGTGCGCCTCGATGGCTGCGAAGATCCAAAACAGATTGAGCGAGAGCACTTCTTGCGTGATCGCCTGAGCCTGCTCGACCGTTGCCTCGACCCCATATTCCTCCAGCTGTTGAACAGATACGCCGATGGGCATCGCTGCGATCAATGCGGCCGCAGCTTGCTTTGGAGTCATTGAATTGGCTGACATCCTTCCCCCCTCCTTCGTCCACCGGGGGAGAGGGTACTCTACTGTTGCCGGTGTGCTCAAGCAGCTTGTCCCAGCCTACGTCCTGTGCTAGAGTCCGCCGGTATGATTCAACAGAGTACCGCCACATTCTCACGATGGATCTGTGCCGCCTTGCTGTTGACGATCTTGGGCACGGGCACAACCATAGGGACACCCCACGCCCGCGCAGACGAACCACGTTGGGGATTCGGGAGCGGCCTGGGGTTCACCGCTGGCACGGTCAATGACACGGTGTTCACCCTGGCCTTCAACGCCGACTACTACATCGATCGGAACTTCTCTGTTGGACCGCTGATGCAGGTCAGCCCGATGGGCGACCTCTTTCAGATCTCCTTCGCCGGTGTCGGCCGCTATTACTTTCGGCTGAATCATGGCATTAACCTTGTACCCTTCACAGGTATCGGATTAATCCATGCAGATCTTGATCGCGGAACTGGTCCTGGGCGCATTGACCGCAACGACACCAGCTGGTATATCCCGATCGGGGCCTCACTGGAGTACCAGGCTACCCACAATGTCGCCTTGACTTCGACGTTGATCGTAAATCTTCACGACATCAATCTTTCTCCTTCATTACCTGAGAACGACCAAACAAGCGTTGCCTTGCTGTTTGGTTTCCGCTTCGGCCCGTAGCCCGCACTACTCACGTATTCAGCCTCCTGCCCAAAAGTTCGCACCGGCTCACATCAACGAGGCATACGCACTGTTGCGGAGCCCTACGAGGGTGCGGCATTCTGACATGAGCCTGAAATATCCGAAGATATGGAGTGAGGTCACAGCTAGGCTGCTTTGGCCGGCTGCCAGCGAAGCCCGATGCTCAGCAGTTCTTGCAACAGATCTTTATAGGGATAACCGTCCTTTTCTGCTGAATCAGAAAAATCTTCGTCGTGCGCGATTTGTGGATTCGGATTGGCTTCCAGCACGTACACGCTCCCCTCCGCGTCCATTCTCACGTCGATCCGTGCATAGCCGCTCAAGCCGAGGGCGCGATAGACACGCTTCGCGAGATGTTGAATCTCCTCGGTTTTCCCTACGGGGAGATTCCTGGCTTCTCCTGACCGAATCCCATACTTCTCTTGATACGTGCGATTCCATTTGACTCGTTCCGTCGCAATCCGGCGGGCGTCATCCGGCAGCTGGTCCATGATCAACTCCCACACCGGCAAGACGTGGACATGCCCATTACCCATCACTCCGACATAGAGTTCGCGTCCTTCGATGTATCGCTCGATAAGGGCGCCGGTCCCCACACTCGTGTGGATGAACTCGACTCGCTCCTTGAGTTTCTCGTCATCCTGGACAATGGACGCCTGAGAGATCCCGAGCGACGCCTCCTCAGTCGTCGATTTGACAATGAGGGGAAATGACAGCCACTTGGGTCGCTTGACTGTCCGCCCCTGCGGCACCACCATGAAGTCTGGAAACGGAATACGATGGAACGAGAACAGCTTCTTGGAGAGGGCTTTGTCTCGCGCCAGCATCAACCCACGCGGGTTACAGCCGGTATAGGGCACGTGAAGCAATTCAAGATACGACACGACGTTCTGGTCGTACACGGCCACTCCATCGAACTCTTCGAGCAGATTGAAGGCAATGTGTGGGTTCCAGTCTTCTATGGCCGTTCGAAGCACTCCGAGATCGCTCTTGACTCCCAACGGTTTCACGTCATGCCCGAGCTTGCGGAGTGTCGAGACGACATCGTATTCCGTCTTCCAATCCGCTCCTGTCACCTCCTGCCCGTTGAGAGGATCCGGAGGAACCAGATCTTCGTGCATCAAGACGAGAATTCGGAGACGTTTCATACCGCCACCTTATGCCGCCCGCTGCGCAAGTAGTTCATCGTATGGACGGTCAGCAAAATGGTGAAATCCAATTTCGCCTGCTCTTCCACGATCGGCAGTCGCAGGTGGAGCTGTCGGCAGCGCTGAATCATATTCTCCAGGACCTGATCGATCGTATATTGATAGTCGCCGGTCCAGGCAGCGATTTTGCGACGCACCTCTTTTCGAAAGCGGTCCAGGAAAGTCGCGGCGCTCATGTTGCCGGCATAGGCAGGGGCGTCGGAAAATAGTCGCTTCAAGCCTGGATCGTACAATGACGTTCGTTCAACCCCATAGTGCCTGCGCTTTCGCTCATAGTGTTCGCGCCGGGTCTTCTTCAGTTCGGGCAGCGGATCGATCTCCTCACTCGTGATTGCCTTGGGTGGAACAGCTGCCAGCCCTTCCATCAGCCCATCGACATACTGCAGCTTCTTGAGCACAGCCCAACCCTTGTAGCGGTCGGCCCATGTCGAATCGTGTGTGAGCCAGACTGCGAAGGTCTCCGCAAAGTCTTCATCCGGATGGCTTTGCGCATACCACACATCGAGATGCCGCACGAAGCTCCGACTGTAGGGCCTGGGGCTGTAATGCTTTGGATAGGGATCGGACGAGCGACCAAAAACTTGTTGCCGGCGGCTGAGGCGGCGGAGCCGATAGGCATTTTCCACGGCGTGGCCGGCCTCGTGCCGCAAAATGCGCATACACCAATCCAGGGTCCCACCCTCGACCTCGATCATCTGGTCCATTTCAAGTTTTGCAAGTCGTGGATGGGCCAGGTAAAACGGCACGGCAATCCCCGGCACACCATCCGGAGTAAACCATTCGTTTGACAACCAAAAGTGGGGAAGGAATATGAGCTGTCTGGCTTCCAGTTCGGCGTAGAGTTGCGGGATCTGTTCTGACAAAAAAGTTCCGTTGAGGGTGACTCTGAGTTGGCTCATGGGAAGGGTCAGGAGCTTCTCATTGGACCACGAGACCCATTCCGGCTCTTGATCATGGCTATCAGACACTGTCACGTCCTGTGTCCGCGATTGTTGCATCAACGCCATATTCCACCCAGTCAACTTGCAGGAGGTGCTGTGTGAAATATAGCACGTGCCTCAACATTGCTCTGATTTTGAAGGCTGTTCCGTTGACTGCCGTGTCTAAGTGGAAAAATGTCCGATCGAGTCCAAGAATGAACCGACCCAGGCCATAGATGGCGTAAAACCTGTCTAACGGAGGCGAGAAAGAATGGCTGGGGCTCTGGCCCAGATGATATCGATCACCGACCACACGTAGGCGCGAGCCCGCTCGGGGTCTGTCTCCCAATCCGGCATCACTTCATGCAGGTCAAGAATCGGCGTGTCGTGGCCAAGGCAGATCTGATGAAGCAGGGGAACGTCACGTCCAAATTGTTCCCGGACAAAGACTTGGTGGTCTCGTCCCATTGCAACGACGAGGTCGACAGCCTCGACCAGCTCCTTGGTGAGTTGTCGTTGAACATGTCTCGTTAGATCTGCTCCCTTTTCGCGCAATCGAGTCTGGACCCAGTCATGGATCGGCTGAGGCTTGGCGTCAATCCCAGCTGAGCTGACGACGCAGAGCATGCCAGCGCCGAGCCTGGCCTTGAGCGCATATTCAGCCGTCACGCTACGAAAAATGTTTCCCGTACAGACGAATAGAACTGACTGAAATATGCGGCCGAAGCGGTTTTCACCATTCCCCATGATGCCTCCGGCTGGAGATCGACACCCACGGGCTGACCGCATAGAATGCCACCCATGTCACATTCGGCAAGCCCCTCAGGTCCATACCTGAAACTCGATGGAGTCACGGAGCAGTTGCAAACGAGGCTGCTTCGCCTCGTTGGGGAAACCATTGGCGAGTATGGTTTTGTCAAAGATGGCGACAAAATCATGGTCTGCCTATCAGGAGGAAAAGATAGTTACGCCCTGCTGGACTTGCTACTGGTCTTGCAACAACGTGCACCGATTCATTTCGACCTTGTCGCAGTGAACTTGGATCAAAAGCAGCCAGGGTTTCCCGCCCATGTACTTCCCGACTACCTCACACAGATCGGGGTGCCGTTTCAGAAGGTGTGCCAGGCTTAGTTGAAAATTGACGAAGCGGCCCCGGTGTGGTGCAGTGATCGTTGCTCAGACCACCACCACTCCACACCCCAGAAAAGGAGCCGCTCCATGAAAAGCGGAGTCCAGATTCCGCGACAAGGC
>JBBRRK010000217.1:0-6376 GCA_038200765.1 Nitrospirales bacterium
TCGATAGCTGGATAGAGCCTGCGGCATAGGCCATGGCAGGTTCTCCGAATCGGATCGAATTGACGTCGTCGGTTGCCCAGGCGAGAGGAAGGAGCGGTGTAGCCAAAGTCCAGACCATGAGAGAGACGACAGATGTCATTGAATAGTTAGCCATGGTGGTTGTCCTCACGTAAGGCAAGTATTGCTGTCAGCAACCATAGCAAACGGCTCTGTAGTGTCAAGAATATTGAGGCTTTGTCCTCGTTGACCCACCAATTCACCCGATGCTATGGTGACTGGAGGACTAATTTCTTACCGAGGAGAAACATCATGGTGCCTGACCAGCCTCCAACACACGGCACTCAACGCAAGGATCGTCCTCGCATCGAGACCCAGATTCACCGACGTAAGAAAGCCAAGGCCTTCTCCGCCCTGGAGCCTGAATGGGATCACAATGACCACGTGTCACCCTCCCACTTGCGCATGCCATCAGGCCGCATGTCACCTACCCCACCAAACCGAGCGAAGAACCCTTCGTAGATAAGCCACTCCAGCAGAATAATAAGTCAGCGAATAGAATAGATTCTTTTATTCGTTGGCCTCCCCCTGCTGTTGGCCCTGTCCAGGCCACCTTCACCATCGAGCCGTACTCGGATCTCAAGGAAACAGCCATTCGTTTTCACGTGGATGGTACAGGTTCTGCCTATATGCGGATTCCCGGCATGTATCGCCGCGCCCTGGTGTCCCGTATCAAGATTATGTCCGATCAGGATACTTCAGAACGCTGGAAACCGCAGGACGGGAGATCCGGTTCAAGATGGCATCATCTGGTGTATGGGCCTCACCGGATCTGGGAAAATGACAACCCTGCATGCCCTGCGTCGTCATCTCAACACAGAGGAACGGATAATCTTGACGGTAGAAGACCGCGTTGAGATCACTCAGGAAGGCCTCCGGCAGGTGTAGGGTCATCCCAAAATCTGGTCTCCATTGAACCGCACAGGAAGTTGCTCCGTAACCCGGATATGTTTACGTCCTTCCTAAGGATCTCTACCAATCATCCGCTATGGCACAAGAAGCGATTCACGATGGCGATGGAAACAGACGGATGACTCGCGGCTTGGCTTACAAGGTTGCGAGCAATGTGCAGGCGAGAAAGAGAGACACTGTGACGGTTCACTGGCGGACTTTTTCGACAGCCTGTTAGCCAAGCCGTGCAAGCCTCCGGCAGGCGTCGTAAATATCGGCATCGGTCTTGGCGTAGCTGAATCGAATGAACTGCTTCCCGTCAGCCCCGGAAAAGAATGCTTCACCTGGCACGCCGGCCAAGCCGATCGTCTCGAGGAGAAACATCGCCCGCTCTTTTCCCGTTGTGCCAGGCAGGCGCGACGCGTCGGCCAGCACATAGTACGCGCCCTGTGGAATCGATGGCGTCAGACCGGTCTTTGCCAAGGCCTGGCAGAACCGATCGCGTTTCAGTTGATAGTCTCGCGCCAAGTTGCGGTAGAACGAGTCCGGAAGTTCCTGGATGCCTACCGCCACCCCAGCCTGCAACGGCGTCGGAGCACAGACATAGAGCAGGTCGTTCATGGCACCGATTGCCTGCGCCCACCGCGCTGCTGCGACACTGTAGCCGATGCGCCAGCCAGTGACACTGAATGTTTTTGAATAGCCGCCGATAGTAATCGTTCGGTCGGCCATTCCAGGCAGGGTTGCGAAGCTTACATGGGTACGGCCGTCATACAGAAAGTATTCATAGATTTCGTCGGTGAATACGAACAAATCGTAGAGTTGCGTGACCGCGGCAATACTCTCCAGCTCTTGTCGGCTGAACACTTTCCCTGATGGATTGCCCGGCGAATTCACAATGATCGCTTTGGTCCGCGGCGTGATTGCACGCTCGACCTCTGCTGCAGAAAATGTCCAATCGGGAGCCCGCATCTTCACCGTCACCGGAACCGCTTCCACCGCCAGTAGCGCGTTGATGTGGTACTGGTAGTAGGGCTCGAAGAGGATGACCTCGTCGCCGGGATTGAGCAGCGCCAGGCAGGCACAATGAAAGGACCCGGTGGCTCCCGCACTGACCGTCACGTCCGTTTCAGGGTCAGCCACGATGCCGTTGTACTGCGCGAGTTTCTTGGCGATCGCCTGTCGCAGCTCGGGCAATCCGTCGAATCGCGAGTAGACATTCTTCCCGCCCTCCATCGCGTGCGCCGCGCCTCGAAGCACCACTGGCGGAACCGGCGTGTCGCAGACCCCTTGTGCCATGTTGAGGCCCTTCGCCTGGACGCAGGCATGGGTCATCGCTCGAATCTCCGAATGGGCCAATGCGGCCATTCGTTGGTTGATCTGCCGTTTCATCGTCGTACGCCTCCTTGATCAAAGAGTCTCTCTTGTCGCAAACCGTTTCCATATAGGTCGAGCCATTTTCTACGCAGACTGTAGCCGAGGTCGGTTCGGATACGATAGCGGATTGCGAGGTTTTTGTTCCACACATAAACAAATTGGCGATACTGCGATCAGGATCCTACTGACCCCTCTTTCGGATTCATCTTCTTGAGGAAGGTGGATCGACACCTCGTCCGTTACAGTCTTGTTATGGTCGAAGTATTTCTTCTCTGGGTGATTGAGAGAAGGGAGATGATCCATGGCTACTCAGGATCCCATATCCAACCACGCGTTACACTCTGGCTGCGAAGCCATGATGGCGGATCGTCGAGGTCGCCGTCTCAGCCTGAGTTGCCGTCTCTTCTTTTTTGGGGGGGGGGGGGGGATGACTTCGAGGGCGAGGCGACGGTCCTCGATCTCTCCACAAGCGGCTGTCACGCGAAGTCTCTTGTCCAGGTGCAGGTGGGCATGGTGCTCCGCCTGTCCCTGTTCCTTCACGACCAGCAATGGCCTCTGCGCATCGACGAAGCCCTGGTGCGGTGGTCGACGGCCCAAACTTCGGTCTCGAGTTTACGGGGATCAGGGCGGCCTAACGAGAACGAGTCCGAGCCATCATTATGAAGGCCAAACTCTAACAGGATGCTCAAACAGGCCAACCTTCTCACGACAAAATAGGACGTGAGAGCTGGTGAGAGAAGAGCCGCTGAACTGGAAGTATTCGAAAACTTGTGGTTGCGGGGGCTCGATTCGCTCACGATTTAACCCCTCGTTGACGATTGCCCTGACGGCGTGAAACCCCGCGCTAGGCGTGTGACCGCAGCCCTACATAACTTTTTTAGGCACAGGTGGAAACTGCATAAGATTCACAAGAAACACAATCCCATCTTCTCTAATGGCGAGTATTTCCCCACATATACCCAAGTGTTCAGTTTTGGTCGAAATACTAACACAACCAAGATATCCGACCTTTTTCCATCCACCCGTCATTGCGTCTGTGATTCCCGCCGTTCCGTCCTTCCGCTTTAAATCAGGCAGCCGAAGTGCAACTCGATCCTTCGTGTTCTGGATAATCTTAGCCACGCTCCAATCCACCTCATAGTTTTTCAGCACGGAGAGCCCCTCGTACGGAGTAACCTGGTTCATGTAGGTGAGATCAAAAATCGCATATCCTAGCGGATACTTCTGAAGCAGTTTATTAGGATCATCCGGATAGCCCCGTTGCCTGAGTAAATCTCTGATTTCATCAAGCTTGGCTTCACTTGCTGATGGATTGACTATGACAACGTTATGGTCTCCCGCAACGTTGGGGCTATTGGCACCTTCTGAATGTTGCGAGGTGGTGGGGCTTTGGGATACTGGATTCCCTTTCTTCGTTGGAAAAGGATTCGCTTGTCGCCATTTGGTCTGTTCTTCTCCGGTGGGTTTGCTAGATAGGAAATACGTTAGGTGTGTGAAGTAATCGACTAGCTCAGGGTCCTTTTGTACTCCGGCCCGTTCTATAACTTTACAGCTTATGTAGTCTTGAACCAGCGCATTCGTAGCCGCATCGGAAATAATTCTTTGAAATTCAGGTGTGAATTGTATATTGAGATTTACTAGTGAGAAGTTGCCGATTGTTGCCCCTGCCATGTCAAGTTGGCCTTTGTCTATGGTTACCCCGACAGGTACTTTCCCACATTCACTTTTCTTTTCATCGCCGAATTTAGGATTGTCATGGACACAGGAAAGAGCGCTAAATGTCAGTAGTAGCAACAATAAAATGGTGACGCTACGCATACGGTTTCCTACATCAGGGGCAGTTGTTAAGATGGTCGGAAGCCTACAGCATTCTTGAATGATTTCCAAGTCGCCTCCCGCTAAGAGCGACACGCGCCGATTCCAAGCGCTCCAACGCTAAGAGATAAGCCCACCCCTAACGCTCTTTCCTTTTGCGCCACTCCCACGGCGGCACCGGCTGTGGATCATCCCACAAGCCTTTCCTCGCTTCTCGTGCTTCCTTCTCCAGTCGTTCCAGCACCGTATCCCCTGGCGCATACTTCCGATATCACCATCACCAGCCCTGCTTAACGAGTTCCTGATTGAGGTTGATGCCGTCAGGCAAGATCACGTCACAAAGGACGCGCTTGTACTTGTCGTGGCCGTGAGTCTGAACGGTACCGTCTTTCCCGAAGGCGAGGTCTGAGGCAGCGTGCTTGGCTCGCTGGCCGAAGGCCAGGTCCTTTTCCGGGCAGTCGATAGTTATTATCAAGACCCCATCACAAAGACCGCTCTCTAACACTTCCTTTATCGAGGGGTTGCCGCATCCATTGCAAATTTCCGTCAGCCCCCATTCTTCCATCAAATTTGAATAGCTGTTTCATCGAAAGATTTATGGTCTTACTTAGAACTAAGTATTGGAAAGACACCTCGATTAGTAATTCTCCTTTTATCAGTTTTCTATCCCTAAACTTGAAACCGTTGGACAAACATATGATTGCCATGGATTCGCCCCGGCTAAGCAGTTTGGACATATTATCTGTAGACACTCCCACAATCTGTTGGACCTTCATTGGAGGGGTAAGCGGTGGTGTGAATTCGATATTATTAAGACTGCAATCTGCGCGGATTCTGGAGACAGTTAATAGGCTTTCGTTCTTTACGGTAAACTCAGTGGCAAATGGATCCGTTGGATTAAGCGAACCAGACCGTGTCGCCGAAATCTGTGGCCCATACTGGTAGTAGTACCCAATAGCTGCTAGAGCTGTTAAAGGAAGAGAAACGATGACAGCAACGATTTTCCGGGCAGTACGAAATCGCTCCTGCCAAGAACGAGGAGGAGCCTGTTTGGGATGCTTCGGTTTAGACTGCCCTGTTTTCTTCATTGTCACTTCAATAAAGCCTAGCTGCTTCAGGCTCATTGACCGATGGAAAGTCAGTCCGTTCTTATTCAGCAGTTCGAGAATCTCATCGATGATCTTGTTCTCCGCCTCGGTGGGTAGATACGACTCAAGGTAGGCGGTCCAGCAGTTCGACAATGGCGGCAATCTCCCACATGTTGGAGACGGTCGCTTCTTCGAGGGACATGCTGTCGCGTTTGGGACGGTCGGTGCTCATGGCGTCACCGTGTCTACGTCGAAGGTTACTTGCGCCTGTGCAATCACTTCTTGCCGCACGCCACTTCCCGCAGCGCTTGACTAATACTCTCTGGTTCGACTGGTATCCAGTTGCCTTTGTCTACCAATCCATCATTCCGTATACCGGTTCCCATGAGGCGTGAAAACTCCGTGAACGCCAGCAATCGAACGCGCTTTGCCGCGCAGTCGAATTGCTTGGTCGTCTCCGTAGACATAAATCGGGTAGGCGTTCTCACACCTCCTTGCATCCACTTAAAGTCAATTAATTGCCGCATCGTCACCAGATTCCCTTCTCGGTGAATGGTGTTCGGATCGACGTAGACAGTCTGTAGCCCTGGCATGAGATAGTCTTTCTCAACCACCACCCATTCCGCATACGCTGGTCCACTACTCAGCATCGGGAATACGATCAGTAACCAGAAACTCGAAAAGTACGCCAGCGGAAAGCGGCGGGAGGGACGAATCGAGAAGGGCATAGGAGCCTCGCAAGGAGGCGTATTGTAGGCGGGGGCTATGGAAACCTCAAGGCGAGGCGTGGGGAAATAGTTATATTGATCGGCAGACCGGGGGACCTGCCTGAGCCTCTCGGTATGTCGTTGCAGCTCCGCATGGAGTTGTGGAAGAAAAGGGGCCGCTCACGGACAAGGTTTTGGTAATCTGGGAGAACACGGACAAAATAGCCGTTCAGAGCGGGGAACGATAGGAGGATGGTGTGGAAGCGGTTGAGAAACTTGTGGTTGCGGGGGAAGGATTTGAACCTTCGACCTTTGGGTTATGAGCCCAACGAGCTACCGGGCTGCTCCACCCCGCGGGCCGATGCTAACAAAGCGCTGAACGGCAAGTCAAGCCGATGTCCCCGCATTGTCAAGCCCAAAGTAGAAATGTCCGGTTTTATG
>JBBRRK010000218.1:0-6342 GCA_038200765.1 Nitrospirales bacterium
CGTCACAATCGCCATGACGCCGATGCCGATGGCGACCATGATCCCGGTCGCTTGACTCCCCGGCCGCACGACATTGCCCAGCGCATAGCGAAGGCTCAAGAGACGAGGCCTCGGCATCCAGGCCAGCCCTCGCACAAACACTTGCGCGCAGACAAAAAGGACCGTGATGGCGAGAGCCATCGCCCCGATAAAGAACAGGCCGATCGACCACGAACCGGCTTGCCACACCGACAAGGCGCAGAGCCCGAGAATGATTCCTCCGGCCGTGCCGACATTCCATGGGTCAGTCAGTCCCCGCTTCACCCACCATCGTGACTGAGGAGTTCCCTGTTCGACCGTCGCCTGTTCGGCATCACGCCGAAAAATCGCTCCTGGATGGACCTCTCGAATCTTCAAGAGGGGCCACAGGGTAAACAGCAGCGTCGACAACAGACCCAGCGCCGCCCCTTTCAGCAAGGGCCACGCCGAGGCCCACGACAATTCCAAGGACACCCCCAACTGATCGAGAATGTCGGACACAAACAGCATAGCCATCAGAGGCGGCAACCCCCGTTGAAGCGCTATCCCCAACAAGATTCCAGCGAGGCTCCCAATACATCCCAAAAAGATCGCTTGCACCACATAGGTCCAGACCACCGTGGCTGAATCAGCGCCGACCGCTTTTAAGATCGCAATGGTCCGCAACTTGTCACGCAAGAACGCGTGAATCGAGGTCCCGACCCCCAGTCCACCGATGAACAGCGCGGTAAGACCGATCAGCCCGAGATAGCGGGAGAGTTGTTCGAGAAATTGCCTCAACTGCGACTGGGATGTGCGATAGCTGGATACGCGCGCGGAATCTGCCTCCAGCCGATCTTGCAGCTCGGAGCGTAGCGGTTCCAGCGGCGTATCGGGGGGCGTTTTTACGAGATAGCGTTCTCGAACCCGGCTTCCTGGCTTAATCAGCTCCGCCGCTCGCAATCCTTCCTGCGTAATCATCACCCGTGGACCCAAGGTGAAGGCATTGGCCAATCGATCCGGCTCGGTCCGCACGATGCCGGTGATCAAAAACACTGCTTGGCCTATCTTCAGTCGCTCCCCAACCGAGAGGCCCATCCGAATCAACAGCGACTCCTGCACGACTGCGCCAAAACAGGAATGGCCGCCGCAGCGATGTTCATCCGGGTGGAGTAGGGTATCGAGGGATTGCGCCGGCTCAAGTCTGATGGCTCCGTAGAGGGGATAGACGGACTCGACCGCTTTCAGCTCGATGATCTGGGTCGACTGGGTCGCAACTGGCCCAAGCGTTCCGCGCGCAGCCATCGCGACCAGCTCGCTCACATGAGTGAAGAGCATGCCACGCTCGCTCAGCGAGTTCAGCACCGCCTGTCCCGCGAGACTCAGGGGGCGAGTCAGGCGAATTTCGAGATCCCCGCCTAACAGTCCCCGCGCTTCTTTCGTGACGGCCTGCTCCATATTCACGCCAAACAGCGATACCCCGACTAAGGCCCCGACGCCGATCGCGATACAGGCGAAGAAATAGAGAAAGTGCCGCCAGGCTCCCCTGGTTTCGCGCCACGCCATTTTCAGGATGAAGCGAATCACCGGGATGACTCTTCGACCCGTGGTTCCGAGTCGGCGAGGGTATCGGATTCGATGCGGCCATCGCGCAAGGCAATCACACGCTCCATCGTGGAGGCGATGGACCGATCATGCGTGACGAGGACTAAGGTGGTGCCGTAGTCGCGATGGAGAGCATGGAGGAGCTGCATCATGTGTTCGCCCGTGGCTGAATCCAGGTTGCCGGTCGGCTCATCAGCCAACAGAATCGGTGGGTGACAGGCGAAGGCTCTGGCCACCGCCACCCGCTGCTGTTCGCCTCCAGACAGTTGGACAGGATAATGATGGAGCCGTTCTCCAAGGCCGACGGTATTCAACAGATCCGTCGCGCGATCCTGCGCCGTGCGCATGCCTGCCAGCTCCAGCGGCACCAGGACGTTTTCCAGCGCCGTGAGGGTGGGAATGAGATGAAAGGATTGAAAAATGTAGCCGATATGATCGCGACGAAACCGCGCCAAGGCGCTCTCGCGCATTGTCGAGATCTCCACGCCGTTCAACGTGATGGAGCCGGAGGTTGGCCGATCAAGCCCCGCGATGAGACCCAACAAGGTGGACTTCCCACTTCCAGAGGGGCCAACGATGGCCACGCGCTGCTTATCGGGAATCTCAAGCGTGACGTCGTCGAGGATCGTAATCTGATGGCCGCCGCCAGCCAGGCGCATCGTCAGATGAGAGAGAGAAATCATCTTGTCGGTCTAGCTCCCACAGTATCGTCCACGTCGAGGCTATATTATACTGGATGATGATGCGCTGCTCATGGATTCTCACAAAACTATTTTCCTGCCTCTGTTTCTCCTTGCTCCTTCTCTGTGGGTATGACCGAGGCAGTACGCCCGCCGCTCAATCCCCGTCGTCAAGCACTCTGCGCGAAGGCGCGGCATTACGGCTGGTGGCAAACACGACGGCGGCACCGGACCGAGCGAAGAGGTCAGTTTCCGGTGAACGCCCGAGCATCGTCGCCTTCGGCGATAGCCTAACGGCCGGCTTAGGTGTGCCACAGGATCAGTCGTATCCCGCACACCTGCAACGGGCACTGGACGCGGCAGGCTATGCCTATCGGGTCGTGAACGCGGGAGTCAGCGGCGATACGACAGCCGGAGGAGTCCGGAGAGTCTCCTGGGCTCTGAACAGCAAGCCGACAATCGTTATTCTGGAACTTGGGGCTAACGACGGGCTCCGCGGCCTCAGCTTGCAGGAGACGAAATCCAACCTCGAACGGATTATCCAACAATTCCAGCAGGCCTCGGTCACCGTGGTGTTGGCGGGGATGAAGTTGCCCCCCAATTATGGACAAGACTATATCGGAGGGTTTGAGGCGATCTACCAGGCTGTGGCGAAGCAATATCGCCTGACGCTGATTCCATTTTTTCTCGATGGGGTGGCAGTGTCCACCACGCTCAACCAGGCCGACGGCATTCATCCGACCGGAGAGGGCTATCGCATCATTGTCGAGAAGCTCTTCCCAACGCTTGAGCCATTGCTGGAGCGGAAACGGTGAAGGCGGTTTAGGGAGAGGTTGCCTGAGTCAGGAACGATTGACGGGTTCCACCTCCATCTCACTCACGCTACAGGATGAATGGTTTGTATTTATTGATGCGTGACGAGGGCAGGCTGTCCTGCCCCCGTCACTAACACGGAAATAGTATCTCGATTGGCCCCTGCTCAGGCATCCTGTGATCGTCGAGCCGCCCCCCTAACCAGATGGGCGGACGGACTTGAAGGGCAACTAGGACGTTGCTTGGTTACCGGCCTCAGCTGCACCAGGAGCATAGATCATGACTGCTCCGGGGTTTACCCCGACTACTAGATTTCCGATGAGCTGATTATTCGCGTTGATGAAGGAAACTAAACCATTAAGTCCTGCTGTTCCATTCGACACCAGAACCCCACTTGCTTGGCCGGACCCCTGGACCAGCACGTCGAAATTGTGCCCGCTGGCCGGCTGAAGGACAATTTCTGTTGGTGTCGGTACAACCGGAAAGGCCGACGGGTTGAAGACGAATAGGCGATTCTTTTTCTGATTGAGAAGCTGATTGCCCGTTCCCGTCGCAGTATCCGCCGCTAGCAGATATAGCCGCTGGCCGTCCGGCGTAAACTTGAAAGTCGAAGGAACGACATCCATAAGATCCGGCAACGCTGAAATCGTGAGCGGCCCACCAGCAATGAGATCGACCACGGCGAGCTTGCCGATGATATGATCTACATCGCTCGTAATGTCTCGCCCACGGAGGAAGAGGAACTTCCCATCGGGAGTGATTCCGTATGAAGCATAGGGCGTACCAGCCAAACTCACTTTCCTCACCGTAATAGCAGCCTTATTATCGCCAGTGCCTTGCACGATGAGCTTCGGATCGACCTCGATGATTTCGCTATACCCTGTTTGCACGCTGTAAATCTTGCCGGTCTGCTTCGACCAGCGGATGCCGTGTGGGTTTGAGCCATTCAGGGTAAACGGCACGGTCAAGGCTGTTGGAGTTTCGTCGTCACAGGCCGCTCCAGGCGGGGTCAGCCCTGCTTGGCCCAAATCGGTGCAAAGATCCAGCCTAGCGACCATTTTGCTGTAAGTAGCAGAGGCTTGATTGTTGTCAAGAAACGCCATTTGGCCGCCTTTTTCGTTCGTGATCACGGCGTATTTCGGGATGTTTCCGTCCGTCGGTGTGGGCTGAGAGAACGCAGTGACCCCGTGGCCGGCTGCCAGGGTACAGGTGATGCCTACGACTGATGGAGGGTTTCCCCCTATGCCGATGTGGGAATTTTTTAAGACAGTGACTGATGTGCCCACTCCTCCGCACGTGATGCTGTCATTTCCACCTGTCGGATCGCCGTCATTCATGGACCAGATACGTTCTCCGTCCGTCGGATCCCGATAGATGTGAACGGGACGAGTGCCGGTGAGCAAGGTGTCTTCATGGATCGGCGTGGCTCCACTGAGTGGGTCGATGGTCGCGACACTGTTCGATGCGCCGATATTCACAAAAACCCAATCCCCATTCGAGAGTTGCATGTCTCCTAGCGCATTGTTCCCGAATTCGCCTGCTGTCCCCATCGTCGAAACATTTTTCAGATTACCCTGAGAGTCTATGCCGATAACCGAGAGCGTGTTTTGATTGCCAATACCCCGGTTATTGACGAAGGCGATCGGGCCTGACAGCCCCGCACTGCCATCCGGGGCGACAGTGCTACTGGTCGATTCTCCCGAACTGCAGCTGACAAGGCCGATCAACGCCATCCCCAGTATTGCCGTCGTCGCCCCAGTGATAACTCTTGTCCGATTCTTATTCGCTTTCATATCGTTATCCTTTTTAATTTGTGTGTGCGGGCTTCCTCGTGGGGAAGCCGCCCTTGTATAGAGCTGATGACATGGCTAGCAGGATGCTGAAAAAGTCCGCCAGCGGCGTTCTCGCATCGCTCAGAAGCTCAACGAGAGTCTTCGGGAGTCGGAAGTACTGGAGGGTCTCTTCCGTTCGCCAAGACCTATTGTAAGGGCGAACGGCCCCACGAAGTGCGGTCCGTACCTCCTCGTCTCTTCGCTCGCTACGGCCTTGATGGAAGGCCTTTTTGAGCATCCTGCGAGTTGTTCATGTGTCAACGCCACGCGTAAGAACACAGCGGGATTTGAGCCTAAACTCAGTTTTTCCGCAGCCTGCCAAAAAGACTCGAACAGAGGCGGCCCTCTGGTGGTGGTCCCTCCGTTAAGAATGGAGTTATGCAACGTGGCGCTGAGATGTACGGAGAGGAATCCTGTCGGAGTAATGGATGGCCGCCAGGACCGGACCGAGGAGGATGGGGTGTCGATGCCGTCGCAATGCCATGCACATGACCCATGGGTGTGATGCGCACTATTGGAATGAGTTTGCGGGCAGTGAGGCGCCGTCCATTGCTGCGTGAGGCTTCCGTACAGCGTAGAGACGGACCCGGTCAGCCAGAGCACGACACAGATGCCCGCAATCGCACGCGAGAATTGTCCTCGTCGATTCTCTATCCGCATCTGTAAGAACGCGCTGATCATCTCTCCCTTGCCCTTACGACCCGCTGAATAACTGGAACGATCTGCTCAGTCCGAAGACATAACTGCGTTGCTGTTCGAGGTTGCCGTTGAAATCCCGCATCACGGGAATCTGGGCGATGAAGTAGAACGATGCGTAGTCCCAGAGGTTCAGCATGATGCCGGGAGAGTAGGCCAGGTAGGTCGATCCGGTGGTCGGAATAGCCCGGTGTTTAATGGCCGGATCGAGGAGGATGTTACCTCCTCCGGGATTGAACTGGAACAACGCCGCATCCATCGAGTCGTTCTGCATCCAGCGATAATTCACTTGCTGTGTCAGGACAAGCCATGGGAAGTTCTCAATGGGGATAATGTTGAGACCTGCGCTGAGGTTTACCTCATCGCCAAATCGATACCCGTCGCTGTTCTTGTACGTGTGGCGGTAACTGGCCAAGGCAAACTGATTGAGGCGGTGGGGAATCAATTCATAGCTTTGGTAAATGGTCGGCACAAGACCGAAGTTTCCTCGACCAATCTGCAGCGTCGATTCCGCGAGCGATCCTCCCTGCACCCGTTGCCCATAGTCTCCGGTGGGTAGATCGACACCCAAGCCCAAGACAACCATGCTCCGCAAGGTCGGGAGGACGTTATACTTCACCGCGACACGAATATCGCCGAGACCCTTATCGCTGTATGGAATCGGGTTGAGGCCTCCAATCTGGGCATCGGAATTCACTTGCCTGTAGGGAAGCGACACT
>JBBRRK010000219.1:0-6259 GCA_038200765.1 Nitrospirales bacterium
GCGTAGCCCGTAGCTGCGTCGCTGAATGACGCGAATCTTGTTGTTGAGCCCCTCGACGAACCCCAAGGCGACCTTGTTCTCCGGCTTGCAATAGGCCGCGATGCCGTCCCAGTGTCGGTCGATCATCTCAGCGAACTTCTCATAGGGTTTGAGCCGCGGCCACTTCAGTGACGTTCTCCAGTTCTCGAAGAAACGACGCGCCCAGCCTCCCCGCTCGTCGTCCCAGAGTGGCCCGAATTCCTCCTTGAGGAGGTACGCGGTGTTCACACGTGTGTTCGCCTTGAGCAGCAGTCTCAGGCTCCGCCGGCCATCCGGCTTCAGGTTCTCCCGGTGCGACAGCCGCGTGTATTTCTGGCCGTTGATGAAGCGTCGATCCTGGCCTGTTAGACGGTAGGATTCCGTCTTGCGAACCGTGTCCAACGTCTCGCCACGATGACAGATGACGTGGAATGTGTCGAACAGGATGGCGGCCTGCGGCGCGTGCTCCGGCTTGAGCGTTGCGTGGCGAAACGCCTTCCACCTGTCCATGACCGCCAGCCGAGTCTTCTTGCTCTTCGACGGGCCGAGCCACTGGTAGCACTCGTTCATACTCTCTTCCGAGCGGTCTTTGCCTCCGAACCAAATCGGCCTCCGCCGCTCCAGGTCGCTGACGAGAATCCGGTAGGTGTGCCCCTTGCGGATGGATATCTCGTCGATCCCGACCACGTTCGGCGCGGGCTGGCACACGTGGAGCAGCAGCTCGCGTAGGTACGCCGTTTCCAAATCCCTGATGGTCCACCCGGCTCGGTGCGTCTCCTGGGCCACGTCCTTGACCGGCATGGTCTGGCAGCGACGTCCCACGAAGAAGGAGAAGCGCTTGGTGTCGAACGGGGTGTCCGCCAACCAGTCCAACTTCTCCTGCTTCACCGTGCCGCAATGCCGGCAGTCGACGCGGCGGATCTCCCACTCCAGGTAGAATCGCCTGTCCCCGCAGGGCAGGTCGCGAACCCGGCGAATCTTTCGGTCGTACCAAGCGCGATGGGTGAGGCCGCGGCGCTGCACGCCATTTTTCCCCGCCGCTGGAGCCGGATCACGCGGGCTCTCGGGTCGCCGAAGAGGCCCACCACAGTCGGAGCTGGACGGAACCTAGGAAAACGATAGGCATCTCGCAGGCGTCGGTGTGTTCGCATCCTGCCATCATGCCAGAGGTCTTGACCCTCAAAACGGCCCCGTCTCTGTCGAGAGAACGACGTTTCTCAAGCTGTTTTCCCTCACTCGCCAGGACGAAGAGGCAATTTTTATTTTTCATGCTCCGTCCTCCGTACCGTATACACAACGAGCAACAGCCGTTTGCTCACCGATAGACCAAGTCGCTTGAACCGCTGCTCCTGGTGCGAATGTGCTACGTCGTCCCAGTCGAGTCCGTGGCATTGCCGAAGACTGTGGCCGCCTCCTAGAACGGAACGCCATGCTTCTCGAAGTTGGCAATGGACTTCGGAATATCCCCCGTAAACACATTATCGTATATACACCAATGACCCAGGTGTCGCAAGATTGAGAGAGTGGGAACAAGAAGGGGACAGGCACCGCTCGGAAGCGGAGGCAGTCCCCACGCCGGTACAGTTCACGGCCATGACGTTGGAATCTTCCATCCGGTAGCAGGATGCTGAAAAGACGAGGGGATGGAGCCTGATGATCTTCTGTGCTCGCGCAACGCGCGGTCGCGGAAGGTGAGGCGTAGGGGTGTGAGGAGCTTTCTTTGCTCCCGGAGCGCGCCCTCAGAAGGGCCTCGTTCGACGGCCGCAGTCGAAAGCTCCCTACACCCTACTTGGTTTGCGGGTGAACTGGGAGAAAGTAAGTATTGACGCGCGCAGTGGAAGATCAGTCAAGTCCCATCCCTGGGAGAGAACGAGCGAGCGTGGAAGGGTGGGATAGGGAGCCACCAGACCATCCTTCCTGCTCGCGGAACGCGCATGCTCAGCAGGTGCTCGTTCGACGCGCGCATTGGGAAACCCTCTAGCCTGCATTATTCATGACCGATGGTCAGAGAGTCAGTGGCCGCCATGCTGGAGAAGCCGGCGACTGCTCTGCCCCTGTCGTGGTCGCTGAGGGCAGCGGCAGGGCCCCAGGTTCTCTGGTGGGTGTGATCCGGTGGTCGTCGCAAGTTCTGCACGGGAGATTCACGACCCACGTCTCCCGTCTGAGCTCTCTCCGCCACCGTTCTGCCTCCCTTCTGACGTGTGGTTACCCTGGTACCGCGCCCACGGCCACAGCCGCCGCCGTCGGTGCTGGCCTGCGCCTGATCGAATCGAGCCACCGTCGTCGTCTTGGGAGAGCATTTGAAGGTCAGTTGCGCGATACACGCTGTGGCCATCGGGGCTCCTGTGTGCTGCGCGTAGAAACGTCTGAACACCGCTCCTCTCGCACAGATTGGAGCCTCGACGGCCTGTTTTCTCGCCAAAGTCGTGAATTATTCAGACTTGCAGGCTGCGGAAAAACTCAGTTCACGCTCAAATCCCGCTGTGTTCTTATGCGTGGCGTTGACACATGAACAACTCGCAGGATGCTCAAAAAGGCCGTCCAGCAAGTCCGCAGCGAGCGAAGAGGCGAGGCGTACGCTTCGGTACGTTGAGCCTCTGAGCGATGCGAGAACGCCGCTGGCGGACTTTTTCAGCATCCTGCTAGGTCTTGGCTTTGCCGTTATCCAGATGCCGATGCTGCCAGTCGAGCCAAGCATGGCCAAGTTCATGGGCGAGAATATAGCGCCGCCTGGTCATGGGTAAGCGCTTCCGAAGATAAATGGTCTTTGTGTCGTCATCCCAGATCCCGTCGGCATTCGGGTCACGACGGTCCATATCGGTATCGGAAAGTTGGCGCACCGTGATCCGGTAGCCGAAGGGGAGCACGACTTGAGAGGGTAGGCGCAACATCACCGTAGTTCCTATTGGTATGTAAGCGTACCACAAACGCCTTCCGTGCTTCATGTTTCATAAATGTAGAAAAATCATACGCTTGGAATGATATTCATCTAAAAGTGTAGCGCCGCCACTCCTCTCCCGTTACTGGAATATCCAGATTATTCCCGATGTGCCTGGGGCTTGATCCCACTTGTCGATGCTGATGCACATACTCCAGGGGGGATATGGGTCGGCGTTCGTCACGCGTGAACCCACAACCCACGGTGTCGGAAACAAGATGTTCTTCATTGGTGCCTTGGGCGGGAGTATACTGTGTTGCATGTGAGGTCTCCCATGCATCGTGTACTCGTCCTTGGTGCCGGAAAGATTGGATCACTGGTTGCCTGTCTCTTGTCGGACAGCGGCGACTATGAGGTCAGCCTCGGCGACATCTGCCTCGACGCCACCAAACGGTTTGTTGAGGACCTCGGTCTCTCGCGAGTGACGCCCCTGCACCTCAATGCCCGACATCCCGACTCTATCAGCGCATACCTGACGGCGCATCGATTCGACGCGGTCCTGTCGAGCCTTCCCTATTTCTGCAACCCGGTTGTCGCCGGATTGGCCCGGGAACACCGGCTCCACTACTTCGACCTCACGGAGGACGTCGAGGTCACCAATCAGGTCAAGGTCCTGAGCATCGACTCGCAGCAAGCCTTTGTGCCGCAATGCGGTCTTGCCCCAGGCTTCATCAGCATTGCGGCGCACGACTTGATCACCCATTTCGATACGGTGGATACTGTCAAGATGCGGGTCGGCGCCTTGCCGGTTCACCCGAGTAACGCTCTCAAGTATTCACTGACCTGGTCCACCGATGGGCTGATCAATGAGTACGGCAACATCTGTTACGGAATTGAAGGGGGGGAGAAGGTGCCCCTCCTGCCCCTCGAAGGGTATGAGACGATCGAGGTGGACGGACTCCTGTACGAAGCGTTCAACACTTCAGGAGGATTGGGAACGCTGGCGGATACCTATGCGGGAAAAGTCCAGACCATGAATTACAAGACGCTGCGGTATCCGGGGCATTGCGAAAAAATTCACCTTTTGATGAAAGATCTCAAACTGAACGAAGATCGCGAAACGCTCAAACGAATTCTCGAACGGGCGATTCCCCAGACACTGCAAGATGTCGTGCTGATCTATGCCTCCGTCATGGGGATGAGGGAGGGCGCCTTGTTCGAGGAAAACTATGTAAAGAAGATCTATCCCCAATGCATTAAAGGGAAACTCTGGTCCGCGATTCAAGTGACGACCGCGTCGAGCCTCTGTGCCGTCGCCGATCTCGTGTTGGCGGCGCCGACACAGTACAGGGGATTCGTGACCCAGGAATCGTTTCCGTTGCAAGACGTGCTCAAGAATCGGTTTGGAGCTTGTTACACGTGATATCCACCGCGGAAACCCTCAAGGGCTTGGGCTTGAGCGGCGTCAATGTCGGCGGCAGCACCGGGGCCCATTGGTGGGCATCCGGCAAGCACACCTCATTGCTGGAGTCCGTGAATCCTGCGACCGGCGAGACGATTGCGCAGATTCGCGCCTGTTCAGGCGATGACTATGAGCACATCGTGCAGGAGTCCATGGCCGCGTTTCAACAATGGCGTCTCGTCCCGGCTCCCAAGCGGGGAGAGTTCGTTCGGCTGCTCGGCGCATCGTTGCGGGAGCACAAGGATCTGCTCGGCTCGCTGGTGTGTCTCGAAGTCGGGAAAATCAAAGCGGAGGGAGACGGTGAAGTTCAGGAAATGATCGACATGGCGGACTTTGCCGTGGGCCAGTCGCGGATGTTGTATGGCACGACCATGCATTCCGAGCGGGCGCAGCATCGAATGTCGGAGCAATGGCATCCGCTTGGACCGGTCGGCGTCATTACCGCCTTTAATTTTCCCGTTGCCGTCTGGGCCTGGAATGCGTTTCTGGCCGCCATTGCCGGAGATACGGTGTTGTGGAAGCCCTCGCCGAAAGCGCCGCTCTGCGCGATTGCGGTGCAGCACATTTGCAACCGCGTGATGGAGCAACAGGGGTATCGAGGGATCTTCTCACTGATCGTGACGGGTGAGAAGGCGATCGCGGAGACATTGGTTCAGGATCGACGATTGCCGTTGATCTCGTTCACGGGGTCGGTTCCGGTCGGTCGAGCAGTGGCCTCGACTGTCGCGCAACGGCTGGGGCGTACGCTGTTGGAACTGAGCGGGAACAACGCGATTATCGTGGATCAGACGGCGGATCTCTCCTTGGCCATTCGCGCCATTCTGTTCGGTGCGGTCGGCACCGCCGGTCAACGGTGCACCACAACCAGACGGCTGTTCGTCCACGAGTCCCGGTACGACGAAGTGGTCGCGAAGCTGATCCCGGCATACAAACAGATACGCATCGGCAATCCATTGGAGTCGGGCGTGCTTATGGGTCCGCTGATCGATCAAGCTGCGGTCGAGGCCTACCGGAGGGCGATCGAAGAGGTGAAGCAAGCGGGAGGGACCATGCTCTATGGAGGGCAGGGGCTGAGTCAGCCGGGATACTTCGTGGAGCCGACCATCGTGAAGGCGGAGAACCATTGGCCCGTCGTCCAGCGCGAAACCTTTGCGCCGATTCTCTATGTGATGACCTTCAAGGACCTGGACGACGCCATTGCGTTACAGAATGAGGTGCCCCAGGGATTGTCGTCTGCGATCTTTACGTCCGACGTGCGGAGCAGTGAGCGGTTCACCTCCACTGCCGGTAGCGACTGCGGGATCGCCAATGTGAACATCGGGACGTCAGGCGCAGAAATAGGCGGCGCGTTTGGAGGCGAAAAGGAAACCGGTGGAGGGCGCGAAGCCGGCTCTGATGCCTGGAAAACCTATATGCGGCGGCAGACGAACACGGTCAACTGGGGCCATGATTTACCGTTGGCCCAGGGGATTCAATTCGGCTCATAGTGTCCGTGTCTGATCAGCAAGGAGCGTGGACTATGGAACCAGGCGTTGAGTTGGATGCATTGATTGCCAAAATGATCGACGACTATGTGTCGCGGAATCGGGCGGCCAACATGCTGCAGGACTCGCTGGACCAGGCAGGAGTCGGCTTCTACCCGGTCGCAGACCATCTGACGCTGCGGACGCTGAATATCGACCGACGTGCGGAGGAATTCACGAGGCTTGGGTATGGGTACAGTGAAACGATCGAGTATGAAGACTGGTACGCGAAGGTCTACCGGAAGGTTGGGTACCCAGCGCTCTTCGTGGATCAAGCCTACTCCGACGATCGAGGCCGCACGAGCATCATCCCTGGCTGGGTCAATAAATTCGGCGATCAGGTATTCCATCATGTCGCGGTTCGGGTGGAAGACATTG
>JBBRRK010000220.1:0-6210 GCA_038200765.1 Nitrospirales bacterium
CAATCTCCTCCTGAAACATCACTATCACGTCGTGCTGAATCCGAGGAAGCCTTCCCGTGAACAACGAGAGCAGGTTACGCGATTGAAGACAGTGAGAAATCTCACGCTGATAGGGTATTCAGAGGTTCAGCAAAACTTGGCTGTTGGGCAGGGAGAATATCTCGCGAGTCTCTTGGTCACGTTGGGAGTGCCGGAATCTGAGCAAGGCAATGCGATACGTCAGTTACAGGAGCTGATCGCGGATTCAGCGGACCCGCTAGATTTTTCGGATAAGGTTCTCGATCGTTTTCATGTGTCACGGTTCTGGTGAAGCCGGACGGACGTGATCCCTTGAAATGTTGAGAGGAATAAATTATTGCATGGCAACCCATTAGTGGAAGCATAGAGAGGCGGCAAGTATTTTTTCACCAGAACGTTCTTTTTCGGCTATAATGCAACCGTTGCATCTCCCACCCAACGGGGAGTAATCCACTCATAATCATACAAGGAGGAGGACTTATGTCGAAGAAAATGATCATGCTATCGGTTGCAGTACTGTTTGGCATGCAGACTGGCCTAGCCTTGGCGGCCAATCCGGACACCGGCCCTGGCTGTGGGCTGGGCAAGCTTGCCTGGGCTGATTATGCGCACCAAAAAAACATCGCGCCACAAGTGATGATGGCCACTACGAACGGTACGTTCGGCAGCGGGACTTTCGGGATCAGCAGCGGAACATCAGGCTGCACGAACGATGGGAAGGTCATGGCCGAGCACAAGACGACGGTGTTCGCTCAGCTCAATTTTGAAAATTTGTCTCAGGAAATGGCGCAGGGCCAGGGCGAGCATCTCGCATCGCTCGCCACGTTGATGGGTGTGCCGTCCGAGCAACATGCAGCATTCTTTGCCATGACTCAGGAGCGGTACACTTCCTTGGTCAAGACCGGGGAAGCGTCACCGGTCGCGATGGTGAAAGCGATCAATGATGCCATCGCCTCGCATCCAGTCCTTGCCCAGGTTTCCACTCGTTAATAATCAACACAGGGCTTCGATCTCATGGTCGAAGCCCTGTGTCTATCTGGTTCGCTGCTTGTACATCGCTCTACTGCTATTCATTCTGCTTCTCTTTCCAGTCTTGCCGGCTGATGCGGGTGCGCCTCCTGAGAATGCCTATCTTGTTGAGCTGATCAACAAGGGTTCGCAAACCAAGCTCGCGAGCGAGCGAGAGTGGCATCTACTGCTTCATTATCGAATAAATATTTTTGGCGGCTATACCAGTGAGCAGGATGACCCTGGATTTTTCATGTCGCCCGATGGGAAAACTGACCCACAGGCAGAACTCGACGCGACACTGACGCAATTCTTTTCCGAGGAACTTGTTGGGCGCTCGAGGCAGCCGGCTCAATGCGCCTTTATTGCCCGGTACTACTGGTTGCGGGAACGGTTGCAATTCGACGATTCCCGTTTGCCGAATATGGTATGCGAACGGTTTGATCGCTGGTTCAATGACTTCGAGGCCCACTCGATCACGCTCATTTTTCCCTCTGCCTTCTTGAACAATCCTGCATCCATGTTCGGCCATACGTTTCTTCGGATTGATCAAAAGGGCCAGACCGAACAGACCAGAATTCTGGCGCAGACGATTAACTATGCGGCGTACGTCCCTCCTGACGCCGGAATCGCCTATCCGATCCGTGGCATTTTCGGCGGATACAGCGGATACTTTTCGACCTATCCCTACTACTTAAAGGTGCAGGAGTATCGAGATATCGAAAATCGAGATATTTGGGAATATCGTCTTAATTTCACGGAACACCAAGTGAGGCGGTTGCTGATGCATTCGTGGGAACTCGGGAATGCCGCCTTTGACTATTTCTTCTTCAAAGAGAACTGCTCCTACCATCTCTTGGCGCTTCTCGATTATGCCGATCCCACCCTACATCTCACCGACGAGTTTTTTATTTGGACCGTGCCTGCCGACACCGTCCGGCTGATTGCATCGAAACCAGGGCTGGTGTCCAGCATCGCCTATCGGCCCTCCCGGAGCAATGTCATCCGGCGGAAGCGTGAATCGTTGCCGGTGGGAGAACGAGGGCTGGCGCATCGGATCACGCAAGATCTCGGCGAACTCACCTCATCGGCTTTTGTCCAATTGGATCCTACGCGGCAAGCGTTTCTGCTCGATCTTGCTTCAGACTATCTCCGGTATCGATCCGAGACGACCGATTCCCCGCCGCCTGAATGGAAAAAGCGTAACCGGGCAATCCTGACGGCCCGTAGTCAACTCCGAATTCCATCTCAGGAGTTCACGGTGGTGCCCTTTGCAAAACAACCGGAGTTGGGGCACAAGACGTCCCGTGCCGCGGTGGGTGCCGGCTGGCGGAACAACGATACGTTTGAAGAGGTCACCGTGCGGGCGGGGTATCACGATCTGCTCGATCCAGAGGTCGGGTATACGCCGGATGCACAGATTGAGATTGCGTCGGTCAGCCTGCGTCACTACAACCGCATGGATCAGACGAGGATCGAACGGGCGACGCTTGCCAACGTCTTGTCGCTCTCACCGATTGACTCGGTCTTTCACGCGCCCTCATGGAAGCTCAATGTGGGTATGCAGACCATTAAACACAACGAGTGTCAGCTCTGCAGCAATGGTGTCATGAATGTCGGTCTTGGGGGAGCGATCGAGTCTCGATTGCTGAAGCGGGAAGTGTTGTTCGCGTTTGCAGAGGCCGACGCGAATTACAGTCGTGCCTACTTGGAGCGGCATCGCATCGGCGGTGGTGGAACGGTCGGGATGTTGGCCGACCTAACCGATCAGTGGAAAATTATGGCTACCGGGACATATTTGAAATATGGGCTAGGGGAGCAGTCCGACGATATTCGATGGTTTGTCGGGTCGCGCTATACGATGTCACAGAATTGGGCCCTTCGGCTTGAATATAATCATCGCGACCGCGACAATGATCTGAGCTTCGCGATCCAGACATTTTTCTAATTCCATTCCGTATCGTCAGATGTCGAACGAGTAAGTGTTCCGATCTTTCCCTGCATCCTGCTCACTTCTCAATTGACAGATTCTTTATCCCCTTCTATACTGCGCACGAAAAGTCCGATGGAGGGATCCGTCGGGGAGCCCAGGTTCACTCATCCCAAAACCAGGAGGATTCATGAAGCAGATTAAGCTCGCATTGACACTCGCAGGATTGACAGCGGCAGCGTTGAGCCTGACGGCCTGCCAAATCGTCTACTCGCCGATGGCCGGCACCACGTTCAACGAGACGAAGTACGGCAACATCGCGACGGATGAAAGCAATGCGAGCAAAGAGGGGAAAGCCTGCGGGACGTCGATTTTGGGATGGATTGCCCAGGGTGATGCGAGTATCGTTGCTGCCAAGGCCAATGGTGGAATCACGAAAGTCTCGTCAGTGGACCATTACGCCAAGAGTATTTTGGGGATCTACGGCGAATGGTGCACGATCGTTAAGGGCAACTAATTCTCGAGCGTCCGTAATCGAAGGGGCCTTTGGGGTAGAAGCCCCAGAGGCCCTTTTATTTTGGTCGGCGCTGCCGATCAATGCGCGGTAGGGTAGACTCGAGATGTGGCCACTCCCATTGGTGCTCCTGGTTTTCTTCTCGTGGTCGCTTACCTTCATGATTGTATTCACGCAGGCAGGCCAAGTTTTAGCCGCTGAGACCGCCGACGTCGATGTGGGCCTGTATGCACTTGGAGTCTTTCCATCAGATCAAGGCCTCATTGCTCAGGGGGCCAACCCTTCGGACACCAGGATTACCAATGGGGCTGGAGCTGGCATTAAGGCCACGGTGTTTCCGCACGATTTGGGAAATATCATCGGGATTGGACTGGAGTCGTCTGGCCACGGGAGTGAGATCACATTTTCTTCGCCGGTGAACGCAGGGTCCGCGGGAAGTACAAACCTCTGGGTCTTCAGTTCTATGGTGAATCTGACTCTTCGCTACCCAGGGAAGACCTTTGTCCCTTATATCGGGGTCGGGGGTGGGTATTCGAGCGGAGTGCTCAGCCATGCCGAGATTCCTGGTCGGACGGACCGTGATTTTGAAGGCTCATGGGCATTCAGTCATCAGTTCTTTGGCGGAGTGCAGGGCAATCTGAGCGAAAATGTATTTCTGTTCAGCGAGTACAAGTACTTCTCAGCCAACTATCACTGGAAGCAGCTCGCGCTGGATTTTCGTTCTCAGTCTGTCTCGTTTGGTATCGGGCTGCGTTTCTAACAGGATGCTGAAAAAGTCCGCCAGCAGGGGAGGGAGTGGCCAGGTGCCCTTCTTGCTCGCAGACCGAAGAGGGGATGGAGCCTGATGATCTTCTGTGCTCGCGCAACGCGCGGTCTCAGAAGACCCTCGTTGGACGCGCGCAGTGGAAAATCAATCAGCCCCCATCCCTAGAGAGAGAACGAGCAAGCTTGGAGGGAGCATGTATATCGTTCGATGCGCGCAGTAAAGGGCAGACTTGGCCACTCCTTATATTAAAAGCGGTATAAAAAATCGGAGGATCCTCATTGGACGTGCGCAGTGGGGGACTCATCCGAGCCATCCTGGGGACAACATACACGAGCAAGCTTGGAAGGATCATACTGGGTCGCTTGTGCGGCTTGGCTTGGGAAGAGGCGCGTCTCGGCGCGTCAGGGTTGGGCGGGTGAGAAGCCCGGCCTTTTTGAGCATCCTGAGGCGATTTTGACATCGGCGCCGTAGGGAAGATTCTTTCGGCATTTTGGGCATTAACCGAGTTTTTCCGCAGCCTGCTAAGTCGTCGATCTCCAATGTAAGGTACGATGGGTATTCTCGATCAATTCTTCGTCTATCATCCCGAACCATGGAAAGATCGCGACTGGGCTCAGCTCAGCGGATTGCCGCTGGAAGAGGTGTGGTTTCAGGCTGCTGATGGGGCGCGGTTATTCGGGTGGTACGTTGAGGTACAGGCAGACCGTCCTATCATTCTGTGGTGCCACGGCAATGCAGGGAACATCATCAACCGCCTGGAGAATCTTACGCTTCTCTATCAGTTGGGTCTGTCGGTGTTCCTGTTTGATTATCGCGGCTATGGCCGGAGTCAGGGGAAGCCATCGGAGGAGGGACTCTATCAGGATGCGCTCGGGGCGCATGATTATCTGACGCGAACCAGGATGATCCGTTCCGACCGCATCGTCATCTTCGGGCGTTCTCTCGGTGCGGCTGTGGCTGGTGAACTTGCCGCTCAGAAACCTGCCGCGGGACTGATTCTCGAATCGGCGTTTCCGTCGATCGGTGCAGTGGCCAAGTTCCATTACGGAGGGGTGCCGGTTCATTGGCTGCTCGGAGCAGACTTTACCTTGATCGACCGCCTTCCGCAGCTCTCGCTGCCGAAGCTGGTCATTCATGGGGACAAAGACGACCTTATCCCACTCGAATTGGGGCGGCAGGTCTTTGAGGCGGCCAAGCCACCCAAGTCTTTCTATGTCATTGAAGGCGCGGACCATAACAACACTTACCAAGTCGGGGGTGCGGCCTATTTCCGACGGTTTGCTGAATTTGCTCAAGCCGCCATCCGATCCTAGTCTGCGCTCAAACGAGACGGGCGAGGCAGGTAGGGATAGGGTTCGCCCGTCACGCGAGTCGGGCGTCTCGCGCGCCACACCGCGATTTTGCACGAAAGATAAGATTAGATTGGCGATTGCCTCGACATTTGGTACAGTGCGCGTCGGCTGAGCCAGCAGTCTGTTCAGAGAAGCGGCTTGCTGGCGGTCGGCGTAGACGTGTGTATGACCCATGTGGGGTAGGGAGGCCTGGGTGATGATTCACTTTCGTCTGCTGGCGTGCTGTCTACTGGGTGTTGCGACGATATTGGCTACCGGCTGTGCAGAGAAAACCGGCACAGTGCAGCTACAAGGGTTGAACGACGTGAGGCCAACCGGGGATCAGACTCCAGCGGACGAACCAATCGATCCATTTGCCAGGGCCGATGAGGGAAACGGTGACGAGTATGATCCTTGGGAACCGATGAACACCAACATCTTCGCGTTCAATCTCAAAGTCGATCGCTATGTGCTTAAACCTGTGGCGAAGGGCTATGATTTTATTATGCCAGACCTGGTCCAAGTTGGCATCAGCAACATCTTTACCAATCTTCGATTCGCTCCTCGCTTTTTGAACAATGTATTTCAAGGTAAGATCAAAGGCGCCGGCATCGAAGTCGGGCGGTTCCTGATCAATAGCACG
>JBBRRK010000221.1:0-6167 GCA_038200765.1 Nitrospirales bacterium
GGCATTGAACCAGGTAAGCGCGACAGGCTTCGGGGGTTGAAAATCGCTGACGGAACTCCCGCATGTTCTTGGGATAACCCGGTCGCCCCATTTCGGGAGAGTGGCAAAAAAGCTAACCGGAGTCAAAGTAATAAGCACATATGTATATTTCTTTCTTGTCTCCATCTTCTCCCAAAAAAGAAAAGGATGCAACCTTATCCATCTTGTCTGTGCTCTACCCCAGAAAGGCCCAGACCGAGGGCACTCTCAGGCTCATTGACAAGCTTTTCACCCCTCACATATTATGATGATTTCAAGTAAGGAGGGCACGTGATGGGCTTTACCATTTCCCCGAAAGAACTGAAAACACGCCTTGATACAGGCGACAAACTAGTATTGCTTGACGTGAGGGAGGAATGGGAGTATTCCCTGGCTAAACTGGATGGCTCAATCCTCATTCCCCTTGGAACACTCCCTCAATCGCTCGCTCAATTGAACCGCGACTCGGAGATTATTGCGATCTGCCACCATGGCATGAGAAGCGCCGATGCAACGAACTTCCTGCTTCAACAGGGATTCCAGAATGTGAAGAATTTGGTGGGGGGGATCAACGCTTGGTCGATCCAGGTGGACGGAACTGTCCCTCGATATTAGTCCACTCCCACCAAGGCCTATGGCACACAGGCTCTGTTCCCTCTGCTACACGGCACAGTCAAGCCTAGCTCATGCGCTCGCGGAAATAGTCAACGGTGCGCTTGAGCCCTTCACTCAGTTCGGTTCTTGGCTCCCAGGACAATCCTTGACGGAGCTTGCTCGAATCAATCACGCTCCGTACCTGTTCGCCAAATTTTGCAGGCCCATGAACTTCCTTGCTGGTTGAATTCGTGTGGGTGATTAAAATCCTGAGCAAATCGTTGATGGAGGTTTCCTCCCCCATTCCAACGTTATAGGTCCCTTGTATTTCCTGACCCATCACCGCAAGGTTCGCTTCAACGACATCTTCGACATAGACGAAGTCTCGCGTTTGCCGTCCATTCCCATTGACGATCGCTTGCTCGCTATTCAGCAGTTTCTGAATAAAAATCGCCACCACGCCGGCCTCTCCATCAGGATCCTGACGTGGGCCATAGACATTGGCGTAGCGCAGGCTTACAATTTGAAGCCCGTTCACTCGTTGATAGTAGGAGAGATACTGCTCCCCACACAGCTTGCTGATGCCGTAAGGCGACAGGGGCCTCGTGACATGGGACTCGGGGGCAGGGTATACCTCCTGCTCTCCGTAGATGGCCCCACCGGAAGAAGAGAATACCACCTTCCGCACGCCATGCTTGATGGCTTGCTGTAGGACGTTCAGCGTCCCAAGGACATTCACCTGGGCATCGAAGATGGGATCCTCTACAGATTTTCTGACGTCCATCTGCGCAGCAAGATGCATGACCAGATTGGGCCTTTCGTTGCGAAACACCCGTTCGAGTCGCCAACTCTGAATATCTAGCTTAAAAAAACGAGCGGCCCGATTGAGGTTTCCCCGCTTCCCCGTGGACAGATTGTCCACGACAACAACCTCATGCCCTTCCTGGACAAGGCGGTCGACCAAATGCGATCCAATAAAACCGGCACCTCCAGTCACGAGTACTTTCATGCATGCCCCCATCGCCTATGAATCCATGCCATCATCTGTCCACCGTCCACCCAATCAAGCTGCTATCTTGCGTGAAAAACCAACAAGAATCTCCCGATTCCCTTTTCGCCCTATCACGGGAGAATCAAGCACGCCTTTCAGCTGAAATCCCAACTGAGCGGCACAGGCAATGACCTTCTCAGTCACCGCCTCGCGCTGCGCATCATCTCTCACGATCCCCCCTCGTCCCACCTGACCCTTACCGACTTCAAACTGTGGCTTCACTAACGCCACAACCACTGCAGAACGATTGAGTAGGCGGACAACCGGGGGCAAGACCAGCGTCAGAGAAATAAAAGACACGTCGATCACCGCTAGGTCAATCGGCTCAGGAACCGCCGCACAGTCAACATATCGAATATTGGTCCGTTCGAGCAAGACAACACGCGAATCTTGACGGAGCCTCCATTCAAACTGTCCATACCCTACGTCGATTGCGTAGATGCGGGTGGCCCCTCGCTGCAACAAACAGTCGGTGAACCCACCAGTCGAGCACCCGACATCCAAACCAATTATCCCACTCGGGTCGATATGGAAGGCATCAAGGGCTGCAGCCAACTTGCCACCCGATCGACTGACATACAGGGCAGGCTGCACGATCTCGATCCGCGCATCCAGCGACACCAACTTCGCGGGTTTATCCACCATGATCCCATCAACCGATACTCCTCCTGCCAAGACGGTTCTCGCCGCAGCCTCTCGACTGGGCAGCAAACCCTGAGCGGCAAGCACACGGTCCAACCGTTCTTTGTGCACACGTGGGAAAGAAGCCATATCGACTAGGAAAATCGCTCATCGAGGTATGGACGGAAATAGAAACCTGTACGAGGGACGCTAGGAAGAAGATTCATCGGTGGCGTCGTCTGGAGAGTAGGCGTGGATCCGTTTCTTGCCGTTCTTATCTTGCACGAGCACTTCTACTTTATGCTCGGCTTCTTCTAAAATCTTGAGACAATTCTTTGAGAGGCGAATGCCCTCTTCAAAGATCTTGAGCGATTCGTCTAGAGTGAGATCGCTTTTTTCCAACTCACCAACGATGGCTTCGAGTCGAGCCATTGCCTGTTCAAATTTTACCGCGGCCACAACATGCCTCGCTATGACTGATTGTGAATTGTGATATGCCTGGAGGCCCATTATACGTGACCACACCGCGATTTCAAACTGTGGCATCGTCACACACACGCGTAACCGTGCAACTCAATCGACCGCTTGCCAATTGAGCCTCTAACTCCTGTCCAACCTCCGCATCGTTCGCTCTATGGAGAATCTGACGAGCCGGAATGGTTTGAAGAATACTGTAGCCACGTCCAAGAATCCCCAAGGGGCTCAGGGTATTGAGCTGCCTCAGCATCGCGTGGATCAGGTGATGATGCTGCGCCAATACGACTCCCATCTGCCCCTCAAGGCGCTTCGAGAATTGCGGAACTGTCGCCAGACCTTGCGTGATCGTAAGAAGCGGGTTGAGACCGGATAGGTCGCGTTGCGCCTCATGAACCTGTTCACGCCCGGACGTAAGCAGTTGTTGGACCATTTCGCGCAATCGGTCGACCATATCATCGGTCCGTTGTGCTGCTTTCTGGAGACGGAACCGTACGTCCGTCACCCCACGAATGCCTGCATCGAGCCGTCGCCGCTCGAAGGCACAATGCCGGAGCATCACCTGCCCCGTACGGACCGTCAGTTCCCGCAATCGTTCCACGATGTCGGCCAACACCGGAACCACAGCCTCCGCTGCCGCCGATGGCGTCGGCGCCCGGAGATCGGCGACAAAATCAGCAAGCGTGACATCGATTTCATGACCAACAGCCGACACCACTGGTACATGGGATGCGGCAATCGCACGCACCACGATCTCTTCGTTGAAACTCCAGAGATCCTCCAACGAGCCTCCGCCTCGCCCGACAATGATGACATCCACAGAGCCCCAGCCGTTCAAATCAGCCAACGCCTGAGCGATTTGACGCCCGGCACTCTCCCCTTGGACTTGCACTGGGGCGATGAGAATCTGAATCGTCGGCCAGCGCCGCCGAAGCACAGCCAGGATATCTCGAATAGCTGCGCCGGTCAGTGACGTGACCACACCCACAGTCCGAGGAAATGCCGGGATCGACTTCTTTCTGTCCTGATCGAACAGTCCCTCCGCGGTCAATCGTCCCTTTAATTGCTCAAATGCGATCTGTAACGCGCCGATTCCTTTCGGCTCCACCGTATCAAGCACAATCTGATATTCTCCGCGCGGTTCATAGACCGTGAGCCGTCCCCGCACGATCACCTGCATTCCCTCTTGTATAGCAAAGCGAAGCCGCACAGCGCTGGACCGGAACAGCACCGCACGGATTTGGCTCGTCTTATCCTTGAGGGTGCAATAGATGTGTCCAGATCCCGGGGCACGGAGATTGGAGAGTTCACCCTCCAAGTAAATGTCGGAGAATTGTTCTTCGATTGAGGTACGAAGCAGCCCCGTTAACTCCGAAACCGTGAACAGCCGTTTCGGAGGAACGACAGGGGAAAAGAGATCAGGAAAACCGGGAGGGCTCGTGGTGAGTCTCCTTTAATCGATGATACGAATCCGTTCGATCGATAGGGCCTTGCCAAGACGCGCATCAAGATCGAGCAACACCGCACAAAAGACGGAAGGACCCGAAGCGACTTCAAAGCGCCGTGGCATTCCGGTGAGAAACTTCTCGATCGCCAACTCTTTCTTCACCCCGATGACGGAATGGAGCGGACCGGTCATCCCGATATCCGTCAGATACGCAGTCCCTTTCGGAAGGATCTGCTCGTCGGCCGTTTGCACATGTGTATGGGTACCGACCACGGCGACGACCTCTCCATCCAAATAATGCCCCATTGCCATTTTTTCCGACGTCGCTTCCGCATGCATATCAACAATCACGGCAGCTGTTCGTTTTTTCAGCGCGGCCAATTCCTTTTTGGCCACTTGGAACGGACAGTCCAATGTCGGCATATACGCTCGCCCCATCAGCTGCATCACGCCTAACTGTTCCCCGCCAGCCGACTCGACCACCACACTTCCGTTACCAGGTACACCACTCGGATAATTGGCTGGACGAAGCAGTCGTGGCTCCCGGGGGAAATAGTCGAGAATTTCTTTCTTATCCCAGGCATGATTTCCAGTTGTAATCACAGCAAGGCCGAGATCAAACAACTCTTCAGCCAACTCCGGCGTGATGCCAAATCCCCCGGCTGCGTTCTCTCCATTCCCAATTACGATATCGATTTGCCGCTGAGCCACCAGCCTCGGAACAGCCCTAGCTAATGCACGACGCCCAGGTTCTCCAAAGATATCGCCGATAAAGAGTACCTTCACTTGGCGTACTCCACATACCGACTCTCGCGAATCACCGTCACTCGAATCGTGCCGGGATAGGTCAGCTCCTGCTCAATCTTCTTCGCCAAATCCCGAGACAGTTGGAACGACTCGGCATCGGTAATATCTTCCTGTCGGACGATGACGCGAATCTCTCGACCTGCTTGAATGGCATAGGCCTTCTGCACCCCTTTGATAGTCGTGGCAAGCGACTCCAGCTTCTCCAGTCGCTTGACATAGGTCTCCAACGCCTCTCGTCTCGCCCCAGGCCTGGCCGCAGACAACGCTTCAGCCGCGGCAACCAACACCGATTCTGGACAGATCGGCGCCACTTGTTCGTGATGTCCGGCAATGGCATTCACAATCTTCTCGCTCTCGCCGTACTTCTTGGCGATCTCCGCACCCAGCATGGCATGAGGGCCTTCTTCTTCATGACTGACGGCTTTCCCAATATCGTGTAACAGCGCGCCCCGCCTGGCCAACTTCACATCGAGACCAAGTTCCGAGGCCATGATCCCGCAAATGTACGCGGCTTCACGCGAATGATAGAGATTGTTTTGCCCATAGCTGGTCCGGTACTTGAGCCGACCGAGCACCTTGATCAACTCTGGGTGAAAGTCCGAGAGCCCCAATTCAAAGATGATTTTTTCAGCCTCCTCATACATGAGCTTATCGATATCGACTTTGACTTTCTCGACGATCTCTTCGATCCGCGTCGGATGGATCCTCCCGTCATGCATCAACCGTTCGAGCGAGACCTTGGCAATCTCGCGACGCAACGGATCGAAGCCCGAGACGATGACGGCTTCAGGCGTCTCATCGATAATCAGGTCGATCCCGGTTGCGGCTTCGATCGCACGGATATTGCGGCCTTCCCGCCCGATGATCCGTCCCTTCATCGCGTCGTTTGGAATCGGCACAACAGAAATCGTGGATTCGGACACATAGTCACGCACCACACGTTGAATCGAATTCGTAATGATCTCTCGCGCCTCTCGCTCCGCATTCTCCCGCGCCTCTTCTATCGTCCGCTTCGCATGTCCAACCGCCTCAAGCCGTGCCTGGCTTTCCATTTCTTGAATAAGCTGCTTCTTTGCCTCCTCGGCCGTGATCCCCGCAATGCGCTCTAATGCCTCACGATGCTCCTTCTCCACTCGCGCACACGCCGCTTCTTTA
>JBBRRK010000222.1:0-6166 GCA_038200765.1 Nitrospirales bacterium
CGAAGGGGGGTACGATCGTGCGACGGTGGCGCGCGTGATGGCGATGGTGGATGGCAGCGAGTATACGCGCCGGCAGGCGCCGATCGGCATCAAGATCACGCACCGGGCCTTGGGGAAGGACAGGCGGATGCCGATTACGAACGGCTACCGCAATTCTTAGCAGTACCCTGAAAAAGTCCGCCAGCAGGGAAGGATAGCCCAGTGAGTTCCCTGTACTCGCGCAACGCGCGGTCTCAGAAGAGCCTCGTTGGACGCGCGCAGTGGGGAACTCATCCGGGCCATCCTAAGGCAACGTAAACGAGCAAGCTTGGAAGGATCATCTTTAGTTATTCGCCTGCGGCTTTGCTTGAGACAAGGCGCGTCCAAGGGTGAAGAGGCTGTCTTGGCAGACTCTGGGCGGGCGGGTAAAGTAGTCGCCAGGGTTGGGCGGGTGAGAAGTCTGGCCTTTTGAGCATCCTGCTGGGACTTGCGGGAAAGGCTGAAGATTCCAAGTCCGAAGGCTAGAGGTCGAATGTCGGAGTCCGGATTTTCGAAACCTTCAGCCTTACCCCCTTCAGCCTCGATTTCAGCCTTCATTTTTTCGCTGGTGTGGTTTTCTTCGTTGGGCTGTCCGGTTTGGCTGGTTGGTTGCCGAGTTGTTTTTGAACGGATTGCAGTTCCTTCCTGAGAGCTTCCACTTCCTGAGCCAGGGCTTCTGTGGAATGAGCCGGGGTTTCGGATGGACCGGCTCCGGTTGCAGACTCGTGAACAGGGGAGCTTCGTTCCATTTGAGGCGTAGTCTGATCAGCAGCGGTTGCTGCCGGCGTCTGTTGCAGAAGCCCAAAATCGATAGCGAGAAATCTGTCGGTCGACTTTTCCCCTGTCGGCGGGTCGAAGGGATCGGATCGTTGAGCAGCGCTCGGCGTGAACAGCAGGGTACGGTCCCGGAGGCCTGAATAATCTGGTGGAGGTGGTCGAATGGTGCCGGTGCTCATCTTCATCCGGTTCGGTACGTAACGATATTGAGAGAGTGTCACGTACAGCTGTCGGCCATAGGCATAGAGGGAGCCGGCGGTGGTTTCCGTGGTCGAAGATTCTAGGAAGGAACCTTTGTGCGTCGTATAGACACGATAGCCGATACGCTGATCCGGCGCTGCCGTGCGTAAGCCTTCTGCCAGCAACGGAGCGAGGAACCGGATCTGATCGTCTGAAAAGACGGGGGTGGGAGATGATGATCCTGTGAGTAATTTCTGAATGCCGCGCTCCTGATCCTGAACCTCGATACCCTTCAATATCTGGGCAATGAGGATAGGGTCCAGCGTGATCGGATGAGTGGCTTGAACTGACTGACCGGGCATCGTCTGAAGAGACACGGTTCCGCGCGGATCCTCAAAGAGAACTTTGGTATTCTGGTCGGTCGCGCTGCAGGCTGCGCCGACGAGACAGAGGAGGGCGAGCACAAGTGAAGCCGCGCAAGATCGTTGTCGTGACCGAGACGGTGGTGCAAGAGCCATAGATGGCAGCGAATCTAGCATAGACAATCAGTCATTGCCAGGTGGATGAGCTCGTGAGACAGGGTAAATTTTCCCTCGCAAGATTTTCCCTCGCGAGAATAGTTATCGAGGGTGTGTCAGGCTTAGTTGAAATGTGACGAAGCGGCCCCGGTGTGGTGCAGTGAGCGTTGCTCAGACCACCATCACCCCACACCAAAGGAAAGAAGCCGCTCCATGAAAAGCGTAGTCCGGAATCAGCGACAAGGTGAGGTGAAAGACGGGAGGATATCGGCAGTCACCTCGGGATTGCCGACCGAGGAGATCGCCAGCACGGTGGCGCTGATCCAAGCCCTGATTCCTTGGGCTGCACGCCGTCGGAGAGGCGTTGGAGGCCCCGGCGTGGTCCGCTGGGGACAGCAACCAGGCTCGGTCTATCTCGCCGATCAGAAGCTGCCCATCCCGGTCCCTCGAGTCGGTGATCGCGTCGCGAACCGAGAGATCCCGCTGACCACGTACGAACGGGCTGCAAATCCCGCGGGCGGCGGCTGCCGGCTTGTTCAGGAAAGTGCTGGTGGGCCTGACCTGTCGGCAGTATGCCGCCTGTGCGGAGACGGTGCCGGTCGCCTTTGGGCTGAGTGCCTCCAGCGTCTCCCGCTGCTTCGTCCGGGCCAGCGCCCGCCACCTGCGAACCCTCGATGAGCGGCGCCTGGACCAGGACGCATTCGTGGCCGTGGTCCTTGATGGGAAGACGTTTGCGCAGGGTGCGAGGGTCAGTGCCTTGGGGCTCACGTTACCGGGACAGAAGAAGGTCCTGGGCTTCGTGCAGACGGCCACCGAGAACGAGCCGGTGTGTGTGAAGCCCGGCCTCCTCTGCATCATCGACGGGGCCACGGGGCTGCGTACCGCCATTCGGACGGTGTTCGGAGCCCAGGTGCTGATCCAACGCGGTCAGTGGCACAAGCGTGAGAACGTCGTGCGGTATCTGCCGAAGACTCAGCAGGCGGCCTGGCGCCGGCGGCTCCAACAGGCCTACGAGGGACCGACGTATGCCGAGGCTCGGGCGGCTCTGGGCCGGCTCCGCCAGGAACTGCGGGGGATCAACGGCTCCGCCGGGGCCAGTCTGGACGAAAGCCTGGAGGAGACGCTGACCCTGCATGGCCTGGAGCTGTTTCCACTGCTGGGGGTGAGCCTGAAGACCACCAACTGTCTAGAATCCCTGAATGCGTAGCTCGGCCAGCTCACCGACAAGGTGGATCACTGACGCACGTTGGACCAGAAACAGCGCTGGGTCGCCAGTGCGCTGAGCCGCATCGAGCCGCGCCTGCGGCGGATCAAAGGCCACCGCCATCTCCCGCAGTTGCGGGGGGCCCTACAGGCCAAGATCGGGAAGGCTGAACGCGTGGGAGGAGCTCGTATTGCGTGAGGACTGCATCAAAGCCCCTTCAAAGCCCTTTCGGAATTTCAACTAAGAAGGGGATTGACTCGGGACCCCGCAAGATGAGATACATTTCCGATAAACAACATTCTAGCGTGTATGAAGGCAATGCGACGCGGCAACTGGACTTGGATTGATGTATGTTCCTGTGGTGCCACTCAAGCACAATCGACGCACGCCATGGGAGTACGATTGCGTCATGTATAGCGACGCAATGAAATCGAACGACTGTTCCGCCGGCTCTAAGGGATTTCGGTACCTCTTCTCGCGGTTTGAAAAACTCCATGTCATGTTCGTTGCGTTCATCAATTTCGCGTTGATCGTGGACGGCTTGCATTAGTGTTAACAGGCCCTAGAAATATGGAGAGCGGACCTGCATGAAGAATCTTGTCCTGGTGGCCTTAAGAAGGCCCTATACATTCGTGGTGTTGGCCATCCTCATTCTGGTGTTTGGGGCGCTGACAGTGAAGGAGGCCCCGACCGACGTCTTCCCAAATATCCAGATGCCCGTCAGCTCCGTAGTCTGGCTCTACGATGGCTTGATGCCGCAAGAGACCGAGGGGCGAGTCACACGTGTTTTCGAACAAATGCTGACTCAGACGGTCGAAGGCATCAAGACGATCGTGAGCACCTCTTATTTCGGTCACTCCATCATCAATATTTTTCTTCAGGACGGAGTTGATCTGGCCGGCAGCGAGGCTGATATCGTGGGGATATCGCAGACCTCCGTCAAAGCGCTACCGCCGGATGTTGCTGCGCCCATGGTCATGCGACTGTTCCCCTCCCAAGTACCAGTAGCCGTATTACAAGTCGACTCCGATATTCAGACACCTGCGGAGCTCTATAATCTCTGCGTCATGCGAATTCGACCCATGCTCGTCACGATACCCGGCGCGATCCTGCCGCACCCCTACGGGGGCCAGGACATGCAGGTCATGATCAATGTCGACCAGCAGAAATTGATGGCCCGTCACCTCACTACGGAGGACGTGCATCAGGCGATCGAGAGACAGAATCTCGTGCTGCCTGGCGGGGACATGAAGATCAAGGAGACCGACTGGCTTGTCCTGACGAACGCATCCCCGTTGAAGATTGAAGAGTTTGACGACATCCCGATCAAGCGAGATGGTAACGCCTTCGTCCATCTGCGCGACGTCGCGACGGTTCGCTTGGCTGGCCGGGTACAAACGAACTCCGTGCTGGTCGACGGCAAACAGGCCGTCATCGTCGTCGTCATGAAGAGCAGTGAGGCTTCGACCATTGACATCGTGGATGGAATCAAAAGAATGCTCCCACGCATCCAGGAGGTCGTGCCTGCTGATGTGAAAGTGAGTCTCATCAGCGATTCCTCGGAATTCGTCAGGGATGCCATCGCTGATGTGGTGCACGAAATGATCATCGCCGCCCTGCTGGTCGGCTTCATCGTGCTGCTGATGCTCGGCTCCTGGCGCCCGACGGTCATCGTCCTCACCTCGATCCCACTCTCTATCCTCAGCTCCATCATATGCCTCCATCTGCTCGAGGAATCGATCAATCTTATGACCCTGGGTGGATTGGCGCTGGCCGTCGGCATTCTCGTCGACAACGCCGCAGTCATGATCGAGAATATCGACACCCACCTCGAGATGGGTAAGCCGTTAGAGGAGGCGATCATCGACGCCGCCAATCAGATCATTCTCCCGACGTTCGTCGCCACGCTGGCCATCACAATAGTGTGGATTCCACTGTTCCATTTAAGCGGCATTGCCGGTTGGGTGTTCCCGGCGATGGCCGAGGCTGTCATCTTCGCGATGGTGGCTTCGTTTATCTTGACCTACACCCTCGTGCCGACCATGGCGAAGTATATTCTGAAGGTTCATCACGCGAGAGAGTCGGGAGGCGGTGTCTTCACTCGCTTCCAGCAGGGATTTCAGGATTCCTTCGACCGATTCCGCGATGGCTATGCCGCACAGCTTGAAAAGGTGATCGCCCATCGCGTGGGTTTCGTCGTAATTGCCATGGTGCTCTCGTTGGGGTCGCTCGTGCTGTTTTACTTCAACGGCCAAGAGTTTTACCCCCAGATCAAGGGCGGATTGTTGCAGATGCATATGCGGGCGCCGCTCGGGCTGCGGATCGAGGCCGCAGGGCGTGTTGCTTCCCTCGTCTCAAACGACATCAAGGAAATGCTGCCCGGGAACGTCGACACGATTGTCAGCAATTGTGGTCTCCCCGTCGGAGCGCATAACCTTGCCTTCATTCCAACGCCAACGATCGGCACTCAAGATTGCGATCTGACCATCGCGCTGAAGGATCAATTGTCACCGGTGTGGGACATTCGGAACATTCTCCGCAAAGGTTTGTCGGAGCGCTATCCAGGAACGGAATTCACGTTTCAGCCGGCGGTTCTGACCGATAAGATTCTTAATTTCGGCTCGCTCGCGCCAATCGACCTGCAGGTCAACGGGCCGGACATCTATGCCAATTTCGCGTATGCTCAAAAATTGGCGGGCAAATTCCGCCAGATCCCCGGCGCCGTCGACGTGTATATCTATCAAACGATGTCTCAGCCGACTATCCTGGTCGAAGGCGACCGGAGATTCGCCCTCGGCATGAATCTGAACCAGAAGGATTTTGGCTTCAACATGCTCCTGGCAACTGCCGGAAGCCAGCAGATTGATCAGAAATATTGGCTCGACCGTTCGACACAACAGTCGTATCGGCTCAATATCTATACCCCCCAACCACAGTTGGCGAGCATTCAAGATCTCCAGACGATCCCGGTCGCTCCAGAAAACCGCGAGGGTCAGGAAGGTTCGCAAGAGACCCTACAAATGCTCGGCAGTATCACCAAAGTCTCCTTGGTCGGAACACCGGGAGTGGTGACGCACCGGAATCTGCTGCCGATGATCGACGTCTTGGTGTCGGCGGAGGGACGCGATCTCGGTGGTGTGCTGGCGGATGTTCGGAAGGTAGCGGAGAGCATGAAAGATGAGCTGCCGCGCGGCTCGGAAGTTGAAATCCATGGCCAGTCCGAAGTCATGCACGACGCCTTTGTCGAACTATTTGGTGGTCTCTTTGTCGCCATTCTGCTGATCTATCTACTGATCGTCGTCAATTTCCAATCCTGGCTTGATCCGTTCATTATCATTACTGGCTTGGTGGGCGCGTTCGCGGGCATTGCGTGGTCACTGTTCGCGACCCATACATATATTTCCGTGCCGGCGTTGACGGGGGCCATTATGACGATGGGCACGGCCACCGCCAATTCAATCCTGCTCGT